>NZ_NEUB01000548.1 GCF_002910825.1 Streptomyces sp. SM1 | reverse complement strand
GCCCGCCGCCGACGGGCCGGCCGGGGAGGCGGAGCGGCCGGTGCGGTTCGCCCTGATCGCGGCCGTGCTGCTGTTCGCGCTGTGCCGTCAGTCGCAGGTCCTCGTGGAACGCTTCCTGGCGTCCTCCCTGCCCGCCGGGGCCATCTCGCACCTGAACTACGCGCAGAAGGTCGCCCAGATCCCGATGACGCTGTCGCTGATGGTGTGCACGGTCACCTTCCCGGTGGTGGCGCGTGCCCTCGCGGACGGTGACACGGGGCGTGCCCGGGCCCGCGTGGAGCGGGACCTGGTGCTGGCCTCCTGTGTGGTGCTGCTGGGCATGTGCGCGGTGATCGCCTGCGCCCCCCAGATGATCGGGCTGCTCTTCCAGCGGGGTGCGTTCACCGCCGCCGACACCGCCGCGACGGCGGACGTCATGCGCGTGTACGCGCTGGGTCTGCTCGGCCAGACCCTCGTGGGGGCCTTCGTCCGCTGCTACTTCTCGGCCGGCCGCCCCAGCTGGTACCCGGTGGGCGTGATGGCGGCGGGCATCGTCGTGACGTCGCTGGCCGGCGCCGTGACCGTGGGCCGCTGGGGGGTGGCGGGGATCGCCGCCGCCAACGCGCTCGGCATCACCGTCACGGCCGTCCTGCTGCTGGCGGGCCTGCGGACCGGCCGCCGGGGGGCCG
>NZ_NEUB01000547.1 GCF_002910825.1 Streptomyces sp. SM1 | reverse complement strand
CTCGCCGCCGTGGCGATGCTGCCCACCGTGACGCGCGTCAGCCGCGCCTCCCTGCTCTGCGGCACCGCCGCCGACGGCGGACAGGACGTGGAACGCGCCGGATTCGCCACCTTCTGGAAGAAGCGCAGGCGCAGTTCGGTCCTCTTCCACAAGGGCGGCTACGAGGGCACGGCCGGACACCGGCTCGCGCCCGCGCTGCTGGAGGAGCTCGCCCACGAGGACCGGATCGTCGGGGTCGTCGTGAACACCATCGACGACGCCCTCGCCGACGGGCGGGAGAGCGGACGGGCCCGCTGGCGCACCGGGGACATCGCGAAACTGGCCGACCTCCTCGACGCGGCCCGCGGCAGCGGGCGGCCGGTCCTGCTCGTCT
>NZ_NEUB01000051.1 GCF_002910825.1 Streptomyces sp. SM1 | reverse complement strand
GTACGTCCGGACGCCGCGGTCGTCTCGGTGCGGGCCCCTTCCCCGGAGCAGGCCGTGCGATGGGCGGCCGACTGCCGGGCGGCCGGCGTGTCCGTGGGCTGCTTCCGGCCTCCTTCCGTGCCCGACGGCATCTCACGGCTCAGGCTGACCGCCCGCGCGGACCTGTCCGGGGCAGAGATCGAACGCGCTGTACGAGTGATCGGCGAGACGCGGCCATGAGTCGGCGGGGCACGGCCGTGCGTCGCTCGATGACGGTCGGCGGACAGTCGGACAGTCGGATCGACGGGTGATGGGCCGGTCGGTCGGTGCGGGGTCCCGTCAGCGGACCGCGGTCACGAACTCCGCCCAGCTACCGGGGGAGAAGAGCAGCGCGGGCCCGTCGGGGGCCTTGGAGTCGCGCACGGCGAGCAGCCCGGCCAGGTGGCCGGAGGTCGGCCTGGCCGTCTCGACGCAGTTGTTCGCACCCGTGCTGTAGCTGCTGCGCAGCCATGGCACACCGTGGAGTGCGAGGCTGGAAGGGATGGTCCGAGGCGGTGCGGGCATCGTGCCTCCTTACGCGCCGGCTGCTGCGCCGGCGATGAAATCCAGCGAGTCCTCGGGTGAAAGAGCGTGCAGGGAAAGGGCGTTGAAGGCCTCCAAGTAGGCCCGGAGGTCTTCCTTCCCCTCCAGATAGAGGCTACTCGTCAAGTGGTCGAGAACAACAACATCGAGATCCGAAGTGTGCGAAAACGAAAAGATGACGAAAGGACCGGTCACCCCGATGTGCGCCCCCGCGGAGAACGGCAGTACCTGCAGCCGGACCTGGGGCAACCGTGCCGCCTCGACCAGCCGGTTCAGCTGACGGGCCATCACTCCGGGACCGCCGACCTCCCGGCGCAGCACCGCCTCGTCCAGGACCGCGCTCAGCTCCAGGGGTGGCTCGGTCCGCAGCACGTCCTGCCGGGCCAGCCGCACCTCCACCAGGGTGTCCAGACGTTCCTCCGACGCGCCCTCGGTCGCCGCCGCGGTCACCGCCCGCGCGTACTCCGGCGTCTGCAGCAGCCCCGGGATCACCGTGGTCTCCAGCGTGCGCATCGCGCTCGCCTGCGACTCCAGGCTGATGAAGTCCCGGTAGGTCGGCGGCAGCACACCGCGGTAGGCGTGCCACCAGTGGTGCCGGCCGCCGTCGTCACCGGTGCCCGACAGCACCAGCAGCAACTCCCGCAGCTGCGGATCGGCCACACCGTAGACGTCGAGCAGTAACCGTACGTCGGCCGGTTTCACCCCGCTCGTGCCCGTCTCGATCCGGCTCACCTTCGACTGGTGCCAGCCCGCGAGCCGGGCCGCCTCACCGCTGGTGAGTCCCGCCGAGGTGCGCAGCGCGCGTAATTCGGCTCCCAGTTTGCGGCGGCGTACCGCGGGCCCGTGCTGCATGGGTTTCTCCTTACTCCTTCCGGGCCGCCCGGATACGGTCTCCCGTCGCAGAGTTCACCGCTTTGAGCGACAGATATATGCATATCTTGGTGGATCGCCGCCCCGCGCCGTGCGGGGATGGCAGTCTGGCGACGAACCACCAGTGCGGGACCGTACTCGAACCAACCGCCCCGTGTCGGACCGCGGCCCGTGGGAAAGGGACGACATCGCCATGGCAGACCATCTGGAAGCATCCGTCACTCTGCCGAGCGATCCCGGCTCGGTCTCCGCCGCACGGGCCCATGCGGTGGGGACACTCACGGAATGGGGCATGCCGGCGGACGCGGAGCTGGCCGACACCGTCCGGCTGATCGTCTCCGAACTCGCCACCAACGCGGTGCAGCACACGTTCGGGCAGTCACCCACCTTCACGGTGGACGTCGTCCTGGTCCGTGACGAACGGGTGCACATCGGCGTGACGGACAGTCACCCCCGGTTCCCCAAGCGGCTGCCGGCCGCGGTCCAGCAGGACAACGGGCGGGGGCTGGTCATCATCCGCTGGCTGGCCGCGGAATGCGGGGGCAGGCTCAGAATCCGCCCCACGCGGGAGGGCGGCAAGACCGTCTCGGTCGAACTCCCCTGGACAGGAGCCGCCCAGGCC
>NZ_NEUB01000546.1 GCF_002910825.1 Streptomyces sp. SM1 | reverse complement strand
GGGGGTGACGAGGGGTCGTCGGGACGGGCGCCGGCGGAGGGCGCCGGGCGTTCACCGGACTCGTGGACGGCGTCGTCGGCGGCCGGGGCCTCGGGCCCGGTGTGTTCGGCCGACTCGTCGTTGCCGGGCCGCGGCTGCCCGCGCCCGCCGCTTACATCCACCGGTGTCCCCTCGTTCGCTGCGTATCCCGCGCCTGCCGGACGGGAGGTCTCTCGTCGATGGTATGCGGCGATCGCCGTTCGTTCCGCCCCGGCACCCCTGTCTCCACCCCCTCCTTCCCCTTCTCTCCCTTTGGTCACGCCGCATTGTCGGTGGCGGGCCGTAAGGTCTGTGGGCATGGAGACGAGCACCGAGGGCGCGGCGCGGCCCGACAGCAGCCCGGTCACGGCGGAGGCGGCGGGGGACGACCCCGTCGTGGTGCCCGGGGCACGCGCCGTGCCGCCCGCGTCGCTGTCCCCCTCGCGTGCGAGTGACTTCATGCAGTGTCCGCTGCTGTACCGGTTCCGGGTGATCGACCGGCTGCCGGAGAAGCCGAGCGAGGCGGCGACCAGGGGGACGCTGGTGCACGCGGTGCTGGAGCGGCTCTTCGACGCCCCGGCGGCCGAGCGCACCGCGCCGCGGGCGAAGGCGCTGGTGCCGGGCCAGTGGGACCGGTTGCGCGAGTCGCGTCCGGAGGTCGTGGAACTGTTCGCCGACGATCCGGAGGGCGAGCGGCTCGCACGCTGGCTGGCGCAGGCGGAGGCACTGGTCGAGCGCTGGTTCGGGCTGGAGGATCCGAGCCGCCTGGAGCCCGCCGAGCGGGAGCTGTTCGTCGAGGCGGAGCTGGAGTCCGGGCTGCGGCTGCGCGGGATCATCGACCGGGTGGACGTGGCGCCCACCGGCGAGGTGCGGATCGTCGACTACAAGACCGGCAAGGCCCCTCGCCCGGAGTACGCGGAGGGGGCGCTGTTCCAGATGAAGTTCTACGCGCTGGTGGTGTGGCGGCTGAAGCGGGTGATCCCGCGGCGGCTCCAGCTCGTGTACCTGGGCAGCGGTGACGTGCTGACCTACGACCCGGTCCTGGCCGATCTGGAGCGGGTCGAGCGCAAACTGCTCGCGCTGTGGGAGGCGATCCGGCTGGCGACCGAGACGGGTGACTGGCGTCCGCGTCCGACGAAGCTGTGCGGCTGGTGCGACCACCAGGCGCATTGCCCGGAGTTCGGCGGCACTCCCCCGCCGTATCCCCTCCCGGTGAGGGCCGTACCGACACCCGGTGAGGGCGGCTGAGTCCGGCGGGGGCCATCAGGGCAGAATGGGACCGGACTAGCGAAGGAGACTTACGTGGCCATCCGCGTCCTACTGGTCGACGACCAGCCGCTGCTGCGTACCGGGTTCCGGATGATTCTGGAGGCCGAGCAGGACCTCGCGGTCGTCGGCGAGGCCGGAGACGGCCTCCAGGCCCTGGACCAGGTGCGGGCGCTGCAGCCCGATGTGGTGTTGATGGACATCCGTATGCCGCGGATGGACGGGGTGGAGGCGACCCGGCAGATCACCGGGCCGGAACGGAACGGGCCGGCGAAGGTGCTGGTGCTGACGACGTTCGATCTCGACGAATACGTGGTGGAGGCCCTGAAGGCGGGGGCCAGCGGCTTCCTGCTGAAGGACGCCCCCGCCAATGAACTGGTGCAGGCGATCCGCGTGGTGGCCGCCGGAGAGGCGATGCTCGCGCCGAGCATCACGCGGCGGCTGCTGGACAAGTACGCCACGCATCTGCCGTCCGGTGACGAGCCGGTGCCGGACACGCTGCACACGCTGACCGACCGTGAGGTCGAGGTGCTGAAACTGGTGGCCCGCGGGCTGTCGAACGCGGAGATCGCCGCCGATCTGTTCGTCAGTGAGACCACCGTCAAGACCCATGTCGGGCACGTGCTGAACAAGCTGGGTCTGCGGGACCGGGTGCAGGCGGCGGTGTACGCCTACGAGAGCGGCCTGGTGCGTCCCGGCGCGCAGTAGCGCGCTCCCGCCGTGGTACGGAGGAGGGCGCCCTTCCCGGTACGGAGGAGGGCGCCCTCCTCCGTACCGGCGGGGCGTCAGGCCTTGCGCAGCTCCCAGAACCGGAACACGGTCGAGGCGTCGAGGCAGTACTCCAGGCCGTACACACCGTCCTGGACGACCGCGTACTGCTTGGCCTGCCACACCGGGAGGACGGGGACGTCCTCGGCGACGATGTCCTGGATCCGGCCGAACTCCCTGTCGGTGGCGGCGCGGTCGCTCTCGGCGGCCGTGCGCGGGAGCAGTGTTCCGGTGATGGTGCTGTTGCCGTAGTCGTTGTCCAGCACGTTGCCCTCGCCGAAGAAGGGGCCGGTGAAGTTGCCGGCGTCCGGGTAGTCGGGCACCCAGCCCTTGACGTAGGCGCCGTACCTGCCGGCCGCGATGTCCTTCTCGTACCGGGCGAAGGGGACGGACCTGACGTCGGCGTCGAAGAGTCCGCTGGCGTTGAGCCGGCCGGCGATCGCCTTCAGTTCCTGGTCGGTTGCCGGGCCGTAGCGGGACGGCGTGGACCACGGGGTCACCTCCACCTTGCCGCTGATGCCCTCCTCCGCCGGCGCCGAGGTGAATCCGCAGCTCTCGGCGGCGTCCGGCTGCGGCTCGGTGGCTCCCTCGGGGAAACTGAGCAGCGACTGGAAGGCGTTGTTGAACAACAGCCAGGAGCCGGGGTCGTAGCCCGAGGCGGGGTCGGTGGCGAGGACGTCGTCGGGCACTCCCACCACGATGCCGGAGCCGCCGGCTCCGTTGCCGCCGTTCTCGGTGCCACAGCCGGTCAACAGGCCGGAGGCCAGCCCCGCCACGATCGGCAGGACTGGCCACTGGGGTTGCGCAGGTTCACTTGTTTCGCCTTGTCGTTCTCTGCCCGGACCGCGCCACCGGTCGGGGCCGGTACGGGCCGTCAGCCGCTGACGCCGCGTCCGAGCTCCCAGAGCTGGAGCGTGGAGGACGAGTTGAGGGCGTACGCGGTGCCGGTGATGGTGTCGCGCGTGGCGACGTACTGCTTGCCCTGCCACAGGGGCAGCACCGGAACATCGGCGGCGACGATGTCCTGGATCTCCGTCAGGCTGTCGGAGGCGGAGAGCCGGTCGGCCTGGCGGCGCGACTCCGGGATCAGGTTCTTGATGATCTCGGTGTTGGCGTACGGCGAGTTGAGGAAGTTGTCCTTGTCCAGGAAGGGGGCCGTGAAGGCGTCGGCGTCCGGGTAGTCGGGGAACCAGCCCATGCCGTAGACGTCGTACTTGCCCTTCTGGCCGGCCGGGCGGAACTTGTTCCAGGTCTCGCCCTTGATGTCGGTCTCGAACAGGCCGCTGTCGTTGAGCTGCTCACTCAGCTGCTCGAACTCGCCCTTGGTGGCGGGACCGTAGTGGTCGGTCGTGTAGTGCAGGGTCAGCTTCACCGGGGTCTCCACCCCGGCCTCCTGCAGCAGCTTGCGGGCCTTGGCGACGCTCGGCTCGCCGTACTTGTTGAAGAACGCGTTGGAGTGGCCGGTGACACCCGCGGGGACGAGCGAGAACAGCGGCTGGGCCTGGGAGCCGTACACCTTGCCGACCAGTTCGCCGCGGTTGATGATCTGGGCCATCGCCTGGCGGACGGCCTTGTCCTCCACGGACTCGGCTTCGGTGTTGAAGGCCAGGTAGCGGATCTCCAGGCCGGGCGACTCGATGACCTCGATGTCCCCGTCGGTGGCGGTGCTGAGCTTCTGGATCTGCTCCGGCGACATGCTGCGGTTCATCAGGTCGATCTCACCCTTCTCCAGCGCCTCGCCCATGGCGTCCGAGTCGTCGAAGGAGACCATCTCGACCTTGTCGTTGTTCACCTCCAGCGCGCCCTTGTAGCTGCTGTTCTTGGTGAAGGTGGCCCGGACCAGCACGCCGTCCTCGACCGTGCTGTCGAAGGTGTACGGGCCGGAGCCGTCGACGACGAAGCCCTCGCGCAGCTTGCCCTTGTCGTAGTCGTCCGAGTTGACGATGCCCGCGACCGGGGTGGACAGCTTGTACGGGAAGGTGGCGTCGGCGCTGTTGAGATGGAAGATCACCTCGTGGTCGCCCTGCGTCTCGACGGTGTCGATGGTGGACAGCAGCGCGAAGACACCGCTGTCACCTTCGAGGGAGAGGGCGCGCTCGATGGAGAACTTCACGTCCTCCGCGGTGATCTCGTCGCCGTTCGAAAACGTCAGACCGTCACGCAGGGTGCAGCTGTAGCGCTCGTTGCCGGCATCGGTGAACCCGCACGTCTCGGCTGCCTCGGGAACCGGCTCGCCGTCGCCCCGGGGCTGCACCATCAGGGTCTGCACGGTCTGCCGCAGGATGTTCCAGGTGCCGACGTCGTAGGCCCAGGCCGGGTCGAGGGGCGCGGGGCCCTCCTCCTTGGATGCGGTGAACCGGTCCGTGGTGCCCACGACGATCGCATCGCCGTCGCCGCTCCCGCCGTCGGTGTCGCCACAGGCGGCGAGCACCGGCGCGAGCAGGCCCATCGCGGCCGCCAGCACCAAAGTCTTGCGGTTCATGCTCGAGTTTCTCCAGGACTGTCGACTCCGTGTATCCGCCATGCAGGGTTGTTGCGGCGGATCACAAGGATGGGGGCGAGGTTCTCGCGTCGACATTAGTCCGCGCCCGCAGGGAGGTTCGCGACAGCCGGAGTTGGCGGCTCATCACGCAGTGAAACCGGGTGTGAACGGATCGGCGAAGGTACCCGGGGAAGGATTAGTGCAGCTTCCCACCAATCGGGACACAAGGGCGCACCCGTGACGCCCGAAATCGGGCGGACGGCACACTCGGACATCGTTGTCGAGGCCCTGCCATGTGGTGAACCTCACACGTGAAAAGGGCCGGACGGAGCCGGAATTCGGCCGTCGGCAACCGGAGCGAATTCTTTCGGGGCAACAGCCACTCTCACGGGGTACCGACGGCGTGAATTCCGTTTCCCGGGCCGCCGCACGCTAAGTGAACACCTAGTGCATGTGCGTCATCAGGCCGCGCAGGAATGTCAGGTTCACGACTTCCAGTGAGGGGACGACCGTCCGCCGGGCCGCCGCCGTGATCGGACCCACCGAGGGCACCGCGACGACGTGGCAGCCCGCCGCCTCGGCGGCGGTCACACCGGTCACGGTGTCCTCCACGACGGCGCACCGCAGGGGATCCACGCCGAGTCCGGTCGCCGCCGCGAGATACGGGTCGGGGTGCGGCTTGGTGCGCGACACCTCGTCACCCGCGACCGACAGCGCGAAGTGGTGCGGGCCCAGGATGGTCAGCACCCGGTCGATGATCCGCCGGTGGGAGGCGGAGACGAGCGCCGTGGGAGTCTCGTACTCGGACAGTTCGGCGAGCAGCCGCGCGGCGCCCGGCATCAGCGGCAGGGCACGGTCGATACGGTCCTCGAAGCCGTCGTTGAGCAGCACCGTCAGTTCGGCGAGGCCGATGTCGGCCCCGGTCGCCTCGATGAGGAACCCCGCGCTGCGGGTCATGGGGCCGCCGACCACCACATGGCGCCAGGCGTCGTCGAGGGTGTGGCCGAGGGAGGCGAAGACGTCCTTCTCGACGTCCCACCAGAAGCCCTCGGTGTCCACCAGGGTGCCGTCCATGTCGAGGAGCACGGCCTGGAGGGCCGAGCCTTCGGCGTCAAGAGTTCCGAGTGCGGGGACCGTACCGGTCATCCACATACCTCCTTGAGGGACGTTCAGGCCGGTTCCCATGAGGGGAACCGGCCTGCGGTGGACCGACAAGTGTACGTCGTGCGGAGCCGCGACGCCTGATGTGACGCGTGCGACGGTCCGCGGACGGGCGGGGGCCGCCCGCGCGGGGGCCTCAGCGGGCGTTGAAGTACTTGGCCTCCGGGTGGTGGATCACGATGGCGTCCGTGGACTGCTCGGGGTGCAGCTGGAACTCCTCGGAGAGCTCGACGCCGATGCGCTCCGGCTCCAGCAGGGCGGCGATCTTCGCGCGGTCCTCCAGGTCCGGGCAGGCGCCGTAGCCGAGGGAGAAGCGGGCGCCCCGGTACTTCAGGGCGAACATGTCCTCCATCGCGGCCGGGTCCTCGCCGGCGAAGCCGAGTTCGGAGCGCACCCGGGCGTGCCAGTACTCGGCGAGGGCCTCGGCCAGCTGCACGGACAGTCCGTGCAGTTCCAGGTAGTCGCGGTAGGCGTTGGCCTCGAACATCCGCGCGGTCTCGGCGCCGATGCGGGAGCCGACGGTGACCACCTGGAAGCCCACGACATCGGTCTCGCCGGACTCCTCCGGGCGGAAGAAGTCCGCCAGGCAGAGCCGGCGGCCGCGGCGCTGGCGGGGGAAGGTGAAGCGGGTGCGCTCGTTGCCCTGCTCGTCCAGGACGATCAGGTCGTCGTCCTTGGAGACGCACGGGAAGTAGCCGTAGACCACGGCCGCCTCCAGCAGGTTGTCCGTCTGGAGCCGGTCCAGCAGCCCGCGCAGCCGCGGCCGGCCCTCGGTCTCGACGAGTTCCTCGTACGTCGGTCCCGTGCCGGTACGGGCCTGCTTCAGGCCCCACTGGCCCTTGAACAGGGCGCCCTCGTCGAGCCAGCTCGCGTACTCCTTGAGCTGGATGCCCTTGATCACCCGGGTGCCCCGGAAGGGCGGGTCGGGGATCGGGTTGTCGGTGGCCACGTCCGAGCGGACGTGCCCCTCCTCGGGGCGCTCCTCGATCTCCACGGTGGCCGCGCGGACCCGGCGCTGCCTGAGTTCGGGCAGCTGGGCGCCGGGGACACCGCGCTTGATGCCGATGAGGGCGTCCATCAGGCGCAGGCCCTCGAAGGCGTCGCGGGCGTAGCGGACCTCGCCGCTGTAGATCTCGTGGAGGTCCTGTTCGACATAGGCGCGGGTCAGCGCGGCGCCGCCGAGGATGACGGGGTAGTCGGCCGCGAGCCCGCGCTGGTTCAGCTCCTCGAGGTTCTCCTTCATGATCACGGTCGACTTGACCAGCAGGCCGGACATGCCGATGACGTCCGCCTTGTGCTGGTCGGCGGCGTCCAGGATCGCGGAGACGGGCTGCTTGATGCCCAGGTTGACCACGTTGTAGCCGTTGTTCGACAGGATGATGTCGACGAGGTTCTTGCCGATGTCGTGCACATCGCCGCGGACGGTGGCCAGCACGATGGTGCCCTTGCCGGCCTCGTCGGTCTTCTCCATGTGCGGCTCCAGATGCGCCACCGCGGTCTTCATCACCTCGGCGGACTGGAGGACGAACGGCAGCTGCATCTGGCCGGAGCCGAACAGCTCGCCCACCACCTTCATGCCGTCCAGCAGCGTGTCGTTGACGATCTGGAGCGCCGGGCGCCCGGTGAGGGCCTCGTCCAGGTCGGCCTCCAGGCCGTTGCGCTCCCCGTCGATGATGCGGCGCTTGAGGCGCTCCTCCAGCGGCAGCGCGGCCAGTTCCTCGGCCTTGCCCGCCTTCAGCGACTTGGCGGTGGCGCCCTCGAACAGCTGCATGAGCTTCTGCAGCGGGTCGTAGCCCTCACGGCGCCGGTCGTGGATGAGGTCCAGGGCCGTGGTGACCTCCTCCTCGCCGAACCGCGCGATCGGCAGGATCTTCGAGGCGTGCACGATCGCGGAGTCCAGTCCGGCCTTGACGCACTCGTCGAGGAAGACGGAGTTCAGCAGGATCCGGGCGGCCGGGTTCAGGCCGAAGGAGATGTTCGACAGGCCGAGGGTCGTCTGCACCTCGGGGTGGCGCTCCTTCAGCAGGCGGATGCCCTCGATGGTCGCGAGACCGTCCTTTCTGGACTCCTCCTGACCGGTGCAGATGGTGAACGTCAGGCAGTCGATGAGGATGTCCTCCTCACGGATGCCCCAGTTCCCGGTCAGGTCGTCGATCAGCCGTTCGGCGATCTCCACCTTCTTCTCCGCCGTACGGGCCTGTCCCACCTCGTCGATGGTCAGCGCGATCAGCGCGGCCCCGTGCTCCCTGGCCAGCTGGGTGACCCGCGCGAAGCGCGATTCCGGCCCGTCGCCGTCCTCGTAGTTCACCGAGTTGATCACCGCGCGGCCGCCGAGCTTCTCCAGCCCCGCCCGGATGACGTCCACCTCGGTGGAGTCCAGCACGATCGGCAGCGTGGAGGCGGTCGCGAACCGCCCCGCCAGCTCCTCCATGTCGGCCACGCCGTCCCGTCCGACGTAGTCGACACACAGGTCGAGCATGTGCGCGCCCTCGCGGATCTGCTCGCGGGCCAGCTCCACGCAGTTGTCCCAGCGGCCCTCCAGCATCGCGTCCCGGAACTTCTTCGACCCGTTGGCGTTCGTCCGCTCGCCGATCGCCAGGTACGCGGTGTCCTGGCGGAAGGGGACGGTCTGGTAGAGGGAGGCGGCGCCCGGCTCCGGGCGCGGGTCGCGCTCCCGCGGCTCCAGATCGCGCACCCGTTCGACAAGCTGCCGCAGATGTTCGGGCGTCGTACCGCAGCAGCCGCCCACCAGGGACAGGCCGTAGTCGCGTACGAAGTTCTCCTGGGCGTCGGCCAGCTCTCCCGGGGACAGCGGGTAGCGCGCGCCGTCCTTGGTCAGCTCGGGCAGACCCGCGTTCGGCATGCAGGACAGCGCGACCCGGGAGTGGCGGGCCAGGTAGCGCAGGTGCTCGCTCATCTCGGCGGGACCGGTCGCACAGTTCAGGCCGATCATGTCGACGCCCAGCGGCTCCAGCGCGGTCAGCGCGGCGCCGATCTCCGAGCCGAGCAGCATGGTGCCCGTCGTCTCCACCGTGACCGAGACGATCAGGGGGACCTCGAATCCGGCGGTCTCCATCGCGCGGCGGGCGGCGACGACGGAGGCCTTGGTCTGCAGCAGGTCCTGGGTCGTCTCCACCAGCAGCGCGTCCGCGCCGCCCGCGAGCAGCCCTTCGGCGTTCTGCTGGTAGGCGTCGCGGATGGCGGCGAACGTGGTGTGGCCGAGGGTGGGCAGCTTGGTGCCCGGTCCCATCGAACCCAGGACCCAGCGCGGCCGGCCGTCCCGCGCGGCGAACTCGTCCGCCGACTCGCGGGCGATCCGGGCACCCGCCTCGGACAGCTCGGTGACCTGTTCGGCGATGTCGTACTCGCCCAGGGCGGTCAGGTTGGCGCCGAAGGTGTTGGTCTCGACGCAGTCCACTCCCGCGGCGAAGTACTCGGAATGGACCGAACGGACGATGTCCGGACGGGTCAGGTTCAGGATCTCGTTGCAGCCCTCGAGGTTCTGGAAGTCCTCGAGGGTGGGGTCCTGGGCCTGGAGCATGGTGCCCATCGCTCCGTCGGCGACCACCACGCGGGTGGCGAGTGCCTCACGGAGAGCGGACGCACGGGTCCGGCTGTCGGCGGAAGGGGTCAGCGGCAACGAGGCCATGAAAGGGGCTCCCTCAGGTGCGACGGCTGTCGGCTTTGCGGCTGTCCGGGAGGCTTCTGTCCGCGCTTCCCGGCAGGGCGCACGCCGTCAGGGTATCCGGGAGCACGCCCTGATGTTCAGCGCGTCCACGGGGCGGACGATGATGGCCGGGACACGGCGCCTGGAAGAGGAGTTGCGGAACGGATCCCCGCCGACCGTTGGCGGGAGGTCGGCATGGACCGGTAGTGTTCGACATTGCCGAACGGCGGCAGCGACGTCGCGGGCGGCGATCGAAGGGGACGGAGGCAGTACGGCGATGGCACGGAACATCCAGTCGCTCGAGCGGGCGGCGGCGATGCTGCGGCTGCTCGCGGGCGGCGAGCGGCGGCTCGGCCTGTCGGACATCGCCTCGTCGCTGGGCCTCGCCAAAGGCACCGCCCACGGCATCCTGCGCACCCTCCAGCACGAGGGCTTCGTCGAACAGGACGACGCCTCCGGGCGCTACCAGCTGGGCGCCGAGCTGCTGCGCCTGGGCACCACCTATCTCGATGTGCACGAGCTGCGGGCGCGCGCCCTGGTGTGGACGGACGACCTGGCCCGTTCCAGCGGTGAGAGCGTCTACCTGGGGGTGCTGCACCAGCAGGGCGTGCTGATCGTGCACCACGTCTTCCGGCCCGACGACAGCCGGCAGGTCCTGGAGATCGGCGCCATGCAGCCGCTGCACTCCACGGCCCTGGGCAAGGTCCTGTCGGCCTACGACCCGGTGGCGCACAGCGAGGCCCTGGAGGCCGACCGCAAGGCCTTCACCGACCGCACCGTGTGCGATCTCGGCGCCTTCGAGCACATCCTCGACCTCACCCGCGCGCGCGGGTACGCGGCGGACGTGGAGGAGACCTGGGAAGGCGTCGCCTCCCTCGCCGCCCCCATCCACGACCGGCGCCGCATGCCGGTGGGCGCGGTGGGCATCGCGGGGGCGGTGGAGCGGCTGCGCCGGGACGGCGAGCTGCGGCCCGAGCTGATCGCGGCGGTACGGGACTGCGCCCGCGCGGTGTCGCGGGATCTGGGCGCCGGGCGGTTCTGAGCGGCACGAGGACGAGAACCGGGATGCCGCACGGCGTTCCGGTCACCGGCATGTCCCGGGGCACCGCAGCCCGGCGCCCGGCTGCGGAAACGCCGCGAAGATCGACAACCCGGGGCAATCAATAACGATCGCGCTTCCGGCAACCAAACTCTTGACGCCACCCGGACGCCGGGCAAGACTCCCGTCCATCGGTCGGCATTGTCGAACACTAACCGGCAATACGCGTTAGGGTGTGACAACGCCAAGGGCCGGCATCGCTCTCACCCCTGAGGGCGCCAATCCCCGGTGGGACCCGGGGGTCGGCTCCCTGGACGAAGGACAAAGGAGTCGCGGGTGTCCAGCTCCGACATCTTCATCGGCGAGACCATCGGTACCGCCATACTCATCCTGCTCGGCGGCGGCGTCTGTGCCGCCGTGACGCTCAAGGCCTCCAAGGCCCGTAACGCCGGCTGGCTCGCCATCGCCTTCGGCTGGGGCTTCGCCGTCATGACGGCGGTGTACATAGCGGGGCCCCTCTCCGGGGCCCACCTCAACCCGGCCGTGACCGTGGCACTCGCCATCAAGGACGGCGAGTGGGGCAACGTTCCGGTCTACTTCGCCGGAGAACTCCTCGGCGCGATGATCGGTGCGACGCTGGTCTGGATCGCCTACTACGGTCAGTTCCAGGCCCACCTCACCGACCGCGAGATCGTCGGCGGTCCGGGTGCTCAGGCCACCGCCGCCAAGTCGGTCGAGGCGCAGGAGAAGGGCGCGGGCCCCGTGCTCGGCATCTTCTCCACCGGCCCCGAGATCCGGCACTCGGTGCAGAACCTCGCCACGGAGATCGTCGGCACGTTCGTACTGCTGCTCGCCATCCTCACCCAGGGCCTGAACGACGCCGGGAACGGCCTCGGTGTGCTGGGCGGTCTGATCACGGCGCTCGTCGTCGTCTCGATCGGCCTCTCGCTGGGCGGCCCGACCGGTTACGCCATCAACCCGGCCCGTGACCTCGGTCCGCGCATCGTGCACGCGCTGCTGCCGCTGCCCAACAAGGGCGGCTCCGACTGGTCCTACTCCTGGATCCCGGTGGTCGGCCCGCTGATCGGCGGTGCCCTCGCGGCCGGTATCTACAACCTTGCCTTCGCATAGGTGACCGAATCGCCGCGAAGCGCGAATCTTGTAGTAGCGCCGTACACACAGCCCCGTAACCCAGGAACTCCCCCCAGGAGCACACAGTGACCGACGCCCACACCGCCGGCATCGCCTCTCACGGCCACGGGCCGTTCATCGCCGCCATCGACCAGGGCACCACCTCCTCCCGCTGCATCGTCTTCGACCGCGACGGGCGCATCGTCTCCGTCGACCAGAAGGAGCACGAGCAGATCTTCCCCAAGCCGGGCTGGGTCGAGCACGACGCCACCGAGATCTGGACCAATGTCCAGGAAGTCGTCGCCGGTGCCATCGAGAAGGCCGGCATCACCCGCGACGACATCAAGGCCATCGGCATCACCAACCAGCGCGAGACCACCGTGCTGTGGGACAGGAACACCGGTGAGCCCGTCCACAACGCCATCGTCTGGCAGGACACCCGCACCGACGCCCTCTGCCGCGAGCTCGGCCGCAACGTCGGCCAGGACCGCTTCCGCCGCGAGACGGGCCTTCCCCTCGCCTCCTACTTCGCCGGCCCCAAGGCCCGCTGGCTGCTCGACAACGTCGACGGTCTGAAGGAGCGCGCCGAGGCGGGCGACATCCTCTTCGGCACCATGGACACCTGGGTCATCTGGAACCTGACCGGAGGCGCGGACGGCGGCCACCACGTCACCGACGTCACCAACGCGTCCCGCACCATGCTGATGAACCTGCACACCATGCAGTGGGACGAGAAGATCGCCGAGTCCATCGGCGTCCCGCTGACCATACTGCCGGAGATCCGCTCCTCCGCCGAGGTCTACGGCGAGATCACCGGCGGCAAGCTGGGCGACCTGCTCGGCGGCATCCCGGTCGCCTCCGCGCTCGGTGACCAGCAGGCGGCCCTGTTCGGCCAGACCTGCTTCGCCGAGGGCGAGACCAAGTCGACGTACGGCACCGGCACCTTCATGGTGATGAACACCGGCGACAAGATCATCAACTCCTACAGCGGTCTGCTGACCACGGTCGGCTACAAGATCGGCGACCAGGACACGGTCTACGCCCTGGAGGGCTCGATCGCCGTCACCGGCTCGCTGGTGCAGTGGATGCGCGACCAGATGGGCCTGATCTCCACCGCCGCCGAGATCGAGACCCTCGCGCTCTCCGTCGAGGACAACGGCGGCGCCTACTTCGTGCCGGCCTTCTCCGGTCTGTTCGCCCCGTACTGGCGCTCCGACGCCCGCGGTGTGATCGCCGGACTGACCCGGTACGTCACCAAGGCGCACCTCGCCCGCGCCGTCCTGGAGGCCACCGCCTGGCAGACGCGGGAGATCGCGGACGCCATGACGAAGGACTCCGGGGTGGAGCTCACCGCCCTCAAGGTCGACGGCGGCATGACCTCCAACAACCTGCTGATGCAGACGCTCGCCGACTTCGTGGACGCCCCCGTGGTGCGTCCGATGGTCGCCGAGACCACCTGCCTCGGCGCCGCCTACGCCGCCGGCCTCGCCGTCGGCTTCTGGAACAGCACCGACGACCTGCGCGCCAACTGGCGGCGGGCCGCCGAGTGGACCCCCCGCATGGACGCGGAAATCCGCGACCGTGAGTACAAGAGCTGGCTCAAGGCCGTCGAGCGGACCCTGGGCTGGCTCGAGGACGAGGAGTAGGAACCACCATGACCAGCCAGTCCACCCTGCAGTCCGTGCCTGCCCTGGGGACGCACCCGGCGTCCGGCTCCAACCCGAGCCGCGCCGAGACCCGGGAGCAGCTCTCCAAGGCGTCGTACGACCTTCTCGTGATCGGCGGCGGCATCCTGGGCATCTCCACCGCCTGGCACGCCGCGCAGTCCGGCCTCAGGGTGGCTCTGGTGGACGCCGGCGACTTCGCGGGCGCCACCTCCTCCGCCTCCTCCAAGCTGCTCCACGGCGGTCTGCGCTACCTGCAGACCGGTGCGGTGAAGCTGGTGGCGGAGAACCACTTCGAGCGCCGTGCGGTCTCCCGCCAGGTGGCCCCCCACCTGGCGAACCCGCTCACGTTCTACCTCCCCGTGTACAAGGGCGGGCCGCACGGCGCGGCGAAGCTCGGGGCCGGCGTCTTCGCGTACTCGGCGCTGTCCGCGTTCGGTGACGGCGTCGGCCACCTGCTCTCCCCGGCCAAGGCCGCGCAGGACGTGCCGGAGCTGCGCACCGAGAACCTCAAGGCCGTGGCCGTGTACGGCGACGACCAGATGAACGACGCGCGCATGGCGCTGATGACGGTCCGCGCCGCGGCCGAGTCCGGCGCGGTCGTCCTCAACCACGCCGAGGTGACGGGCCTGCGGTTCACCAAGGGCCGGGTCACCGGCGCCGAGCTGCGCGACCGGCTCTCCGGCGACGAGTTCGGCGTGGACGCCCGGCTCGTACTGAACGCGACCGGCCCCTGGGTCGACCACCTGCGGCGTATGGAGGACCCCGGCGCCGCGCCATCCATCCGGCTGTCGAAGGGCGCGCACCTGGTCCTGAAGCGGACCTCCCCCTGGAAGGCGGCGCTCGCCACTCCGATCGACAAGTACCGGATCACTTTCGCCCTCCCCTGGGAGGACATGCTGCTGCTCGGCACGACCGACGAGGAGTTCGAGGGCGACCCGGCGGATGTCGCGGTGACCGAGAAGGACACCGCCCAGATACTGGACGAGGCCGCGTTCTCCATCCGCGACCAGCAGCTCGACCGTGACCTGATCACCTACGCCTTCGCCGGGCTGCGGGTGCTGCCGGGCGGTCCCGGGGACACGGCCAAGGCCAAGCGGGAGACGGTCGTCACCGAGGGCCGGGGCGGCATGCTGTCCGTCGCGGGCGGCAAGTGGACCACGTTCCGCCACATCGGCCGCACGGTGATGCAGAAGCTGCAGGCACTGCCCGGCCACCCGCTGGGCGAGGACCTCGAGCCGATCTCCTCGCTGCCGAAGAAGCTGCCGCTGCCGGGCGTGGCCAACCCCCGCGCGGTGGCCCACCGGCTGCTGGTGGACGGCCCGGCGCCCGGCCCCCGCATGGCGGCGGACACCGCCAGGCACCTGGCCACCCATTACGGCTCGCTGGCCTTCGACATCGCCCGCCTGGCGAACGAGGACCCGGCGCTGGGCCGGCGCGTCCACCCGGACGCCCCGGAGATCTGGGCACAGGTCGTCTGGGCCCGGGACCACGAGTGGGCCGAGACCGCGGACGACGTGCTGCGCCGCCGCACCACGCTGACGATCCGGGGCCTGGCCACGGACGAGGTCCGCGCGGACGTCCAGAACCTGCTCGACAAGAAGTGACCGCCGCTCCCCCGGCTCCCCCGCACGGGCGCCGGTAGCGGGAAAGGGGGCGGCTCCGCGCACAACGCCGGAGCCGCCCCCTTTCGCGCGTCGTCTCTCCCGAGCCCGCGGCCACCGGTGCCCGCGCCGCCCGCACGAAGCCGGC
>NZ_NEUB01000050.1 GCF_002910825.1 Streptomyces sp. SM1 | reverse complement strand
CGACGAGGCGCTGGCCGGGGAACCGCTCGACGCACCGGTGCCCGCCGCTCCGGACGACACCTCGTACGTCATCTTCACCTCCGGTTCCACCGGTACGCCCAAGGGCGTCGAGGTGAGTCACCGGGCCGCGGTCAACACCGTCGAGGACATCGACGAGCGGTTCAGCATCGGCGCGGGCGACCGGGTGCTGGCCGTCTCCGCCCTGGACTTCGATCTCTCGGTGTGGGACATCTTCGGGCTGCTGTCCGAGGGGGGTGCCCTGGTCCTGGTGGACGAGTCCGACCGGCGGGACGCGAGCCGGTGGCTGGCCCTGTGCGCCCGGCACGGGGTGACGGTCTGGAACAGCGTCCCCGCGCTGCTCGACATGGCGCTCACCGCGGCGGACGGGAAGGCGCTGCCCGCCTCGCTGCGGCTGGCCCTGCTGTCGGGCGACTGGATCGGCCTCGACCTGCCCGGACGGCTGGCCGCCGCGACGCACGGGCGATGTCGCCTCGTCGGGCTCGGCGGCGCCACCGAAGCCGCGATCTGGTCCAACGCGTACGAGGTCACCGAGGTACCCGCGCACTGGGTGTCCATCCCCTACGGAAAGCCGCTGCGCAACCAGAAGTTCCGGGTCGTCGACGGCCGGGGCCGCGACTGCCCCGACTGGGTACCGGGCGAGCTGTGGATCGGCGGCCACGGTGTGGCCCTCGGGTACCGCGGGGACGCCGCCCTGACGGCGGAACGGTTCCCCGTGGTGGCGGGGGAACGCTGGTACCGCACGGGCGACCTGGGCCGCTACTGGCCTGACGGGAACCTGGAGTTCCTGGGCCGGCTGGACCACCAGGTGAAGATCAACGGCTTCCGGGTCGAACTCGGCGAGATCGAGGCCGCTCTGCAGTCGCACCCCGAAGTCTCCTCGGCGGTCGTCGTCACCGTCGGCGACCGCCGCCGCGAACTGGTCGCCGCGGTCGTGGAGCGCACCCCCCTCGACGCGGGCCAGGACAGTGGCGCCGAGGACGCCGGCCCCTCGGGGCACGCGGACAGTGGACCCGCGCCCGAGGTTGATCCGCTCGAACAAGGGCTCGTCGAGGCGGTGCTGGCCGAGGTGATCGCTCCCCTGGTGACGCCCGCCCCGGACCCGGCCGGGACCCTGCCGGTGCGCGCCGAGCAGCGCCCCGTCCTGGACGCCTGGCTCGACCGGCTGACCCGGCAGGAGGTCGTACGGCGTGACGGCGCCGCGGTCCGTCCGGGTGCCCGCTGGGCCGAGGTACGCGCCCAGGGGCGGTTCGAGGAACTGCGGGAGCGGACGGCCGGCAGTCACCTGGAGCCGGTGGCGAACGCGCTGAGCTGGGCGGCGCCCATGCTGACCGCCGTCCTGACCGGCGAGGCCCACGCCTCGGTGCTGCTGGACGACCCGGTGCTGTCGCCGGAGGGCCTGGCCGACGCGAT
>NZ_NEUB01000545.1 GCF_002910825.1 Streptomyces sp. SM1 | reverse complement strand
GCCGTACCGCCCCGCTGAGCGCCGAGGCGGCCGCAGCCTCCGCGGCCAACGCCGGACTCGCCCCGCTCGGGGCCACCGAGATCCCGGAGCTGGACGCCGAGCAGACCCGGCAGAACCTCCTCACCCTGCGCGGTTCCGAGCTGACCGAGGAGCAGCGCGCCAAGCCGTACATCGGACCGCGGCCCGCCATCGTCACCCGGCGTGGCTGGGGGGCGGACGAGGGCCTGCGGGAGAAGAAGTTCACGTACACCAGCAAGGTCAAGGCCGCCTTCGTGCACCACACCGCCTCCGGCAACAACTACAAGTGCTCCCAGGCGCCTTCACTCATCCGCGGCTTCTACCGCTACCACGTCCGCAGCCTGGGCTGGCGGGACATCGGCTACAACTTCCTCATCGACAAGTGCGGGAGGATCTACGAGGGCCGCGCCGGGGGAGTGGCGAAGCCGGTGAAGGGCGCCCACACCATGGGCTTCAACAGCAAGTCCACGGGCATCGCGGTGATCGGTTCCTACGGGTCCAGGAAACCCTCGAAGTCCGCCGTGAAGGCGGTCTCCCGGCTCACCGCCTGGAAGCTGGGACTGCACGGCATGAATCCGAAGGCCAAGACATATCTGACGTCCGGCGGTGGCTACCTCTACGGCAAAGGCAAGAAGGTACGACTGAACGTGATCTCCGGTCACCGGGACGGGTTCAACACCTCGTGCCCAGGGGGAAAGCTGTACAAGAAGCTCGGCACCACGCGCTCCACGGCCGCCCGTTACCAGGGCCGCTGAGGCCGGCCGGGCGTCTTCTGCCGAGGACTTCCGCCCCACGTTCCTCGCGAGGCCGACGATGGCCCGCAAGGCCGCCGACGCCGCGATCGGCGCGACCAGGACCGCGCTGGTCGAGATGGCCCGCAAGCACGGCCGCATCGTGCACCTGGTGCACCCGGCCCACACCACGATGGACTGCGCACAGTGCGGTGCGAGAACCAAGCACGCACTTCCCCTCTCCGAACGCACGTATGCGTGCACCGCGTGCGGAGCCGTGTCCCCCCGGGACAAGAACTCCGCCCGCCTGATGCTCGTCCGGGCTGGTCTCAACCCGGCTGGTGCTGATGGTGGAAGTCCTCCGGGAGCGCTGCTCCCGGAGGCAGCCTGAGCCAGGAAACCCCCAGCTTCAACTGGGGGAGGATGTCAAAACCGCCCGATATCCCCGTACGGCATCCGCGGCGCCCGCCGCCCCGGCACCCTCCCGCTCAGCAGAATCAACCGCGCGGCCCGATGCCGCTGCCCCGCATACGGCTCCAGCAGCTCCAGCATCCCCGCGTCATCGGCATCCCGGTCCCCCGCGAGCGCCCACCCCACGATCCCCGGCAGATGCAGATCCCCCACGGTCACCGCGTCCACCGCCCCGTGACTGCGCTGCACCGTCTCCGCCGACGTCCACGGCCCGATCCCCGACACCAGCTCCAGCCGCTCCTGCGCCGCCTCCGGAGGCATTCCCACCGCCTCCTCCAGCCGCGCGGCGACCCGCACCGCCCGCAGCACCGTCGACGCCCGCTTGTCGTCGACCCCGGCCCGGTGCCACTCCCAGGACGGGATCAGCGCCCAGGTACGAGGCGCCGGCATCACCGACATCCGTTCCGGCGCGGGACCCGGAGCCGGTTCGCCGTACTTCCGTACCAGCAGCCGCCACGCCCGGTACGCCTCACCGGTCGTGACCTTCTGCTCCAGAACCGACGGGATCAACGACTCCAGCACCAGCCCGGTCCGGGTCAGCCGCAGCCCCGGCCGGCGGTGCCGCGTCAGCGCCAGCAGCTTGTGCCGGGGCACGAAGGCGGACGGATCGTCCAGTGCCCCGAGTATCTCCGGCAGCTTCTCCAGCAGCCAGTCCGCGCCCGGCCCCCACGCCTCGCCCCGGACCTCACCGGACCGCTGCGTCACCCGGAGTGTCCCCGGGCCCGCCGGAGTCAGGCTGGCCCGCCACACGGAGCCGTCCGGCAGCGCCCGGAACGTAGGATCCCCGGGCCCGCGCCGCAGCGGCCCGAGCACCAGGCCGAGGTCCAGCGGACCCTCCGGCACCCAGGTGCGTACGCGCGCCGGCGCCGGTGCCTGGCGGGGGACTCCCGCGGCGGCGGGCACGGCGACATGGCCGCCGCGCACGGTCGTACGCGTCGGGCGGGGAGTGAAACGTCCTGCCACGGGAGTCCCAGGGGTGGAGATGAGAGCGGGCCCCATGAGGAAGCGGGGCCTCTAAGAGGGTAGGCGCCCGCGCGCCCGGCTCACCGCACCTCGATGAAGGCGCCCGCCTCCCGCTCGGGCCGCGGACGGGGGTCCTCGGCCGGGTGGCCCACGGCGACCGCGCCCATCGGGTCCCAGCCCGCGGGCAGGTCCAGGGTCTCGCGGACCACGTCGCGGCAGAACATCGTCGACGACACCCATGCCGAGCCCAGCCGTTCCCCGGCCAGCGCGACCAGGAAGTTCTGCACGCCGGCGCCCGTGGCGACCACGAACATCTCCCGCTCGGCCCCGTCCCGCCGCGCGTCCCCGTAGGTGTGCGAGCCGTCCATGACCAGGCAGGGTACGACCAGGTAGGGCGCGTTGCGCAGTACGTCCCCGCGGCGGACGCGCTTGGCGATGGACTCCTCCGTCTTGCCGTCCCGGCGCAGGTCCGCGATCCACGCGTCGCGCATGGCGTCCAGGAGGCGGGTGCGGGACCCGGGAGACTCCAGCAGGACGAAACGCCACGGCGTGGTGTGGTGCGGGGCCGGGGCGGTCACCGCGGCCGCCACCGCGCGGCGTACGGCGTCCGGGTCGACCGGCTCGTCCGTGAAGGACCGCACGGTACGGCGCTGGGTCACCGCCTGGCGGACCGCCTCGGAGGTGCCCAGCCGGAACATGTCGTCGCGCGCGCCGCGCACCATCGCCCGCGCGCCCTCGCCGTCGTCGGCCGCCACCAGGTGCGGCAGACCGCGGACGACGGCCACCGGCAGACCGGAGGCCTTGCCCTTGACCAGGTCACCCGCGGCCGCGAGCTCGTCGGCCGTGGCGACGACCGTGGCGCCGAGCGGATTGCCGTAGGCGTCGGTGCCGCCGCGCAGATCGTCCAGGACGCGGACGCCGGCGGCGCCGATCGCCACGTCCGTCAGTCCCGCGCGCCACGGGCGGCCGAAGGTGTCGGTGACGATCACGCCGGCCTCGACGCCGAGGATGTCGCGCAGACCCTCGCGGATCGCCCGCGCGGAGGCGTCCGGGTCCTCGGGCAGCAGCAGGACCGTGCCGGCAGGGGTGTTGGAGGCGTCGACGCCGGCCGCGGCCATGACCAGGCCCTGCCGGTTCTCCACGATGCGCAGGGGGCCGCGCCGGGCCACCACGCGGACCGTCTCCGCGTCGATGGCGGCCTCGCGGCCGGCTGCCTCGACGACGCGGCCCTCCGCCTTGGAGACGATCTTCGAGGTGACGAGGAGGACGTCACCGTCGGCCAGGTCCGGTGCGGCGGCCGAGATCAGCTTGGCCAGGTCGTCGCCCTCGTGGATCTCGGGCAGGCCCGCCAGGGCCCGGACCTGGTAGCCGTCGGGTGCCGGTGCCGGTGCCGGTGCCGGGTGGGCGCCGCTCATACCGCCCGCACCTCTCCGGCCAGCGTCAGCGCCTCCCGCGCCATCTGCGCGGTCGCCTCGACGTCGGTCATCATCAGCGGTACGGCCCGGCAGCGGATCCCCGCCGCCTCGACACGCTCCACACAGGACGCGTCGACGGTGTCGACCAGCCAGCCGTCCAGCAGGCCGGAGCCGTAGTGCTCGGCCACCGCCGGGGCCGTGGACTCCACACCGACGGCCGCGAGGACCTTGTCGGCCATGCCGCGCACGGGCGCGTCCCCGACGATCGGCGACAGGCCGACCACCGGCACACCCGCGTCGGCGATCGCCTCCCGGATGCCGGGCACGGCCAGGATGGTGCCCACGGAGACCACGGGGTTGGACGGCGGAAAGAGGATCACGTCGGCCCCGGCGATCGCCTCCAGGACACCGGGGGCCGGCTTGGCGTGCTCGGCGCCGACCGGTACGACGGCCTCGGCCGGCACCGAGGCCCGCAGCCGTACCCAGTACTCCTGGAAGTGGATCGCCTTGCGCTCACCGGCCCCCGCGGCGGAGTCGCTGTCGGGCAGCGTCACCGCGACATGCGTCTCCACGCGGTCGTCGGTCATCGGGATCAGGCGTACCCCCGGCTTCCACCGGTCGCACAGTGCCTCGGTCACCGCGCTGAGCGGGTACCCGGCGCTCAGCATCTGCGTCCGCACGATGTGCGTGGCGAAGTCCCGGTCGCCGAGACCGAACCACTCCGGGCCGATGCCGTACGCGGCGAGTTCCTCCTTGAGGTGGAAGGTCTCGTCGGTCCGCCCCCAGCCCTGTTCCTCGTTGATACCGCCGCCGAGCGTGTACATCACCGTGTCGAGGTCCGGGCAGACCTTCAGCCCGAAGAGGTGGATGTCGTCCCCGGTGTTGCCGATGACGGTGATGTCCGCGTCGGGCGCGGCCTGCTTCAGACCGCGCAGGAAACGGGCACCGCCGATGCCGCCTGCCAGAACCACAATGCGCATGGACCCATCCTTGCAGGCCGCCACGACATCGCGTCAGGCAGTCACCGGGCCGGGAGCGGTGCGGGCCTCGCAGTGGGGGGCGAGGGGGGCCTCCCCGGCCGCACGGAGCCGGGACCCGGGGAGCATGGGCATCTCGGTCAGGCCGGGGTAGTAGATGTGCAGGCTGACCGCGGGTTCCAGCGCGTCGTTGACGACCTCGTGGACGTAGCCGGGAGCGAACACGCGCTGGGCCCCGGCCGTCAGCGCGCGCGTGCCGCGCTCCGTCCGTTCGGTGAGGGCGCCGTCCAGGACGGTGAGCACGCCGGAGGAGCGGCCGTGGTCGTGGGTCCCGCTGCCCTGGCCGGGCACCCAGGACAGCAGCCACACCTCGTAGCCGGGTCCGGTGCGCAGCCGGTGGTACCAGCGGCTGGTGGCGTCGTACTCGACGAGGTGCTCCCACCGGGAGCGGTCGGCGGCGAGGGAGCGGGCCAGGCCGGCGAACTCGGCGACGGTGGCCGGGTGCTCGCGCGGGGGCTGGAGCAGGTGCGGGACTTCGAGGATGTCGCCGGCGATCTGGAGGTCGCTGTCGCTGTTCATGGGTGCGGGGGTCCCTTGGCGGAGAAGCGGTGGGGGTGCGGGTCTCGCGGCGCGTGGGCCCGGATCGCGGGCGGGGCGGCGAGAGGTGCCCCGGTGGGAGCGGGGGAGGGAATCAGCGGCCGGGTCGGGTGGACCCGGCGGTGGCGGGAGCGCGTTGGCTCAACAGCCGGAACAGCGACAGCTACAGCGAGCGCGGGCAGCACCGGGGAACCCGGCGGAGCGGGTCGGGGTGAGTGCCTGATTCGCGAGCATGCCCCCTAGGACAGCGGTTCACTCCTCCACTGTCAACTCGACGCCCGTTTCGTGGGACATGGTTCACCTCTTCCGGTTCATCTTGCAGGCGAAAGGTTTGCTCATTCGTTTCCCGGGACACAAGGTGCGCACGGCCGGGCGCCACGCGCGCCGTTGCGATCCTGTGATCCGAATGTGATCCGGTTCGCTTCGTCGCGGGTGTCGCAACGGGATCGATCTCCTGGGCGTCCTACCTGTAGAGGCTCTGTGTGGGGCTGTGAATCCTCAGAGGTCCCTCGCGTGTGTCAAAGTTTAGGGTGATTTGAACACTTTCCGCTCGGCCTTGGTTCCGCAGAGTGAATAAGGGGCCCAATAGCAGATCTCGGCTTGACTCGCCCGGAGCAGCACACTTGTAATTTCACTCGTGTCGTTCAGCCGGAATCGGTAACGGCTGGATCACGGGGACGTGAAAGACGGACGAGGGGCGCACATGACCGAGCTGGTGCAGCAACTGCTGGTCGACGACGCGGAAGAGGAGCTCGGCTGGCAGGAGCGCGCGCTGTGCGCCCAGACCGATCCCGAGTCCTTCTTCCCCGAGAAGGGCGGCTCGACCCGGGAGGCCAAGAAGGTCTGTCTCGCCTGCGAGGTCCGCTCCGAATGCCTCGAGTACGCCCTCGCCAACGACGAGCGCTTCGGTATCTGGGGCGGCCTGTCCGAGCGGGAGCGGCGCCGGCTGAAGAAGGCCGCGGTCTGACGTACGGCGCGCGGCACCGCCCTACGGCACGGCGCCGCCGTACGGCGCGGTGGCTGCCGGGTGCCCGCATCCGTGCCGCACGCCGGAGGCCGCCGGTCTGCTCCGCACACGCGTCACTTCGCACATACGTCACGTATGGCCCGTCGCAGGTGGGTTGTCCACAGGCGGCGGGCCGCTGTGGTGCCCAGCCGATAGTGTGGTCGCTCGTCCGAGACGCCCCGCCGCCCCCACCGGGCACGGGCGTCCCCCACAGTCCACCGAACCGGGGCCCGTACCTCGATGTCCGTGCACAGCCACACGGCAGCCCGGCAAGACCTCGCTGCCAGTCCTGAGTTCCCGCGTCACGTGGTGACCGCGGTCCTCGTCTCCCACGACGGCGCCCGCTGGCTGCCCGACGCGCTCGCCGGGCTGCTCGGCCAGGAGCGCCCTGTCCAGTTCGCCATGGGCGCCGACACCGGCAGTGCGGACGACTCCGCCCGGCTGGTCGCCGAAGCCCTCGGTGACGACCACGTGCTGCACCTCGCCCGGCGCACCGGCTTCGGTCAGGCGGTCGAGGAGTGCAACCGCAGCGCCCCGCACCTCACACCGGACGACCTGCCGTATCTGAAGCGGCCGAGCGGCTGGGACCCGGTCACCCGCAGCTGGCGCGACGACGCCTACGACCTGCCGGAACTGCCGCACGGCGAACCGGTGCAGTGGCTGTGGCTGCTGCACGACGACTGCGCCCCCGAACCCGACGCGCTGGCCCGGCTGCTGCGCGTCGTGGAGAACGAGTACGAGCTCGGCCGCGACGACGTCGCCGTGGTCGGCCCCAAACTCCGCGGGTGGTACGACCGCAGGCAGCTCCTCGAGGTCGGCGTCTCCATCGCCGCCTCCGGCCGCCGCTGGACCGGCCTGGACCGCCGCGAACAGGACCAGGGCCAGCACGACCACGTACGGCCCGTGCTGTCGGTGTCCACCGCCGGCATGCTGGTCCGCCGCGACGTCTTCGACCGGCTCGGCGGGTTCGACCGCCATCTGCCCCTCATGCGGGACGACGTCGACCTGTGCTGGCGCGCGCACTCGGCCGGCCACCGGGTCCTCGTCGCCCCCGACGCCGCCGTCCGGCACGCGGAGGCCGCCTCCCGCGAGCGCCGCACCGTCGACTGCGTGGGCCGCACCTCCGCCTCCCCGCACAAGGTGGACAAGGCGGGCGCGGTCTACGCCCTGCTCGTCAACACCCGTACCGCCGCGCTGCCCTGGGTGCTGTTCCGGGTCGTCCTCGGCAGCCTGCTGCGCACCCTCGCCTACCTCGTCGGCAAGGTCCCCGGCCAGGCCGTCGACGAGATCCGCGGCCTCATGGGCACCCTGCTCCGACCGGAACGGATCCTCGCCGGACGGCGTCACCGCGGCGCCCCGGGGACCGACAAGGACGAGATGCGGCCGCTGTTCCCGCCACCCGGCGCGACTGTCCGCGTCACCGTGGAACAGGTCGCGAGCGACCTCGTCGGCCGCTCCGACCCGGAAGCCGTCTCCGGTGCGGGACGGCACGGCAGCGCGACCGAGTCCGGGCCGGGCGGCGACGACGCCGACTTCCTGGAGATCGAGCAGTTCGCCCGCCTCAAGCGCGTCGCCCGCAAACCGGGCCCGGTGCTCTTCCTGGTGCTGCTGCTGGTCTCCCTCGCGGCCTGCCGCCAGCTCCTCGGCGGCGGCGCCCTCGCGGGTGGCGCCCTGCTCCCCGCGCCCGCCGACGCGGGCGACCTGTGGGCGCGCTACACGGACGCCTGGCACACCGTGGGAGCCGGCGGCACCGGATCGGCGCCGCCCTACCTCGCGATCGTGGCGGCCTTCGCGTCGCTGCTGTTCGGTTCCACCGGCCTCGCCGTGACGATCCTCCTGGTCTGCTCGGTACCGCTGGCCGGCCTCACCGCCTACTTCGTCTCCCGCCCGCTTGTCCCCTCTCGCCTGCTGCGCGCGTGGGCGGCCGTCGCCTACGCCCTGCTGCCCGCCGCGACCGGCGCCCTGGCCGGGGGCCGCATCGGCACCGCCGTACTCGCCGTACTGCTGCCGCTCGCCGCCCGCGCGGGCATCGCCGCGAGCGGCCTCACCGCCGCCGACGGCACGCGCGGAAGCTGGCGCGCCACCTGGGCGTACGCGGTGGTGCTCACGATCACCACCGCGTTCACCCCGATCGTGTGGCCCGTCGCCCTGGTCCTCGGCATCGGTGTCCTGGCCCTGCGCAGAACCGACATCCCGGCCTACGGACTCCGCTTCCTGGCCCAGCTGGGCACCCCCCTCCTGGTCCTCGCCCCCTGGTCGCTCTCCCTGCTCCCCTTCGGCTTCTTCCAGGAGGCCGGCCTGGAGTACGGCCCCTCGGCGGCCTCCGCCCTGGACCTGCTCGGCGCGAGCCCGGGCGGCCCCGGAACCGCCGGCGGCCCGCTGCTCATCGGCCTGGTGCTCGCGGCCCTCGCCGCACTGCTCCGCTCCGAGCGCCGGACCGCGATCCTCACCGCGTGGGCGGCCGCCCTGGTGGGGCTCGTCTTCGCGGTCCTGTCCAACAACTCGGCCTGGGCGGGCCCCGCGACGCTCGTCTACGGCATCGCCGTCCTCGCCGCCGCCGTGCTCGGCGCCGACGGGGCACGCTCGCGGGTCGCCGAGCAGAGCTTCGGCTGGCGCCAGCCCGTCGCGGCCCTGATCGCCCTCGCCTGCGCCGTCGGCCCGCTGGTCCTCGCGGCCGGCTGGATACTCCGCGGCGCCGACGGCCCCGTGGAGCGGCGCGACCCGGTCCAGGTGCCCGCCTTCGTCGCCGAGGAGAGCGGCACCAGCGACCAGGCCCGCACCCTCGTCCTCAACAGCGACTCCGCCGACCGGGTCGGCTATGTGCTGGTCCGCGGCTCCGGCGCCCGTATGGGCGACGCCGAGACCGCCGCGGTGGACGGCGAGAACGCGCGACTCGACAAGGTCGTCGCCAACCTGGTCGCGGGATCCGGCGCCGACCAGGCCGACGAGCTCGGCGGCTTCGCCGTCCGCTACGTCCTGGTCCACCAGGGAGCCCCGCGCGAGGTCACCCGGGTCCTGGACGCCACGCCCGGCCTGAGCCGGCTCAGCCAGCAGGCGGGCGGCGCGCTGTGGCGGGTCGACCGGCAGGTGGCCCGCGCGAGCATCGTCCCCGGCAAGGACGGCGGCGGCGAGCCCGTGCCCGTGGCCGCCGGACCGGTCGAGATCCATACCGAGGTCCCGGACGGCGCCGAGGGCCGCGTTCTGCGCCTCGCCGACGCCGCCGCCGAGGGCTGGACCGCCACCCTGGACGGCAGGCCGCTCCCCCGCACCACGGTCGACGACTGGGCCCAGGGCTTCGAACTCCCCTCCTCCGGCGGCAGGCTGGACGTCACCTACGACGACCCGGTCACCCACACCGCCTGGCTGTGGACCCAGGGGCTGCTCGCCCTGGTCCTCGTCGTCATGGCCCTGCCCGGCCGCCGTCGCGACGTCGACGACGACCTGCCCGAGGAACCGTCCGTGCCCGCCGAGGCCGTTGCCGGAGAGGGCCGCCGTGCCCGCCGCCTGCGCGCCCAGGCGGAGGCGGAGGCCGGAGGGGAGGAAGCCGCCCTCGACGAGGACCTGCCCGCCCCGCCGGAGCAGCCCCCGGCCTCCGCTCCCGTCCCGCAACAGCCCGACCACGGCGACTGGGACGCGGCGCGGTACGCCGACGCCGACCACGACGGCAGCACCTACCCGGCCGACCAGTACCAGCAGCCGTACGCGACGGACGCGTACGGCCGCCCCTACCAGCCCGACCCCTACCAGCAGGGCGGCGAGTACGACCCGTACGCGTACGGCACCCAGCAGCAGCCGTACGACCCGACGTACCGGGGTCAGGGCGGCTACGACCAGAACTACCCGCAGGGCTACGACACTCCGTACGACCCCAACGGCACGGGCGGCGAGCGTCCCGACGGGAGCCAGCAGTGAACCGCACCACCCTGTCCCTGATCGCGGGCGTGACCGCGCTCGCCGCCGTCACCGGCTTCGCCGCGGTGTCCTCACCCGACGCCGGGGCCACGGACGAGCCGGCCCGGGCGGCGGCCCACCTCCCGGTGGAGCGTACGAGCCTGCTCTGCCCGCAGCCGAGCACCTCCGACCTCGCCGAGACGACCTACACGTCCTTCACCCCGGTCACGGAGGGCACGAAGAACGAGGGCAAGGCAGAACTCCGGCCGGCCGCAGAGGTATCCGAGCCCGACGGCAAGGGCGACGAGGAGGCCGGCGGCGAGGGCGAGAAGGGCGACGAGGAAGCCGGGGACGGCGAGAGCGGCAAGGACGGGAAGGACGGGCGCGGCGGCGAGGACGTACTGAAGCCCGGGGAGCCCGGCAAGCCGGTCACCGGGGACACCTCGGGAGGCGAGGCCCCGGCCCTCATCGGCACCGCCGAGGGCCGCTTCGCGCCCGGCTGGACCGTGCAGCAGACGACGGAGGTGGCCGCGGGCACCGGCCGGGGCCTGCACGGCGTCGCCTGCACGCCCGCCGACACCGAATTCTGGTTCCCGGGAGCGAGTACCGGCGAGGACCGCACCGACTACGTCCACCTGACCAACCCCGACGACTCGGCGGCCGTGGTGGACGTCGAGCTCTACGGCAAGGACGGGGCCCTGAAGACGACGGTGGGGGAGGGCATCACGGTCCGGCCGCACTCCGCCGAGCCGGTGCTGCTGTCCACGCTCACCGAGGAGAAGCAGACCGACGTGACCGTGCACGTCGTCGTCCGCAGCGGCCGGGTGGGCGCGGCCGTCCAGGCCCTGGACGACAAGCTGGGCGGCGACTGGCTGCCCGCGTCGGCCGACCCCTCCGGCAGCCTGGTCCTGCCCGGCATCCCGGAGGACGCCACCGCCGTACGCCTGGTCGCCTTCACCCCGCGCGACGCGGACGCCGACCTGACGGTCCGTCTCGCCTCCCCCTCCGGCCTGATCACCCCGGCCGGCCACGAGACGCTGCACGTGAAGGGCGGCATGACGGCGGCCGTCGACCTGGGTGACATCACGCGCGGTGAGCCGGGCTCCCTGGTGCTGACGGCGCCGGACGGCTCCGTGCCGGTCGTGGCGGCGGTCCGGGTGCTGCGCGGCGAGGGTGAGAAGCAGGAGTCGGCGTTCATCCCGGCCGCCCGTCCGGTCGGCGACCGCGCGACGGCCGTGGACAACACCGCCAAGGGCACCACCCTCGCGGTGACCGCGCCCGAGGGCACCGCCGAGGTCAAGGTGACCGCCTCCGCGGGCACGAAGGGCGGTACGCCGGCCTCCAAGACCTACACGGTCAAGTCCGGCACGACCCAGAACATCGAGGTGCCCGCGCCGTCGGGCGTGAAGGGCACGTACGCCCTCACGGTCGAACCGGAGGCGGGCACGCCCGTCTACGCGTCCCGCACCCTCGCGGCGACGGAGGGCGGCGTCCCGTTCTTCACCGTCCAGCCGCTTCCGGACGACCGGGGGACGGTGGCGGTACCGGAGGCGCGCGAGGATCTGTCGGTCCTGCTCTGAGCCCGGGTTCCCGGAACCGGAGCAGGGAGTCGGTCACCCCGGTCGTCTCCTCGGATGACATGTGGGCCCAGGTGGGCAGCCACATGGCTGTCCGGGACACCTCCGAGGCGTGGTCGCAGTGCCGGGGGACGTAGCGCCGGTAGAAGGGCAGGTCACTCAGGGCCGGCCAGATGGCGCGGGCGTCGACCCCGTCGCGTCGGGCGTGCTCCACGACGACGTCCCGCGCCTGTGTGGTGACGCAGTACAGCCAGCAGGACGGTGAGGCCCACGGCTCCGCCGGGCGGGGGGACAGGCCCTGTCCCGCCAGGCGGGCCCGGTAGCGCTGAGCGACCTGAAGGCGACCGGCCACCAGCTCGTCCCAGCGCTCGGCCTGGGCGGCGCCGACGGCGGCACTCAGGTTGGTCATCCTGCCGTTGCGCCCCGCCATGCTGTGGTGATACCGTCTGTCGGTACTCATGCCGTGGTGGGCGAGCAGACCCACCCGCTCCGCCAGTTCGGGGTCGTCCGTGAGTACGGCCCCGCCCTCGCCGCAGGTGATGGCCTTGTTCACATGGAAGCTGAAGATCGATGCGATGCCGAAGCCACCCGCGGGACCCTTGGCGGTCCGGGCTCCGTGGGCCTGCGCGGCATCCTCGATGACCGGTACCCCGAGTTCGGCGAGGCGGTCGTAGTCACAGGGATGTCCCATGAGGTCGACGGCGATAACGGCCTTCGTGCGTGGTGTCATCAGGGCCTGGGCCGCCGCGGGGTCGATGGTCCAGTTCCCCGGCGAGATGTCGCACAGCACGGGAGCGGCCCCCACGGTGAGCACGGCGGCAGCGGGCGCGGCGAAGGTCAGCGCCGGGACGATCACCTCGTCGCCGGCGCAGATTTCCAGAGCGGACAGCGCGATCTCCAGAGCCGTCGTGCCACTCGACACGGCTGTTGCGTACGCTCTGCCGGTCAGCTGCTCGAGCGATCGCTCGAAGGCGCCGACGTATGAGCCGGTTCCCGAGATCCAGCCGGATGCCATCGCCTCCCGGACGTTCTCGGACTCCTTCTCACCCAGTGTCGGCCGGGACAGCGGGAACCTCATCCTCACCTCGGGGCAGCAGTCGTCGGAGCGCGGACCGTCAGGGCTGTGGCAAGTCAGCGGAGGCGGAGAACGTCAGCCCTCGTCCCAAGGGGACCGGGCCCGCCCACCTCGGCGAGAACGTCGGCCAGAGTTGTGGCGAGCGGAACCGTCGCCTGCCACCCTGTCAGCCACCGCGTCTTCACGGGGTCCCCGATCAGACTGTGCGCGTCGGCTCCCCGTGCCAGGGCTGGATCCTGCCGGTAGGCCAGCGGGCGGCCCGTCAGGCTGATCATCGTCTCCACCAGCGTGCGGATCGGGGTGCCGACGCCGGTGCACAGGTGGTAGACCTCGCCGGGCTGCCCGTCCCGCATGAGCAGCCACAGTCCCCGTACGGCATCGCGTACGTCGAGGAAGTCCCGTCGGGCCTCCAGGTTGCCGACCGTGATACGGCTGTGGTCCGAGCGGACGGCCGCCGCCAAGCGGTGCGAGAGGGACGGGATCAGGTACTCCTGGCTCTGTCCCGGCCCGATGACGTTGAAAGGACGGACGACGACCATCCGGAGCGCGTGCGCGGCGAAGTAGTGCCGGGCTGCCGATTCGGCTGCCAGTTTGCTTGCCGCGTACGGCGACAGGGGCGCGGGCTGATAGTTCTCGGTGAGCGGTGCGTCGACGTGGGCTCCGTCGAAGACTCCGGCACTGCTCATCACGAGGACCTTGGTTCCCGGGCAGGCGACGCGGGCGGCTTCGAGGAGCGAGACGGTACCCCCCGCGTTCGTACGCCAGGTGTGGGCGGGATGCTGCCATGACCGCCGCACGCTGGCCTGGGCCGCCAGATGGTAGATGCGCTCGGGTGCGGCCCGCTCCAGAACACGTGTCAGGTGCGCCGTGTCACCGATGTCGCAGTGCGGGAGGTCGATCTCCCGCACGTTCTCCCCCTGGGAGCGGAGGAGGGCGCAGAGCCAGGACCCGATGAAGCCGGCTGCGCCGGTGACGACGGTGCTCATCGGAAGCTCCCCGGAAAGATCATGTCCCTCCAGACCCGTGGCTGCTGCTGAGGGCTGGAATGATATGTCCTTGCCAATGCGTGCGGTCAACAGGGCGTGTCCATCCGTCAGGTGATGAAGCGTCACAGGTGTGAGTCGTCCGGCTGCGCAGACGGCCCGGAACCGGACGAGTGGGCCTACTCACGGTGCGTCACCCGGTATGTTCGGACAGGCCTGCCGTCCGCCGCAGCTGGAGGAGTGTGGAGTGCATCACCAGTTCGCCGTGCTCGCCGACCCCGCCGACGTACCCGCTCCACCCGCGTCCGACCGCCTGCGCGTCAGCGGCTGCTCCGTGGTCGTCCATTTCGCGCACCGTCTGTCCGAGGGCCTCGATTTCTCGCGGCTCTTCACAGCCGGTGGGCTACGGGAGATCGACGACGACCGTTCGTACGCCTCGAAGGTGCGGGCCGGTTCCGGACTCGTGTACTCCGCGCTGTTCGACTGCGGGCCCCTGCCCGCGGCGCTCGCTCGCGTCGTGGGCAGCAGCCACGCCGATGGACTGAGGCAGGCGGCGGTCTCGCTCGGCGGCGCCTATGTGGTGACGGCTCTGCCGATCATCCTGTCGGTGCCCGGGCCGATCACCGACGCGACTCTGGCGGTCGAACTCGCCACCCCCCTGACCACTGACACGCTGCTGCGCTTCGTCTCGCTCCTGGGCGCTCCGGACGTGTCGGGACTTCTCGCGGAACAGTCCGCCCGCGCCCTCGCCGAGGCCGTCGGCATCGAGCGGACCGACATCGAGAGGACGTGGGCCGTGGAAGGCTCCGTCGCGATGCAGGTGTGGAACCTCGACGGCACCCGGGGCCGCGCCAGTACCAGCATGTACGCGGGGGTGAACGAGTCCGCCCAGTACGCCTGGGAGATCTCCGCGCTGCTCTCGTACCCGACCGATCACCTCGTGGAGGACGGCCTGTGGCTGCGGCGCAGCCCGCAGAGCGTCTACGGACACGTACGGACGGGTATGGCGTTCTTCGACGATCACATGGTGTTCGTCAACGCGGACTGCTGTCTGGAGATGGCGCATCTGCCGGCCTGGCTGCGGGGCAGGTCGCAGTTCCGACTGTCCGAATACGGCTACGACTCTTCGTCGATATTCGTGTGGACGGCAGGAATCGTGCGGCGGATCGTCTGTGACGACCTGAGCGCGCGTTACCGGTCGGTCCTCGCGGATCTCGCGGTACGCCACGAGATACCGCCGACGGAACAGTCCCTGCTGACCCGCCGGAGAGTCCAGCACGCGGCACTCCTCGATCGGTGCGTCGGCTTCCGGGAGAAGCTGACCGAAGGCAGGAACCGGAGCCTGGACGAGTGGGCGGAGCGGGCGCGGCCCAGTGCACAGGTGGTCGCCATCCTTAGCAGGGACATGGAGAAGTGCGAAGCGGTGTCGCTGAGTCTTCTCCGGGTTCGTGAGGAACAGGAGAAGAACCGGAGGGACCATCTGATCGCGGTCATGGGCATTGTCCTGGCCGTTGTTCAGATTCCTGATTTCGTTGACCAGGTGGCTGGCTGGCTGAACGAAGGCCAATGGCGACTGCTGGGGGTGTCGGTATTGCTGATCGTCGTGCCGCTCGCCGCGCTTGTGCAGATACGACGGCGCAGAACCCGGTGAGACCGGCCACGGCCGACCATGACGAGAAGCCCGAAATGTGCCCAGGGGCTACTGGAGAGAGAAGATGGACGACAGCCTGCGCAGCACGATCCTTGCCGTCGACGAGCGGCTGACCGATGCCACGATCACGTGGCTGCGCCACCCCGTGGAACACGCCGAGGAGCAGGGCGCTCCGGCCGACGGCGGGAGCCTTCGCGCGTCCCGGGACGAGGCCTCGCACGACGAGGACGCCTATCTCGTGGTGGCCATGGCGGCCGCGGCCGTGGCCGCCGCGGAGGCCCGCGCGGACTTCGACGAAGACATGCCGTTGAACGACCGGAAGGTCATGGTGGACGGGGCGGCCACCGAAGCCGCGGAAAAGATTCTGGACCGCGCACCCTTCGGAATCCTCGTCGCCGCCGGTGAAGGCGAGCGCGACGACAGCCCGGGCGCCCACACCGGCCAGCGGCTCGGTCTGCGGGGCGACGACCCGTCCGTGGCGATCGACGGCGTGTTCGACTATGTGGACGGTACCGAACTGGTCGCGACGAACCAGCCTGGGGCCCTGACGCTGGGTGGCTTCGGTAGCGGCGTCCGGCCGGTCCCCGACCTTCAGGCCTACGCCGCCCTGGCGCCGACAGGCGTCCTGGGCGACCTTGACATCATGGCCAGGCCGGAGGACGGTCTCGTCCCACTGCTCGAGAACATCGCCCGCGCTTCGGGGAAGCGTCCGGACGCGCTGACCGTGGCCACCCACTCGATCGCCTCCAAGCCGATGCACAGCACGCTCATCGACCTCATGCGAGGGCGGGTGCGTGAGGTCCTCGTGCCCGAGCGGGTCACCGTGGAGCCGCCCTACCTGCTGTCGCTCGCCGGAATGAGCGAGCCCAGGATCGACAGCATGATCGGTGCCATCGGTCTGTCGGAGCTGGCGTTCGCGGCGGGACTGGTGGACCTGGTGGCGCCCGAGATGGGCTTTGTGTTCCGACTTGCGTCGATCGCGGGCCCTCGCGCACAGCCGGATCTGACCGGCCTTGACGCGTTGTTCGTGTTCTCCGAGGATGAGGAGGCTGCGCTCAGGTCAGGGGGCTGGGACAAGGACCGGCAGTACCGGAGCGAGGACCTGGTGCGGCCGGGAACGAGCCGGGCCGCGGCTCTCTTCGCCGTCACTGACAACCCCGCCCTTGGCCTCCGGGGGCCGGAACCGCGTGATGGAGGGGCTGCACACGTGGAGGGGTTCCTGGTCAAGCAGGCGGGGAGGGTCGGCAGAATCAGCCTCAGCTACCGTAGGTGAGCGTGCTGCGGCCGACGAGGACGAAGAAGGGGATGGGGCATTGATTCTGTCGACTCGCCTGGTGATGTTCGACTTGGACGACACCCTGGCTCTGTCCAAGGCTAAAATCACTCCTCGGATGACTCAGTGTCTGACGCGCCTCCTGGCCCAGAAGCACGTCTGCATCATCTCCGGCGGCCGGTACGAGCAGTTCCAGACACAGGTCCTGGACGAGCTGTCGCTCCCGGCCGGGCTCGCCGAGCGTCTGCACCTCATGCCCACCTGCGGTACGCGCTACCTGAGATGGGACACGGTCGGCTGGCAGGACATCTACTGCGAGAACCTGGCCGAGGCGCAGAAGGCCCTCATCGTGAGCGTCCTGACCGAAGGCGCGAGGGCCCTGGGCCTGTGGGCCGAGAGGACCTGGGGCGAAGTGATCGAGGACCGCGGCAGTCAGGTCACCTTCTCCGCCCTCGGGCAACAGGCTCCGCATGAGGCGAAGGCGGCCTGGGACCCGGATGGATCCCGCCGCCGTGCCCTGCGGGAGTACGTGGCGGTGCGACTGCCCGACCTGGAGGTCCGCAGTGGCGGGTCCACCTCCATCGACGTCACGAAGAAGGGCATCGACAAGGCCTACGGCGTCGAGCGGCTTCTGGAGCACCTTGATCTGCGCGTCGAGGACGTTCTCTTCTTCGGCGACCGGCTCGACGAGGGCGGCAACGACTACCCGGTGCGGGAGTTGGGCGTGCCCTGTGTCGCCGTCACAGGCTGGGAGCAGACCGCCGACCACATCGATGTCATGCTTGAGTCGGACCCGGACCACCCTGCCCTTCCGTTGCTGGCCCCGCTGGATCCGGCGTGACCGAAAGCCGGGGACCCGTGGGCTCCGGCCCTCACGCGCCCTGGGAGCAACTGTCCCGGACGACGGTGTACGAGAAGTACGGGCGCTCCGTGGTGGAGGTCACGTACCGGCTCCCCTCCGGCCGTGTGGACGTCTTCAGCGTGCGTGCGGATCGGCCGAGTACCGCTGTCCTGGCCCTGACGGCGGAAGGGGAGATCCTCCTCGCCAGACAGTTCCGGCCCGGACCCGGGCGGTTCCTCCTGGAACTGCCCGGTGGCTACGTGGAGGCAGGGGAATCGCCCCGGGACACGGCGGAGCGCGAGTTGCTGGAGGAGACGGGGTACGACGGCGACGTCGAGGTGGTCGGGAGCTGCCTCGGTGACTCGTACAGCGCGTCGGTTAAATTCTGTGCGGTTGCCCGCAACTGCACCCTCCGGCAGCCGCCGCGGCCGGACGACGCGGAGTTCATCGAGGTGCTGAAGGCCGGACCGCAGGAACTGCGTGCGTTGCTGCGCTCCGGGGACGTCACCGATGTCGACCTCGCCTACATGGGGATGGACGCGCTCGGCCTGCTCTGACACGGCCCGCTGCCGTCCCGAAGGCGGCGGGGCACACAGCGTGGCACGGCTGTCCGTCAGTCCTCGCCGTAGCGGGGGTCGACGGTCTCCGGGCTCAGGCCCAGCAGGTCGGCGATCTGTTCGACCACGACCTCATGGACGAGGGCCGCCCGCTCGTCGCGCCCCTTGGTCCGGATCTCTACAGGCCGCCGGTAGACCACCACCCGCGCCGGCCGCCCCTCACGGGCGGCCACGGTCCCGCCCAGCGGTACCGTCCCGTCGCTCCATGCGGCGTCCGCCCCTGTGCCGTGCAGCCGCGGTACGTCCAGCACCAGGAAATCGATGTCGGAGAGCTGCGGCCAGCGCCGCTCCAGCCGCTCCACCGAGTCCTGCACCAGATCCGCGAACGTCTCCGCGCGGCTGGCCGCGAGCGGCACCTGGGGTGGAGCGACGGGACCGCGCATGCCCCGGCCGTGGCGATCACGGCGTCGGGGCCCGGGGCCGGTGGGACGGGGAGTCACAGGGCTGTCCATCACTGCAAAGAGTAGTCGTCGCCCGGCCGTCCCGCCCGAACCCCCACCCGCCTTCCGGCCGACCCGCGCGTCATGTCACAACATGACCATTCCAGCCAACGTTGGGCTCGATTTCGTACCCTTCCGAGATCGATGACCTCAAGCCGATTGGCAGTGTTTGTGCCGACTGGTGACCGATATCAGTACCGATCGGTATCCTGGCCCCGTGTGTCGACCCAGGTCAGCAAGGCATGGTCAAAGTGGCACGTGGGGCGTTTCGCACCACGACACGGGGGAGTGACCCGAGGGAGAGTCGTCGCGGCCCGCTCAAGAGTGCGGTACCGTCCAACATCGTGAGCCCTGTACGTCGCTGTTCGCGCACCGCCTGCGGCCGTCCCGCCGTCGCGACGCTGACGTACGTCTACGCCGACTCGACCGCGGTTCTCGGCCCCCTCGCCACCTACGCCGAACCCCACTGCTACGACCTGTGCGCCGAACACTCCGAGCGTCTCACCGCGCCGCGCGGCTGGGAGGTCGTCCGCCTGCTCGGCGGCTCGGCCCCGGCCCAGCCCAGCGGGGACGACCTGGAAGCGCTGGCGAACGCCGTGCGTGAGGCTGCCCGCCCTCAGGAACGGGGCTCAAGGGCCGGTGACGCCGGAGGACGTTCGGCCGATCCCATGGAGGTCGCGCGGCGCGGCCACCTTCGCGTCCTGCGCTCGCCCGAATCCTGACTCCGGCTCCCACAGAACGGGTCGCCGAAGTGCCCCGGCGGGGCGGCGGACCTCCTCCCGGACACCGCCCGAGCCGCGGTACCCACACGGTTATATAGGCTGGTTGAAGCTACCGTTCCCCTGCGTCCGACCGCGAAGGACACCACACGATGCCGCTCGTCGAATCCAGCCTCCTGGAGATCCTCGCCTGCCCGGCCTGCCACTCCCCCCTCGAGGAGCAGGACACCGAGCTGACCTGCACCGGCCAGGACTGCGGTCTGGCCTACCCGGTCCGCGACGGCATCCCCGTACTCCTCGTCGACGAGGCCCGCCGCCCCGCGTAGCACCGCCCCGCGCACGCCCCGCGCACCGCGCACGCGCCCCGCCGATCCGAGATCGGAGCCTGCCGCACATGCTCGACGAATCGCTGCTC
>NZ_NEUB01000544.1 GCF_002910825.1 Streptomyces sp. SM1 | reverse complement strand
CCCCGCCGGGGAGAACGCGGCCGGGTACGGCGCGGTCCGGCGTCCGGTGCGGGTCAGTGACCGTCCTGCAGCAGGCGGGAGCCCGTCAGGCGTTCGCCGAAGACGTCGTCCGGGTTGGACAGGACACAGCTGTCCAGGGAGAGACAGCCGCAGCCGATGCAGTCCGTGAGGTGGTCCCGCAGGCGGTTGAGCTGCTGGATGCGCTCGTCCAGCTCGGAACGCCAGGCCTCCGAGAGGTGCGCCCAGTCGTCCCGGGTGGGGGTGCGTTCCTCGGGCAGCTCGGCGAGCGCCTCCCGGATCGTGTCGAGCGGGATGCCGACCCGCTGGGCGGCGCGGATGAAGGCGACCCGGCGCAGGGTGTCGCGACTGTAGCGGTGCTGGTTGCCCGGGGTGCGGCGACTGCTGATCAGCCCTTTGGACTCGTAGAAGTGCAGGGCGGAGACGGCGGCGCCGCTTCGGGCGGAGAGCTGGCCGACCGTGAGTTCGTGGATCTTCTCTGGAATCCGGTGCACTCCTCGAACACTACCGACCGCCCAGCCGCCCCGGGACGCCCGTGTCCGTTGACAGGGGCCCCCGGGACGACCATGCTAAGCAGTTGCTTAGACATGCGCACTCGGATGCGCCTGCGACTACGTGACGCGAGAGGCCGGGACATGGCAGAGCCGAGGATCTTCACGTCCGCCGACGACCTGAAGGCGGCGGTGGGCGAGCAGCTGGGGTACACCGACTGGCTGGAGGTCGACCAGAAGCGGATCGACCTGTTCGCCGAGGCCACCGGGGACCACCAGTGGATCCACGTCGACCCGGAGAAGGCCGCGGCGGGGCCGTTCGGGACGACCATCGCGCACGGCTATCTGACGCTGTCGCTGCTGCCGCTGTTCGGCCCGCAGCTGATCTCCGTCGAGGGCGTGAAGATGGGTGTCAACTACGGCACCAACAAGGTGCGTTTCCCCGCGCCGGTGCCGGTCGGCTCGCGGGTGCGCGCCACCGCGACGATCAGCGCCGTGGACGAGGTGCCGGGCGGGGTCCAGGTGTCCACGGCGTTCACCGTGGAGCGCGAGGGCGGCGACAAGCCGGTGTGCGTGGCCGAGTCGGTGGCCCGCTACTACCTCTGAGCGGCGCCGGCCCTGCGGGCCCCGACCATCCTGAGCACGAGATCGGCGTAGAGCTCGCCGACCTGTTCGGGCGTGCGGGGCCCGTCCAGGTTGAACCAGCGGGCCACGTCGATGCACAGCGAGAGCACGGCGACGGTGGTGCCCTGTACGTCGGTGACGTCGAAGTCGCCGGAGCGCACGCCCTCCTCGATGATCCCGCGCACCTCGGCGTCGACCTGGCGCCGCAGGGCGAGGATCTCCGCGCGGGCGTCGGGCCCGAGCGAGTCGAGTTCGTACTGCACGACCCGGGCGGTGGTGCGGCCGCCCGCGTGCCAGCGGACGAAGGAGCTGACCGCGTCGGCGAGCCGCTCGGCCGGGCCGCCCTCGGAGCGGGCCGCCGTGCGCAGGATCTCCACGGCCTTCTCGTGGCCGATCCTGCTGATGCGGTGGAGCAGCTCTTCCTTGGTCTTGTAGTGGATGTAGAGCGCGGCCGGGCTCATCCCGGCGCGGCCCGCGATGTCGCGGGTCGTCGTGGCGTGGTAGCCGCGCTCCGCGAACGCCTCCACGGCAGCGAGCAGCAGCCGTCGGGCCGCGTCGGGCGTGACCTCACCCCACGGCTGCGCCTCACCGCCGGCCGTCTCCTCCGCCGTACTCATCGCTCACCTCATTCGCTGGCAGGGGTAACACCATACCGGCAAGGGTGAGCGGGCGCTTAGTGGCGGTCTGCGTCAGAGCTTCTGCAGCGGGTCGTACTCGGCGAGGAGCTTCTCGAGGCGGGCCTGGTCGACCCGGTTTACGATCGCGCCGGCCTCCTGGCGGTCGCGGATGACCTTGGCCAGGGTGAACGCGGAGGTGACGAGGTACAGGACCGCGATGCCCAGGAAGGCACGGACCCAGACGTCGGTCTCCAGGTTGAAGATGCCGATCGCGGTGGCGCCCATGGCCACTCCGAAGGACGCCATGGCCTGTATGTAGAAGGCGGCCGTACTCTGCTGCTTGACCGGTGTGTCGCTCATGGGGACAAGAATCGGCGGATGCGGCCGCGGCCACATCCGCTCGGATACTCAGAGCTCGTACTCAGAACGCCGAAACCCCGGTCAGGGCCCGGCCGATGACCAGCTTCTGGATCTGGCTGGTGCCCTCGTACAGGGTCATCACGCGCGCGTCGCGCAGGAGTTTGCCCGCCGGGTACTCGTCGATGTAGCCGTAGCCGCCGAAGACCTGCAGGGCGTTGCTGGCCGCGCGGACGGCCGCCTCCGAGGCGAAGAGCTTGGCCTTGGAGGACTCGACGGCGAACGGCCGGCCCCGGTCGATCAGGTCGGCGACCCGCCAGGTCAGCAACCGGGCCGCGTCGACGTCCACGGCGATGTCGCTGATCAGCTCCTGGACCAGCTGGTGACGGGCGATGGGCTTGCCGAACTGCTCCCGCTCCCCCGCGTAACGCACGGCGGCGTCCAGGGCGGCCTGGGCGATGCCGACACAACCGGCCGCGACCGACATCCGGCCCTTGGCGAGGGCGGACATGGCGACCGAGAAGCCCTTGCCCTCCTCCCCCAGCATCGCGGAGGCGGGCACGCGGACGTCCTGGAGGACCAGTTCGGCGGTGGCCTGGCCGCGCAGGCCGAGCTTGCCGTGGACGGTGCGGCGGGTCAGGCCGGGGGTGTCGGCGGGGACCAGGAAGGCGGAGACACCCTTGTGTCCGGGGGCGTCGGTGGAGCGCGCGAAGAGCAGGACGACGTCGGCCCAGGTGCCGTTGGTGATGAACATCTTGGTGCCGTTGATGACGTACTGGTCGCCTTCGCGCACGGCGCGCGTGGTGAGGCTGCCGGCGTCGGAGCCGGTGCCCGGCTCGGTGAGGCCGAAGCAGCCGACGTACTCCCCGGAGGTGAGGCCCGGCAGCCAGGTCCGCTTCTGCTCCTCGCTCCCCCGGGCGGCGATCGTCTTGGCGACCAGGCCGAGGGAGACGGAGACGATACCGCGCACCGAGGAGTCACCGCGGCCCAGTTCCTCGGTGACCAGGCAGTACGCGAGATGGTCGCCGCCGGACCCGCCGTACTCCTCGTCGACCGTCAGCCCGAGGAAGCCGACCTCGCCGAGCTTCTTGACGATGCCGCGGTCCACCTCCTCGGCCCGGTCCCAGGCGGTGGCGTGGGGCGCGACCTCGCGCTCCACGAAGTCCCGGGCGAGCCGGCGGACGGCCTCCTGCTCGTCACTCAGCTCCAGGTCCATACCGAGTCACCCCATGTGAGGTCCGCTTGCCGTGCGCGTCCGAGGACCGCGCCTTTAAATTAGCACTGCTAGTTTCCGGTCGCGGTCCTACTATGTGCGCCATGGCCCGACCGCGCAAGCCCTTGCTCAGCACCGACCGGATCGTCGAGACGGCCCGCGCGCTCGTGGACGCGGAGGGCCTGGCCGCCGTCTCCACGCGCCGGCTCGCCGCGGAGCTGGGGGTGAGCGGGCCCTCGCTCTACAACCACTTCCGCACCAAGGACGAGATCCTCGAGGCGGTGGCCGACTCGGTGAGCGCGCAGGTCGACCTGTCGATGTTCGAGGACGGGCGGGACTGGCGGACCGCGCTGCACGACTGGGCGGTCTCCTACCGCAACGCACTGCGCGACCACCCGAACATCGTCCCGGTCCTGGCCCGCGGCCCGGGCCGCCGCCCGGCCGCACTGCGGCTCGCGGACGCGGCCTACGGGGCGATGGTCGAGGAGGGCTGGCCGCCCGCCCAGGCCACCTCCATCGGCGCGCTGATGCGGTACTTCATCATGGGTTCCGCGCTCGGCTCCTTCGCGGGCGGCTTCGTCGACGACGCGAGCGCCTACGATCCCGCCGACTACCCCCATCTCGGCCAGGCCCATCTGCTCGCCGAGCAGCAGGAGAAGATCGACGAGCGGGCCTTCGAGACGGGGCTGGCCGCGCTGCTCGACGGGCTGGCGCTGCAGTACGAGCAGGTGCGGACCGGCGGGCCGGGCCCGGGGACACCGGCGGTTCCGTGAAGCCCGGGCCGGCGGGATGCGGGACCTCCGGCTGCTGGGCGGAGGGGGCGTGGACGGGGTGACACCGCTCCGCCGGGTCGAGCGGGACAGCGCCGGCGGCCGACGACAGCGGGGCCAGAGCCGTCACCCGCCCGCCGGACCGTGAGGGGGTGCGCGGACCCCGCGCCCTCCGACGGATCCCACCGGACAGACCCCCACCGCCCACGACAACGGCGGCCAGGGCACGCCCACCGCACCACGTGAAAGCGTGCGACCGGGCCCGGCGCCCTTCGACAGGCCCCCGCCCGAGGGGTCGCGGACGCTTCGGTGACGGGCGAAGTGTCCGTGTCCCATGCTGGAGGGCATGAGGACGAAGGATCCCCGGGCGGCGGGGCTGGCCCGGCTCGCCGCGCTGATCGCCGACGAGACCCGGGCCGCGTGTCTGCTGGCGCTGCTGGACGGGCGGGCCTGGACGGCGGGCGAGCTGGCCCGGCACTGCGGGGTGGCCGCCTCCACGCTGAGCGAGCATCTCGGCAAGCTGGTCGCCGGCGGACTGCTCGCCGAGGAACGGCAGGGGCGGCACCGGTACGTGCGGCCGGCCGACGCGCGGGTCGCCCAGCTGGTGGAGGACCTGACCGCGCAGGTCGCACCGGGCACCGGCGAACGCCCGCGCACGCTGCGGCAGTCGGGGGCCGGTTCCGCCATGGCCCGCGGGCGGACCTGCTACGACCATCTCGCCGGGCGGCTCGGTATCGCCGTCACCGACGCGCTCACCGCGCGGGGACTGCTGCGCCAGGACACCGGGTTCGCGCTCACCGACGCCGGGCTGCGCTGGTTCGACGCGGCCGGTATCGGTCTCGATCGCCGGGGCCGCCGACCGCTGGCCCGCGCCTGTCTGGACTGGACGGAACGCCGTCCGCACCTCGCCGGGGTGGCGGGCGCGGCCCTGTGCCGGCACGCCCTGGACGCGGGGTGGTGCGTACGCATCGGCTCCGAGCGGGCGGTGAAGGTGACGGAGGCGGGCGAGCGCGCCCTGTCCGAAACGCTCGGGATCGACGCGGAGGCGCTCCGCTGACCGGCACGTCCGAGAAACCGCGAGCGTCCCGCTTCCGCTTCCTCCCGGCCTCGGGGACAGAGATGAACGCCCGCTCCCGTCCCACGCCTTCGTGCGCGATGCGCGGTGCGGCGCCCGCGTACTCGCCGGGGCGCTCGCGCCGGGAGGCGGCCTGTCCGCTGCGGCGGAAGGGGG
>NZ_NEUB01000543.1 GCF_002910825.1 Streptomyces sp. SM1 | reverse complement strand
GGCGCACCGGGCGCCCGCGTCGACCGCACCGACCCGGTCCTGCTCACCGACTTCGTGCGGGCCACCGCGGGCCTCGGCACCGACCTCGTGCTGCTGCACGGCTATCCGTACCACCGCCACGCCGCCCACCTCGCCCGCGTCTTCCCGCACGTCCACGCCGACTGCGGCGCGGCCCTGGTCCGCACCGGTGCCCGCGCGGCGGCCGTCCTCGCGGAGATCCTGGAGATCGCCCCCTTCGGGAAGATCCTCTTCTCCAGCGGCGCCAGTGGGCTGCCCGAGCTGCATGTGGTCGGCGCCCGGCTGTTCCGCGAGGCGCTGGAGCGGGTGCTGGGCGCCTGGGTGGCCGAGGGGGCGTGGTCGCCGGCCGACGCGCAGCGGGTGGCCGGCCTCATCGCCTCCGGGAACGCGGGCAGGGTCTACGGGCTGGACTGAATCAGCCCCTCCGGGGGTCCCACTCCGGGGGAGTCCGAGGAGCGGGAGGCGGAGCCCCGGGTCCGGGACGGAAAGGGGCGGCGGGGGCGGTGTACGGCCCGGGCCGGGCCGTGAAGAATGGGCGGATGCCGACCGACGCCCTGCACGACCGCTTCCTGGACGGCCTGGCACCGCTCGCCCCCGCCGCCGTATGCACGGCTCACTGGCGGGTGGCGACTACGTGGAGGGCCGCAGCGACCTGGACCTGATCGCGGTCCTGGACCGGCCGATCGGCACCCGGACGGTGTGGCGGATCGCGCTGCTGCACGCCCGGCTACGGGCCGAGCCGCTCGCCGACCGGCTCCACTGCACCTACCTGACACCGGACACGGCGGCGGGCGCGGGACGGCGCCATCCCACCTGGGCGCACGAGCAGCTGTTCAGGCGCACCGTCACGCCGGTCACCCGGGCCGAACTGCACGCCTTCGGCCGGGTGCTGCGCGGGGTGCCGCCCGCGGACGTGCTGCCGCCCGTGCCGGACGGCGAACTCGCCGACTTCGTCGTGCGCGACCAGTGTGACTTCTGGCGGCGGGAGGTGGACCGGGCCGCCGACTGGACCCAGGACGTGTGGGTCGACCTGGGACTGCTGACCTTCGCCCGTGCCACCGTCACGCTGCGCGAGGGCCGCCTGATCTCCAAGAGGGAGGCGCTGGACGTGCTGCCCGGCCTCGGCGCGCCCGGTGACGTCGTCGACGACATCAGGAGACGGCGCTACGACGACGCCGCGCCGCCCGCCGGGGAGTGGGTCGCGCGCCGGGCCCGGCTGACCCGGGACTACCTCGGGCCGGCGATCGACGCGCTGGAGGAGGGCTCCTGAGCGGGCAGTACGGGTGCGTCCGGGGGCGTGGCCTCCGGCCGTTCACGGAGTGACAGCAGGACCCGTACCACCCAGATCCACATCACGCACGAGCCGAACATGTGCAGGCCGACCAGGACCTCGGGGAGGTCGGTGAAGTACTGGACGTAGCCGATGGCGCCCTGGGCGAGCAGGATCAGGAACAGCTCGCGGGTGCGGGCCAGGGGGTCCCTGGGGGCGTCGACCGCCTTGAGGACGAACCACAGCGCGAACGTCAGGGTCACCACGACCCACGCCAGCACCGCGTGCAGCTTGCTGACCGTCTCCCAGTCCAGCGGCATCCGCTCGACCTCGCTGGAGTCACCCGCGTGCGGTCCCGCGCCGGTGACCACCGTGCCGACCGCGATCAGCAGCGCGGAGGCGGCCACCATGAACCACACCAGCTGCCGCACGGCGGGGCCGACCAGCGGACGGGGTTCCCCGTCGCCCTCGCGGGTGCGCTGCCACATCACCGTGGCGACCGCGATCAGCGCGCTGGACAGCAGGAAGTGCGCCGCGACCGTGTACGGGTTCAGGCCGACGAGGACCACGATGCCGCCGAGGATCGCGTTGCCCATGACGATCCAGAACTGGACCCAGCCCAGCCGGGTCAGGCTGCGCCGGAACGGCTTCTGGGAGCGGGCGGCGACGATCGCCCAGCCGACGGCGGCGCACAGCACATACGTCAGCAGGCGGTTGCCGAACTCGATGACGCCGTGCAGGCCCATCTCCCTGGTGTTGACGAGAGAGTCGTCGGTGCACTTGGGCCAGGTCGGGCAGCCCAGGCCGGAGCCGGTGAGCCGGACGGCCCCGCCGGTGACCACGATGAGGACCGCCATGACGAGCGCGGCGAGGGCCGCCCGGCGGACGGTCCGGGGGTCCGGGGTCCAGCGGGCGGCGATGAAGGCGAGGGGGTTGCGCAGCGCCCCCGGGGCGTCGGCGCGGGTCACGTTCGGCACCCGCCCATCGTAAGGCGCCGCTTGTGCACGCTTTCACGAGGGTCCGTCCCGGGCGTCCCGGCTACTCCCACCGGAAGAACCTCCCGGCCGCCGCGAGCCCGGCGACCGCCCAGGCCGCGAGGATGCCGAGGTTGCCCCACGGCATCCCGGCGCCGTGCTGGAGCACGTCCCGCAGCCCTTCGGAGAGGGCCGCGATGGGCAGCAGGCCGAGCACGTCCTGCGCCGCGTCCGGGAACCTGTCCAGCGGCACGACGACCCCGCCGCCGACGAGCAGCAGCAGGAAGACCAGGTTGGCGGCGGCGAGCGTCGCCTCGGCCTTGAGCGTGCCCGCCATCAGCAGACCGAGCCCGGAGAAGGCGGCCGTGCCCAGCACCAGCAGCAGGAACACCGGGACGGGACTGCCCTGCGGGGACCAGCCGAGCGTGAGGGCGATCACGGTCACGAGAAGGACCTGGAGCACCTCGGTGACCAGGACAGACAGGGTCTTCGCGGTCATCAGGCCCCAGCGCGGCAGCGGCGAGGAGGCCAGCCGCTTGAGTACGCCGTAGCGGCGTTCGAAGCCGGTCGCGATGGCCTGCCCGGTGAACGCCGTCGACATCACCGCGAGGGCGAGGATGCCGGGGGCGAGGAAGTCCACCGCCTCGCCCCCGCCGAGGTCCACCACGTCGACGGTGCCGAAGAGCACCAGCAGCAGGGTGGGGATGATCACCGTCAGCAGCAGCTGCTCGCCGTTGCGCAGCAGCATCTTTGTCTCGAGCACGGCCTGCGCCGCGATCATGCGGGTCAGGGGCGCCGCGCCCGGCTTCGGTGAGTAGGTGCCGGCGGCGGTCACGCGCGCAGCTCCCTGCCCGTGCGTTCCAGGCTGTGTCTTCCCGGGGGCCAACCCCCGGACCCCCGGCCGGTCTCCGCGTGGGCCGGAATCATGCGCGCAGCTCCTTGCCGGTCAGTTCGAGGAATACGTCTTCGAGGGTGTGCCGCTCCACCGAGATCCGGTCCGGCATCACCCCGTGCTGCGCGCACCAGGACGTCACCGTGGCGAGCAGCTGCGGGTCGACCTCGCCGACGACGCGGTACGAGCCCGAGGTCACCTCGGCGGCCGTGGAGCCGTCGGGCAGGGCCTTGAGCAGCGAGGCCACGTCCAGGCCCGGCCGGCCGGAGAAGCGGAGCGTGTTCTCGGCGCCGCCGCGGCACAGCTCCTCGGGGGAGCCCTGGGCGACGACCCGGCCGGCGTCGATGATCGCCACGTCGTCGGCGAGCTGCTCGGCCTCGTCCATGTAGTGGGTGGTGAGGATGACGGAGACGCCGTCGGCGCGCAGATCCCGGACCAGGTCCCAGGTGGCGCGGCGGGCCTGCGGGTCGAGGCCGGCGGTCGGCTCGTCCAGGAAGACCAGCTCGGGGCGGCCGACCACGGCCATCGCCAGCGCGAGCCGCTGCCGCTGGCCGCCGGAGAGCCGCCGGTAGGAGGTCCGGCCGCAGGAGCCGAGCCCCAGGCGTTCGATCAGCGCGTCCACGTCCAGCGGATGGGCGTGCAGCTTCGCCACGTGCCGGAGCATCTCGTCGGCCCGCGCACCCGAGTAGACGCCGCCGGACTGGAGCATCACGCCCACGCGGGGCCGCAGCGCGGCCGATTCCCGGACCGGGTCGAGGCCCAGGACGCGTACGGTGCCGGAGTCGGGGCGCCGGTATCCCTCGCAGGTCTCGACCGTGGTCGTCTTGCCCGCCCCGTTGGGGCCGAGCACGGCGGTCACGCCCCGCCGGGCCACCAGGTCGAGGCCGTCCACCGCCGTCTTCGTGCCGTACCGCTTCACCAGGGCCTGCACCTGGACCACGGGCTCACTTCGCATGGGACACGAGTCTAGGGACGCGGCCGGGTCCTCAGAGCGCCGGGTGCGGGAACTCCTCCTCGCGGGGGCGGTGCACCGCCGGCCAGGTCTCGGCGTAGGCCACCGCGTCCGCCGGCGGGAACAGCCGTGCCACGGCCGCCCCCACCGTGCCGCGCACGACGGGCCGGTCCCGTTCGAAGTCGTGCCCCAGTTCCTCGAACCCCTCGGAGCTGATCGACACCTCGGTCACCGTCTCCCAGCCGTCCGGGCCGGGGCGGCCCACCTCCACGCGCGGGGCCGGGACGCGGTACTCGGCGAGGTGGAACCCGGTGCAGGCGTCGTATCCGGCGCCGAGCAGCAGCACCCGCGCGGCGAGGCGTTCCAGTGTCGCCGGCGGACTGCGCTCACCGAGCCGGCAGTCCGGCGCGTGCCCGGCGACGATCACCGCCGCGCGGGGCCCCACCGCCGCGAACGACGACTGCGGGTGGGCTCCCCCCACTGCCTCGAGGGCGTGGGCGGTGCCCCAGCGCAGCGCCCCCGGCCAGGTCCGTACGGTCTCGGGTATCACGCCGACCCCGCGCGAGGGCGTGGTCAGCGGGTCGTAGGCGGGCATGGTGGCCCGTACGGTCTCCCACCACGGCTCGGGGACGGGCGGTGCCCGCCACAGCGCCGGGTCGGAGAGATCGCCGGTCTGCGTGGGAGCCACCAGCGTGCCGTGCGGACCGAGGGCGTCGAGCAGGGCCCGGACGACCGTGACCGGTCCGCCGTTCACCCAGCCGAGGGCGCTGAGCGAGGAGTGCGCGAGAAGGATCCCGCCCGGCCGGACACCGAGCTCGCGCAGCTGCGCGGTGAGGCTGTCGCGGGTGACGAGTGGGCCGGTCGGAGGGGGTGTGGACATGGTCCGGCAGTGTTCCGGACGCCCCCGGGGGACGCCACCGAATTGATCGATCGAGATCGTTTCCGCAGGTCGAATTAGGTTCGCCTAAGTGATGCAGCGCACTTCGGGCCGTTCCGGCGCGGCTTGCCGGTCGCGGATGAATTACGCAACAATGGCGTTGTGAAAAACGTTGGCGAGGCTCCCCACGAGGAACTGGCAACCGGTGAGCGGTCCACCCGCAACCGCGTGGCCCGCTCCATCCTGGACCACGGCCCGTCGACCGTCGCCGAGCTGGCCGAGCGCCTCGGCCTCACCCAGGCGGCCGTACGCCGGCACCTGGACACGCTGGCCGCCGACAACGTCGTGGAGGCCCGCGAGCGCCGGGTCTACGGCGCGCGCACGCGCGGTCGCCCGGCCAAGGTGTTCGCCCTGACGGACTGCGGACGGGACGCGTTCGACCAGTCCTACGACACACTGGCCCTGGACGCCCTGCGCTGGATCGGCGAGCGGGAGGGCGGCAGCGAGGCGATCGCCGCGTTCGCCCGCGCCAGGATCGCCGCCCAGGCCGGGGCGTACCGCAAGGCGGTCGAGGGCGTGGCACCCGAAGAGCGGACGGAAGCGCTGGCCAAGGCCCTGAGCGCGGACGGGTACGCTGCAACCGCGCGCAGCGCACCGGTCGGCGAACAGCTCTGCCAGCACCACTGCCCGGTCGCCCACGCCGCCGAGCAGTTCCCGCAGCTGTGCGAGGCCGAGACGGAATTTTTCGCCGAGCTCCTCGGTACGCATGTGCAGCGACTGGCAACCATCGCGCACGGCGACGGCGTCTGCACGACGTTCATCCCCAAGATTTCCCACCAAGCATCCGCAAGCACGTCCGGGAGGAACCCCGCATGACACTCCCCACGGAGACTGCCCACCCCGAGCTCGAGGGGCTGGGTACGTACGAATACGGCTGGGCCGACCGTGACGACGCCGGAGCGTCGGCGCGCCGCGGCGTGGACGAGGACGTCGTCCGGGACATCTCCGCCAAGAAGGACGAGCCGGAGTGGATGACCAAGCTCCGCCTCAAGGGCCTGCGCCTGTTCGCGAAGAAGCCCATGCCGAACTGGGGCTCCGACCTCTCCGGCATCGACTTCGACAACATCAAGTACTTCGTGCGCTCCACGGAGAAGCAGGCGGAGTCCTGGGAGGACCTGCCCGAGGACATCAAGAACACCTACGACCGCCTGGGCATCCCCGAGGCGGAGAAGAACCGCCTCGTCGCCGGTGTCGCCGCCCAGTACGAGTCGGAGGTCGTCTACCACCAGATCCGTGAGGACCTGGAGGAGCAGGGTGTCATCTTCCTGGACACCGACACGGCTCTGAAGGAGCACCCGGAGCTCTTCAAGGAGTACTTCGGCACGGTCATCCCGGTCGGCGACAACAAGTTCGCGTCGCTGAACTCCGCCGTGTGGTCGGGCGGCTCCTTCATCTACGTCCCGCCGGGCGTGCACGTCGAGATCCCGCTCCAGGCCTACTTCCGGATCAACACCGAGAACATGGGCCAGTTCGAGCGGACCCTGATCATCGTCGACGAGGGTGCCTACGTGCACTACGTCGAGGGCTGCACCGCCCCGATCTACAAGTCGGACTCGCTGCACTCCGCGGTCGTCGAGATCATCGTCAAGAAGAACGCCCGCTGCCGCTACACGACCATCCAGAACTGGTCGAACAACGTCTACAACCTGGTCACCAAGCGCGCCGTGGCCTATGAGGGCGCGACCATGGAGTGGGTCGACGGCAACATCGGCTCCAAGGTGACGATGAAGTACCCGGCCGTCTACCTGATGGGCGAGCACGCCAAGGGCGAGACGCTGTCCATCGCCTTCGCCGGCGAGGGCCAGCACCAGGACGCGGGCGCCAAGATGGTCCACATGGCCCCGAACACCTCGTCGAACATCGTCTCCAAGTCGGTGGCGCGCGGTGGCGGCCGTACCTCCTACCGCGGTCTGATCGAGATCGGCGAGGGCGCCCCGGGCTCCAAGTCCAACGTGCTCTGCGACGCGCTGCTCGTCGACACCATCTCCCGCTCGGACACCTACCCCTACGTGGACGTCCGCGAGGACGACGTGTCCATGGGCCACGAGGCGACCGTCTCCAAGGTCTCCGAGGACCAGCTCTTCTACCTGATGAGCCGCGGCCTGAGCGAGTTCGAGGCGATGGCGATGATCGTGCGCGGCTTCGTCGAGCCGATCGCCAAGGAACTGCCGATGGAGTACGCGCTCGAGCTCAACCGGCTGATCGAGCTGCAGATGGAAGGCGCGGTCGGCTAAAGCACCACGCCGTTCCGTCAAGCCCCTTACGCAAAGGAAAGCGAGCACTACGACAGCCATGGCTGAGGCTCAGAACTCCCCCACCTCCGGCTTCGCTCCGGCGGGGGGACCCCCACCGGTGGGCTCCACCACCGCCGGCTCGATCGCGGTCGCCGCGGAGTCGACCGTCGCCACCCGCATGAGCGCGCCCCCCTCCTTCGACGTGGCGGACTTCGCCGTCCCCCACGGCCGCGAGGAGGAGTGGCGGTTCACCCCGCTGGAGCGGCTGCGCGGCCTGCACGACGGCACCGCGACCGCCACCGGCGACGGCGTCAAGGTCGCCGTCGAGGCGCCGGAGGGCGTCGTCGTCGAGACCGTCGGCCGCGACGACGCGCGGCTCGGCCGCGCCGGCACCCCGGTGGACCGGGTCGCCGCCCAGGCGTACTCCGCCTTCGAGCAGGCCTCGGTCGTGACCGTGCCGAAGGAGACCGTCCTCACCGAGCCGATCCGCATCTCGGTGCGGGGCGAGGGCGGCACCGCCTACGGCCACCAGCTGGTCGAGCTCGGCGCCTTCGCCGAGGCCCTCGTGGTCATCGACCACACCGGTGACGCGGTGCTCGCCGCCAACGTCGACTTCGTCCTCGGAGACGGCGCCAAGCTGACCGTCGTCTCCGTCCAGGACTGGGACGACAAGGCGGTGCACGTCGCCCAGCACAACACGCTGATCGGCCGGGACGCCTCCTTCAAGTCGGTCGTCGTCACCTTCGGCGGCGACGTCGTACGCCTCCACCCGCGCGTGACCTACGCCGGCCCCGGCGGCGAGGCCGAGCTGTTCGGCCTGTACCTCACCGACAAGGGCCAGCACCAGGAGCACCGCCTCCTGGTCGACCACAACGTCCCGCACTGCAAGTCCAACGTCGTCTACAAGGGCGCGCTCCAGGGCGACGACGCGCACGCCGTGTGGATCGGTGACGTGCTCATCGAGGCCAGGGCCGAGGGCACCGACACCTACGAGATGAACCGCAACCTGGTTCTCACCGACGGCGCCCGCGTCGACTCCGTGCCCAACCTGGAGATCGAGACCGGCGAGATCGTCGGCGCCGGCCACGCCTCCGCGACCGGGCGCTTCGACGACGAGCAGCTCTTCTACCTGATGGCCCGCGGCATCCCCGAGCGGGACGCCCGCCGGCTCGTCGTCCGCGGCTTCTTCGCCGAACTCGTCCAGCAGATCGGTCTCCCGGACATCGAGGAGCGCCTGATCGGCAAGATCGAGGAGGAGCTGGAGGCGGCGGTCGGATGACCTTCCAACGCGCCTGCGGACTGAGCGAGCTGGAGGAGGACACCCCGAAGCGGGTGGAACTCGACGGCACCCCGGTCTCCCTCGTGCGGACCTGCGGGGAGGTGTTCGCGATCAACGACATCTGCTCGCACGCGAACGTCTCCCTCGCGGAGGGCGAGGTCGACGACTGCCACATCGAGTGCTGGCTGCACGGCTCGCGCTTCGACCTCCGTTCCGGCAAGCCCGACAGCCCTCCGGCCACGCGCCCCGTCCCCGTATACCCCGTAAAGATCGAAGGGGACGACGTGCTCGTCTCCCTCACCCAGGAGTCCTGAGGCACCCATGGCAACGCTTGAAATCCGAGACCTGCACGTCACCGTCGAGGCCGACAACGCCACGAAGGAGATCCTCAAGGGCGTCGACCTCACCGTGAAGCAGGGCGAGACGCACGCCATCATGGGCCCCAACGGCTCGGGCAAGTCGACTCTCGCCTACGCGCTCGCCGGTCACCCCAAGTACACCGTCTCCAGCGGCACCGTCACCCTCGACGGCGAGGACGTCCTGGAGATGTCCGTCGACGAGCGCGCCCGCGCCGGCCTGTTCCTCGCCATGCAGTACCCGGTCGAGGTCCCCGGCGTCTCGGTCTCCAACTTCCTGCGCACCTCCGCCACCGCCGTCCGCGGCGAGGCCCCGAAGCTGCGCACCTGGGTGAAGGAGGTCAGGGAGGCCATGGAGCGTCTCTCGATCGACCCCGCCTTCGCCGAGCGCAACGTCAACGAGGGCTTCTCCGGCGGTGAGAAGAAGCGTCACGAGATCCTTCAGCTCGAGCTGCTCAAGCCGAAGATCGCGGTCCTCGACGAGACCGACTCCGGCCTGGACGTCGACGCCCTGCGCGTCGTCTCCGAGGGCGTCAACCGGGTCCGCGAGTCCGGCGAGGTCGGCACCCTGCTGATCACGCACTACACGCGCATCCTGCGCTACATCAAGCCCGACCACGTCCACGTGTTCGCGAACGGCCGCATCGTCGAGTCCGGCGGCCCCGAGCTCGCGGACACGCTGGAGAACGAGGGCTACGAGGCCTACACGAAGGGTGGGGCATCCGAGTGACACATCTGCCGGGCCTCCTCGACACAGAGGCGATCCGCAAGGACTTCCCCATCCTGGACCGCCAGGTCCACGACGGCCGGAAGCTCGTGTACCTGGACAACGCGGCGACCAGCCAGAAGCCGCGCCAGGTGCTCGACGCCATGAGCGAGTACTACGAGCGCTACAACGCCAACGTCCACCGCGGTGTGCATGTGCTCGCCGAGGAGGCCACGGCGCTGTACGAGGGCGCGCGCGACAAGGTGGCGGAGTTCGTCAACGCCCCCTCGCGCGACGAGGTGATCTTCACCAAGAACGCCTCCGAGTCCCTCAACCTCGTGGCCAACATGCTCGGCTGGGCCGACGAGCCCTACCGGGTGGACCACGAGACCGAGATCGTCATCACGGAGATGGAGCACCACTCCAACATCGTGCCGTGGCAGCTGCTCGCGCAGCGCACCGGCGCGAAGCTGAAGTGGTTCGGTCTCACCGACGACGGCCGGCTCGACCTGTCCGACATCGACGAGATCATCACCGAGAAGACGAAGATCGTCTCCTTCGTGCTGGTCTCCAACATCCTGGGCACGGTCAACCCGGTCGAGGCGATAGTGCGCCGGGCCCAGGAGGTCGGCGCCCTGGTGTGCATCGACGCCTCGCAGGCCGCGCCGCACATGCCGCTGGACGTCCAGGCCCTCCAGGCCGACTTCGTGGCCTTCACCGGCCACAAGATGTGCGGCCCGACCGGCATCGGCGTCCTCTGGGGCCGCCAGGAGCTGCTGGAGGACCTGCCTCCGTTCCTCGGCGGCGGCGAGATGATCGAGACCGTGTCGATGAGTTCGTCGACCTACGCGCCCGCCCCCCACAAGTTCGAGGCGGGCACCCCGCCGATCGCCCAGGCGGTCGGTATCGGCGCGGCGATCGACTACCTCTCGGCCATCGGTATGGACAAGGTCCTCGCCCATGAGCACGCCATCACCGAGTACGCGGTGAAGCGCCTCACCGAGGTCCCCGACCTGCGCATCATCGGCCCCGCCACGGCCGAGGACCGCGGCGCCGCGATCTCGTTCACCCTGGGTGACATCCACCCGCACGACGTGGGCCAGGTCCTCGACGAGCAGGGCATCGCGGTCCGGGTGGGCCACCACTGCGCGCGGCCCGTCTGCCTGCGGTACGGAATTCCTGCGACCACGCGAGCGTCGTTCTATCTGTACTCCACGCCGGCCGAGATCGACGCACTGGTCGACGGCCTGGAGCACGTACGGAACTTCTTCGGATGAGGGGCTGAAGGCGTGAGGCTGGATTCCATGTACCAGGAGGTCATCCTGGACCACTACAAGAACCCGCACGGCCGGGGTCTTCGGGACGGCGACGCCGAGGTGCACCACGTCAACCCGACGTGCGGTGACGAGATCACGCTGCGCGTGAAGTACGACGGCACGAAGATCACTGACGTCAGCTACGAGGGGCAGGGCTGTTCCATCAGCCAGGCATCCGCCTCCGTGCTGAACGACCTGCTGGTCGGCAAGGACCTCGCCGAGGCGCAGAAGATCCAGGGGACCTTCCTGGAGCTGATGCAGTCCAAGGGGAAGATCGAACCCGATGACGCGATGGAGGAGATCCTGGAGGACGCGGTCGCGTTCGCCGGGGTGTCCAAGTATCCGGCCCGGGTGAAGTGCGCCCTCCTCAGCTGGATGGCGTGGAAGGACGCGACGGCCCAGGCGCTGGGCGCCGACGCCGAAAGGACAACGGCATGAGCGAGACCGTGGAGATGAAACCGGCCTCCGAGGAGGAGGTCCGCGAGGCCCTGCTCGACGTCGTCGACCCCGAACTGGGTATCGACGTCGTCAACCTCGGCCTGATCTACGGGGTCCACATCGACGACTCCAACGTGGCGACCATCGACATGACCCTGACCTCGGCGGCCTGCCCGCTGACGGATGTGATCGAGGACCAGGCGAAGTCCGCCACGGACGGCCTGGTCAACGAGCTGCGCATCAACTGGGTCTGGATGCCGCCGTGGGGACCGGACAAGATCACCGACGACGGCCGCGAGCAGCTCCGGGCGCTGGGGTTCAACGTCTGAGTCCCGCTTCTCCGGGAACGGCGGCGCCTCCCGGGAGGCGCCGCCGTTCCCGTGTGGGGGCGCCGGTCCGCTGTGTACGCTCGTACATATGGGATACCTGCTGCTGTCCGGGGCCATCGCCGCCGAGGTGTGCGCCACCACCGCCATGAAGTACAGCGACGGCTTCAGCAGGCTCTGGCCCTCGCTGCTGACCGTGCTCGGATACGTCATCTCCTTCGCCCTCCTCGCCCAGACGCTCCGCACCGTCGCCGTGGGCACGGCGTACGCCATCTGGGCCGGGGTGGGCACCGCCGCCATCGCCACGATCGGCGTGGCGTTCCTGGGGGAGGGGCTGACCGCCGCCAAGGCCGCCGGCATCGCGCTGATCATCATCGGCGTCGTGGTGCTGAACCTGGGCGGCGCGCACTGATGGCCCGGCGTCACGATCCCGAGCGGCGGCAGCGGATCATCGACGCGGCGATCCGGGTCGTGGGCCGCGGCGGCATCGCCGGGCTCAGCCACCGCAGCGTCGCCGCCGAGGCGGACGTGCCGCTGGGCTCCACCACGTACCACTTCAAGACCCTCGACGAGCTGATGGTCGCCGCGCTGCGGCAGGCCAACGAGGGCTTCGCCAAGGCGGTCGCCGCGCGGGGCGGGCTCGAGGACCCGCGCACCGATGTGGCGACCGAACTCGCGGCCCTGATGGGCGAATGGCTCGCCGGCGACCGCACCGGGGTCGAGCTGGAGTACGAGCTCTATCTGGCCGCCCTGCGCCGCCCCGCCCTGCGCCCCGTCGCCGCCGAGTGGTGCGAGGACCTGGCCGGACAGCTCTCCCGCCGCACGGACCCGGTCACGGCACGGGCGCTGGTCGCGCTGGTGGACGGCATCTGCCTCCAGGTCCTGCTGACCGGCACGCCCTACGACGAGACGTACGCGCGGGAGGCGCTGAGGCGGGTGACCGCGGCGGGGTGAGGACGGGCCGGTGGTCCGTCGCCTGCGGCGGCCCGGCCGGCGAGGGCTCGCCCGGCACGTGAGATGCCCGGGGACCGGTTCGCGTCGGTGGGCGCCGGGCGGTTAGGTTGCCCTTATGACCGACACGACTGCTCAGAGCGCCACCGGCGCGGTGGCCGCCGGCCTCGCCACCCTCGCCGCCGACGGCACCGTCCTCGACACCTGGTACCCCGCCCCCGAACTCGCCGCCGAACCGGGCCCCTCCGGCACCGAACGGCTCTCCGCCGAGCAGGCCGCCGAGCTGCTGGGCGGCGGCGCCACCGCGGCGGTCGGGCCGGACGCGCGCCGGGGCGTCGAGGTCGTGGCGGTCCGTACGGTCATCTCCTCGCTGGACGAGAAGCCCGTCGACGCGCACGACGTCTACCTGCGCCTCCACCTGCTCTCGCACCGCCTGGTGAAGCCGCACGGCCAGAACCTGGACGGCATCTTCGCCCACCTCGCCAACGTCGCCTGGACCTCGCTCGGCCCGGTCGCCGTGGACGACATCGAGAAGGTGCGGCTGAACGCCCGCGCCGAGGGCCTGCACCTCGCCGTGACGTCCGTCGACAAGTTCCCCCGGATGACCGACTACGTCGCCCCCAAGGGCGTCCGTGTCGCCGACGCCGACCGGGTGCGGCTCGGCGCGCATCTCGCCGAGGGCACCACCGTCATGCACGAGGGCTTCGTCAACTTCAACGCCGGCACGCTCGGCACGTCGATGGTCGAGGGCCGTATCTCCGCCGGTGTCGTGATCGGTGACGGCTCCGACATCGGCGGCGGCGCCTCCACCATGGGCACCCTGTCCGGCGGCGGCAACGTGCGCATCTCCGTCGGTGAGCGGTGCCTGATCGGCGCCGAGGCGGGCGTCGGTATCGCCCTCGGTGACGAGTGCGTGGTCGAGGCCGGGCTGTACGTCACCGCCGGCACCCGGGTCACCATGCCCGACGGCGAGGTCGTCAAGGCGCGTGAGCTGTCCGGCGCCTCCCACATCCTGTTCCGCCGCAACTCCGTCACCGGCACGGTCGAGGCGCGCCCGAACAACGCGGTCTGGGGCGGCCTCAACGACGTCCTCCACAGCCACAACTGACCCTCCCGTCACGCCCGTACGGGTTACTCCCCGTGACCTCCGGGTCGTTTTGGCAGATGAACGGGTGGACACAGAGTCCGATCAGACGCCGGAACGACTGACATACAGGAGATGGGACGGGCGATGGCGAACAAGTGGGTGTGGGGCGTACTGCGCTGCGCGGTCGGGGTGATGGGCGTCGCGGCCATGCTGATGCTGTGCGGGACGCTGGCGGGCACCGCCCACGCGGACGAGACCTCCACCGGCTCGAACAACGGCCACCGGGTGGCCCTGCTCAACGCCGACGTCGGGCAGATCGACGACCCCGCGGAGGATGTGCTGGAGCACTTCCTGCTGCTCGGGGACGGGTACGTCTGGGACTGACGGCGAGCGGCCGGGGGACTGTCCCGGCGGGCCGGATCCTCACTCGGCGGGGGTCCGGCCCGTTCGCGTGGCCAGCTCGTGCGCCTCCCTGAGCCCGGCCGTCGTGCCGGCGCCGGCCGGCCGCAGCGGTGAACGCACCGGGCCCGCGGGCAGGCCCAGTCCGGCGAGGAGGGCCTTGGCCGTGACCGTGCCCGGCAGGCCCTTCGCCATCATCGCCTCGATGAGAGGCGTCACCCGGTGCTGGAGGCGCGCGGCGCCACTCGTGTCACCCGCGTCGAACGCGTCCAGGACGGCACGGACCTGACCCGGGATCACGTTGGCGACCGTGCTGACGCTGCCGGCCCCGCCGACCGCGTACAGGGCGAGGTTGTGCTCGTCGCAGCCCGCGTAGTACGCGAGGTCGGTGCGGGAGATCAGCTTCTGCGCCGACAGGAAGTCGTTCGAGCAGTCCTTCACCGCCACGATCGAGGGATGCCCGGCCAGGCGCAGCAGGGTGTCCGGTTCGATCCGGGTGCCGGTGCGGGCGGGGATGTCGTACAGGGCCAGGGGCAGGCCCGTCGCGTCAGCGATCTCGAGGAAGTGCGCCTCGATCGCGTCCTGCGGGGGGCGGATGTAGTACGGGGCGACCACCAGCAGGCCGTCGGCGCCGGCCTTCTCGGCCTCACGGGCCAGTGCGGCGGTGTGGGCCGTGTCGGGGGTGCCGACGCCGGCGACGATCGTCGCGCGGGAGCCGATCGCCTCGCGCACCGCCGTGACGAGGGCGGACTTCTCGGCGTCCGTGGTGGTGGGGGACTCGCCCGTGGTGCCGGAGAGGACCAGGCCGTCGCAGCCCCGGGTGACCAGATGGTCGGCCAGGCGCTGGGCGCCGTCCAGGTCGAGCGCGCCGGTGGGGGTGAACGGGGTGATCATCGCGCAGAGGATGCGGCCGAAAGGGGTCATGGGGGTAGTGTCGGCCGCGGCGTCGTGAAGTTCCACTTACATGTCGTGACGGGTATGGGTAAGCATTGCTTTATGGATAGGGGAGGGTGCGCGGGGGTACTCGGGTTTCCCGACCCCGAGAGGAGGCGCATCGTGACCGGAACCATCGAGCGACGGCCGGTTCGGGACGAGCACAGCGTGGGCGAGCTCGTCGGGCAGGCCACCGAACAGATCTCACGGCTCGCACGGCAGGAAGTGGCGCTCGCCAAGGAGGAACTGGCGGAGAAGGGCCGCCACGCCGGGAAGGGCGGCGGGATGCTGGGGGCGGCGGGCGCGTTCGGCTACGCCGGGCTGCTGGCGCTGGCCGGTACGGGTGTCGCTGCGCTGGACCTGGTGCTGCCCCTGTGGGCCGCGGCGCTGATCGTCACGGGCGTGCTGTTCCTCATCGCCGGGGTGCTGGCCCTCGCCGGCCGCGGGCAGTTGCGCCGGGCCACGCCGCCCAAGCCGGAGAGGACGCTGGGCAGCGTGAAGGCCGATGTGGACGAGATCAAGGGAAGGGCGCACCGATGACGCACGACGTGAGGCGCGCGGACTCCCCCGCGGGGGCCCATGTGGACGCGCGGGCGGAGAGTGCCCTGGCGGGGCGAGGTGCCAAGGGGCCCGATGAGCTGCGGCGGGAGATCGAGCGGACGCGGCACGAACTCGGCGACACCGTGGAGGAGCTGGCAGGGAAGATGGATGTGAAGGGTCGGGCGAAGGCACGGGCCGACGCCCTCCGCGACCGGGCGGGGGCGATGACCGTGCAGATGCGGAGCAGTGCCGCGCACGCCGGAGAGGCCGGCATGCGGCACCGCAAACCGGTGATCATCGCCGGTGCCGTGGTCGCCGCCGTCGTGGGTGCGGTGATGGTGCAACGCCACCGTTGCTGAGACGGCCCGCGCCCGGCCGGCGGTGCCGGGCCGCGGGGGTGCGCGTGGCGCCCGCGGTCGGTGGGCGGAGATCCCCGGAACCCCCGGAATCCCGCACCGACCGCGGGCGGTCGCGCTTCCTTACGGGCGGAAGCGCAGGACCTGCGGGTCGTGGTCGCTGATCTGGTCGTGGAACTCCGCGTTGATGTGCACGCTGTCGTAGCTGAAGCGGCGGATCGACGGGGTGATCAGGATCTGGTCCAGCACCTGGCTGTTGCCCTGGTAGACGTACGAGTAACGCTCCCACTTCGGCAGCGACTTGATGGCCGACCAGAGGGTGCCGCGCCCCTCGAGGATGTCGGTGGTCTCCGAGAACTCGAAGTCGTTGATGTCGCCGAGGGCCACGACCCTGGCGTTCTTCTGGGTCTTGAGGATCTTCGCGGTGAAGTCGTGGACCGCCGCGGCCTGGAGGTGGCGCTGGGTCTCCGAGCCGCGGGACGGCGGCTGGTACCGGGAGGTCAGGCTCTGGTCGCCGCCCTTCGAGGCGAAGTGGTTGGCGATGACGACGACCGTGCGGCCCCGGAACCTGAACTCGCCGGCCAGGGGCTTGCGGCTGTCCTCGAACGCGGCGGACGCCGGGTCGATCCGGCCGGGGGAGTGGGTCAGCGCCGCCTGGCCGCGGACCTTCACGACATCGGTGGGCGTGGTGGCGTCGCCGCCGGGACGGTCGGTGAAGGAGACCCGGGCCGGGTTGAAGAGGAACGCCTGGCGGATGTTGCCGCCCGGCTGGCCGCCGTCCTCCTTGTCGGCCGGGTCGACGGCGCGCCAGTCGTAACGCGGGCCGCCCGCCGCCTCGATGGCGTCGATCAGCGTGGCCAGCGTCCGGTCCGCGGCGACCGTGCCGTCGTCGGTGGCGCCGTTGTTGTCCTGGATCTCCTCCAGCGACAGGATGTCGGGGGACCTGAGGTTGTCCACGATCGCGGCGGCGTGCGCCGCGAAGGTGTCGTCGGAGGGGTCGAGGTTCTCGACGTTGTAGGTCGCGATCGCCAGCTCGGAGCGGTGCTGCCGGCGGGTCGTCTCGCGCCGCAGGTCCCCGGACTCCAGGGTGCCCAGATCGCTCGCCACCAGCGTGTAGCCGCCGAACTGGTTGTAGTCCAGCGGGCCCGTGGTGTCGCCGGCGAGGGTGTCCCCCACGTTCGCGTCGGGGAAGTCGGCCGCCCTGCCCAGCGACTGGATCTGCAGCCGGCCCGTGTTCTGGGAGTCGTACGAGCCGTAGACCGTGCCGCCGCGGAGGTTGCGGTGCTCCCGGGGCTTCACCGTGACCCAGAGTTCCGTGTACGGGTCGGTGGCGCCCACCACCCGGGTGTCGGACACCCGGACGTTCATGCCCTCGAGCGACTCGTAGAGGTCGAGCGCGTACCGGGCGGGACGCAGCGGGAGACCGTCGACCGAGCCGTCCGGGACGGGGGTGTAGGCGGCCGGTACGGATCTCGCGGTGATCGGCGTCGCGTCCGGGACCGCGTTGCCGCTGGAGACGACGGTGAAGGCCGCGCGGGTGATCTCCGTCAGTGACTGGTTGCCGGAGGACGTGCCGCCGGGAACGTACTCCGTCACCGTGCCGGAGACGGTGACGGCGTCGCCGACCGCGACACCCTGCGGGGCGGACCCCGTGAAGACGAAGACGCCCTCGCTGGTGGCCGGGTCGGCGTCCGGAGCGGGATCCTGTATCCAGAAGCCGCGGGACGAGCCGTAGGTGCGGACGCCGGTGACGATTCCGGTCACATCGGTGACCTGCTCGCCCGCGTACGGCGATGTACGGGTGTCACCCTGGATGTCATGGATGCGTACGGAGTCCGCGTGCGCGGGCGAGGTGAGGACGACGGTGGACGCCGCGGTGCACACGGCGGCGACGGTGAGCGCGGCGAGGCGCGCGGACGACTTGCTGGACAACGGATTCCCTCCGGGAACGTGATCTACGCCGGGATGAGGGTGGAGCGTGGGTCACTCCCTGTCTACGCGCGTCAATCTCCAGCCTGGCCAAGCCACTTGTCAAGGTTTCGGCCATGTACGGTCACGGAAGGTGAGATGAAGCGAGCGGCATGGGTGGAAATCCGTCTAGGCTGAGTGGCCGAGTCGTAAGAAGGCCGAGGAGAAACAAGCCGATGTCAGACAGCTCCATCCTGCCGCCGGCGCGGCTGCGCCCCGAAGCGGAGCTGGCGCGCGACGCCCTGTCCACCCCGGTGCTGTCCCGCGCCGTCCGGCTCGCCCGCTGGGCCGGGCCCGCGACCCGCGTGGACGCCGGTGGCGGGCTCGTCGAGGAGCAACTGCCGGCGGCCGCCGCGGAACTGGCGCTGACCGGTGACGACGCGGCCGCCGACGCCGGCGAGGCCTGGCGGGTCGCCGTCGACACCGGACTCGTCGAAGTCGTCGACGAGGAGGAGGGAACGGTCGCCGCGGGCGCCGAACTGGCGCTGCTCACCGCCGGATCCCCGCGGGACGTGCTGGAGGTGTGGCTCGCCGCCCTGGAAACGGTGATCGGCGACGCGAGCGTCCCGGACCTGGGCGGACTCGTCGACGCCCTCGCCGAGGGCGAGGGCTCCGGGGAGCTCGACCTCGAAGCGCTGGACTGGGACCCCGAGGCCGAGGCCGACTTCCTGGACGGAGTGCTCGGCAACCTCTACCTGCTGACGGTCGGGGCGGAAGCCCCCGGCGGGGCGCCCGTGCCCCTGCCCGCGCTGGCCGCGTCGGTGATCGTGCCCGACGACATGCCCGAGCCCACCAACGATGTCCTGGAGCAGGTCTCCGACGCGATGATGCGGCTGGACGACCGGTTCCGCATGCTCGAGCCGGTCGGCGCCGTGGAGTACCAGCCGGTCGACGAGGCGCTGATGGCCGACGCCGGCGAGGAGCCCGCCGCACCGGACGACGAGACGGATGTCTCCCGCTACGGCATGGTGCGGCTCACCCCGCTCGGGCTCTACGGACTGCGCGCCCGGCTGCTGGAGGCCGGATTCGAGGCGCCCGCGGTCGGGGACCTCGCGGACAAGGGAGCCGACGCGCTGCTCGACGGCACGGCCGTCTTCCCGCCGGCGGCCGCCCACGCGGAGACCGAGCAGTGGCTCGCCCGGCGTCAACCGCTCGCATCGGCACGGGAACTGCTCGCGGCGGCCCGTGGCGCCGACGACGGCGCACCCCTGCGGCGGCTGCGCTGCCAGCAGGCGCTGTCACTCGTCGGCGCGTCGGCCGAACCCGCCCTGCGGGAAGTCCTGGACGATCCCGACCTGGGCGGACTGGCGCGGGTGTGGCTGGCCGAGCACGGGGCGGCCGACGTGCCGCCGCCGTCCGAGGCCCTCATCTTCTGGCTGACCATCGACACGGTCGCCGCCCAGCTCGCCGCGGAAGGCAACTCCGAGGAGCTGCGCTCCCTGGTGGAAGGGCTGGCCCGGCAGCACAGCGGCTTCTTCGACACCGCCTGGCGGGTGGACCACCCGGCCACGGCGGACGTGCTGGAGGCCATGGGACGGCTGCACCCGGACAAGAAGGTGGCGAAGGAAGCGCGGAAGGCGGCGTTCAAGGCCCGGTCCCAGCACGGGGGCTGAGTTTCACGGACCCGAGAGGTGCCGTGACCCCCGCCGTTCAACCGGTGTTCAGGTGAGGGCGGAAGCGTGACGTGCGCACCGCCACGGTCCGCCCACCCTCACCTGGAGCCGGCATGCCGCTCACCCGCAGGGACTTCGCCAGAACGTCCGCCCTCACCGGCGCCGGGATCGCGCTGGCGGGCACGGCCGGCGCCCTCGCCTCCGCGCCCCACGCGCTCGCCTCCGCCGACGTCGCCGGGGAGGCGGCCGGCCGGCACGGGGGCGCCGGCTACGGACCGCTCGTGCCGGACCCGGAAGGGCTCCTCGCCCTGCCCGCGGGGTTCACCTACCGCGTCCTCACCCGCGCCGGCAGGACCCGCCTGGAATCCGGTGAGTTCACGCCCGCCGAGCACGACGGAACGGCCGCCTTCCCCGGCCCGCGCGGCAGCGTCCTCCTGGTCAACAACCACGAGATGGACGGCCCGCGCGACGAGGCCGAGTTCCCGGTGCCGCTCACCGAGGGCCTGGTCTACGACCCGGCCGCACCCGGCGGCTGCACGATCGTCGAGGTGCGCCCCGACGGCGCCGTCGCCGAATGGGTCGGCATCGCCGGCACGGCCGACAACTGCGCGGGCGGCAGCACCCCCTGGGGCACCTGGCTCACCTGCGAGGAGAACTCCGACCGGGCCGGCGAGAACGGGATGACCAGGGACCACGGCTACGTCTTCGAGGTCGACCCCGCCGACCGGCGCGCCAACCTGGACCCCAGGCCGCTGAAGTTCCTCGGCCGCTACGACCACGAGGCCGTCGTCATCGACCCCAGGCGCGGCCACGCCTACCTCACCGAGGACGCCGACGAGCCCAACGGCCTCTTCTACCGCTGGACCCCGCCGCAGGGCTTCCGCCACGGCCCCGGCAGGTTCCGCGCCCTCGCCGACGACGCGGGTGTCCTCCAGGCGCCCACGTGCTACGACTCCGGCGGCCGGTACGTCGACGACCTCTCCCGGGCCACCAGGACCGGCACCGTGTACGGCGTCGACTGGGCGGACGTGCCCGACCGCGACGCCCGCGAGGTGGCGGTCCGTGAGCAGTTCGGTCCCGGCGAGGTCACCCGCGGCCGGAAACTGGAGGGCATGTGGTGGGGCGACGGCGGGGCGTACCTCGTCTCCTCCTACGCCCGCGACGAGAGCCCCGAGCAGCACGACGGCCAGGTCTGGTTCTACGACCCCAGGCGCCGCACCCTGACACTGAAGGTGCTGCTCGGCGCCGACCGGGACCCGGCGAGGGACGGCTCCTTCGACGGCCCGGACAACATCACCGTCTCGCCGTACGGCGGCCTGATCATCGCCGAGGACGGCGACGGCGCCCAGCACCTGTTCGGGGCCACCGACAGCGGACGCACCTACCCCATCGCCCGCAACGAACTGAACATCGGTACCGAGGAGGAGCCGGAGTACAGCGAGTTCACCGGCGTGACCTTCTCCCCGGACGGCAGGACCCTGTACGCCAACATCCAGGAGCCGGGGATCATGCTCGCCGTCACGGGGCCCTGGAAGCGGCAGCGGCGTTAGAGCAGCGGGCCACATGTACGAGTGAACCCGTCTGATCCCGCGGACGGTCCGTTGGTGCTGGACATAGCGTTCGCCTATGTCCAACTTCGAGGGGCTTGCTGAGGGAACCCCGGTCTGGCTTCCGGATGGCACCGTCGCTCCTGTGGAGCGCGTCGTCACGGAAGAACGTGCGGTACCGGCATTCGACAAAGAGTGGGATCTTCGAGAAGCCAAGCTCGGGCGTCCGTATCCACCGCGGGACAGTACGGTCGGCAACCTGGTTCCTGTCGTCCCCGTACGCTGGAACAGCAACGGCAGGCAGCCCGTTTTTGCCGTGCGGCTGGCTTCAGGTCGGCTGATCGAAGCGACAGGAAGTCATCGATGGGCGATGCGGAGCCGTGCGGGCTCACGCCGTCCGACTTGGAAGGCGACCACAGAGTTGGTGCCGGGGTGTGCCCTCCCCGCACCGCTGGTCGCAGACTTCTTCGGAACTCTCGGTGATGAATGGGACGGTTGGTTCGTCGGCTCGATGCTTGGAGACGGCAACATGACCGGACGGACTCCGACCTGGGCGGGGCATGACGACGGAACGCTCCAGCAGATGCGCGACTACGCCGCCAAACACGGTTGTCAGGTCCGTGTGGAGGACAACGGCACCTGGTTGCGAGTTCGTCTCACTGAGCCTGAGTGGCACCGTAACGCGTTGCGTGACCTGCTGGTTGAGCACCAGGTATGGGGTTTGAAGGGAGAAGGAAAGCGAGCAGCTGGCCTTCCGTACAGCCGCGTGCCTTCGTCTGTGGCCTTGCAGCCGGACTGTTCGACAGCGATGGCTCGGTGGGGGCGCGTCACATCGAGTTTGCCAATATCTCGGAGAGCCTCGTGCGCCAGCTCGCTGATGTGCTGCTTCGGCTTGGTGTCCAGAGCAATATCAGCAGTAAGAAGAACAATCACAGTACGAAGCCGCTGTGGCGGCTTCGTGTGGCTGATGGGCGTTCCGTCGAGCGACTGAGTGAAACGGTGAGGCTGCGGGCGGAGTACAAGGCCGGGGCGCTGGCGTCCTTGGCCGCACGAGGACGAGCGTCCCGCCGATCTGCGACCGGCCCCCGTGGCTACGCGGATGCCATCATGTGGGATCGAGTGGTCTCCGTGTCGGCGAAAGGTGTGAGAAGGACGTACGACGTCGAGGTCCAGCCATCCCGTCTCTGGGTTGTCAACGGTGTTGTGGCAGGCGCTGCTCTGCCACCCTCCACGGGTGCGGAGCCATAGCTTTGGAACCTCGCCGGACACCGCGCGGGCCACGGCCCGTCGGGCACGGCGAACCGGCACACCTTCGGTGGTCTGTCGGACGCCGCCTTCCGGATGGTTCCGCTGCTCGAGGCCGGGCGGGACGCCGACTGGCCGTGGGCGGCGGGATGAGGTGACACCGGGCGTCTCGTGACCGGGACGCCCGGTGTCCCGCTCCCGCGGCTACAGCGACTGGGCGGCGGGCTTCACCATGCTGCGGACCGTGCGGCCCTTGACGAAGTCGCCCATCCCGGTCATCTCCCACTCGCCGGAGAACTGGCGGATCAGCTTCGCCATCAGCACGCCCGTCTGCGGTTCGGCGCCCGTGAGGTCGAAGCGGACCAGTTCCTCACCCGTGGTGGTGTCCAGGAGGCGGCAGTACGCCTTGGCGACCTCGGTGAACTTCTGGCCGGAGAAGGAGTTGACCGTGAAGACCAGGCCGGACACCTCCATGGGGAGCCGGCCGAGGTCCACGATGATCGTCTCGTCGTCCCCGCCGCCCTCACCGGTGAGGTTGTCGCCGGAGTGGCGGATCGCCCCGCCCACGATCTGGAGCTTGCCGAAGTAGCAGCTGTCGATGTGGTTGCGCTGCGGGCCGTAGGCGATGACCGAGGCGTCGAGGTCGATGTCCTTGCCCCGGTAGGCCGGCTCCCAGCCCAGGCCCATCGTGACCTGGGAGAGCAGCGGGCGGCCGCCCTTCATCAGCGAGACGGTCTGGTTCTTCTGGAGGCTGACCCGGCCCTTGTCGAGATTGATCTTCCCGGTGCCGGGGGCGGCGGCCGGCGGTGCCGGGGGCGCGGCGGGGGCGGCCGGCACG
>NZ_NEUB01000542.1 GCF_002910825.1 Streptomyces sp. SM1 | reverse complement strand
TGCGGCTGCTCGCCCTCGCCCCGGGCGGCCTGGCCGACCCGCACACCGCCGCCGCGCTCGCCGGCTGCTCCGTGGAGGCCGTGCGCACCACCCTGGACGACTTCACCGCCCACGGCCTGCTGCACTCGGTGGGCTCCGCCCATCCGCAGTACCGGGTGCCCGGCTGCCTGCACTCCGTACTGCGCGACCTCGCGGCCGAGCACGAGAAGCCCGGGGAGCTCCAGCTGGCCCGCGCCCGCATGCTGGAGCGGACCGTACGGCTGCTCCAGTCGTGCAGGGCGATCACCGAGACCGACAGCGCCCAGGCACGCGAGAAGCTCCTCGGCATGCCGCGCGCCCTGCGCTTCCCCAGCCCCCGGGCCGCCGCCGACTGGCTGCGGCTGCGGCGGCCCGCGCTGCTGGCCGCCGCCCGGCTGGCGGTCGCCGACGGAGAGCTGGACACCCTCGCCAGGCGGCTGATGTCCCAGCTGGTGCGGGCCATGGCCGCCCACTGCGGCACCCGGGCCGCCGCGAGCGACCTGTACGACATCCACGGCCTGGTCCTCGATGTCGCCGAGCGCCGCGGACTGCCCCGGGAGCGGGCGGCGGCCCTGCTGAACCTCGGCGACCTGGACGCCCACACCGGCCGTACGGAGGACGCCCTGACGCGCTACCGGGCCGCGCTGGACGCCGGACGCGAGGCGAACGACCCGTACGCGACCGGCCGCGCGATGGAATCCGTAGGTGGCGCGTACCTGGAGCTCGGGGACTTCGACCGGGCCGCCGACTGGTTCGGCCGGGCCCTGGCCGAACGGCTCGCCCGGGGCGAGCGCCCGGAGGCGGCCCGGCTCTACGGCCGGATCGGCGCCGCCCACACCTACGCCGGACGCTACGGCGAGGCACTGCGCAACTGGCGCGCGGCCGTCGCCGGGCACCGCAAGTGCGGGGACGTGGCCGCCCAGGCGCGGGCTTTGAGCGAACTGGCCCGGGTGCAGGAGTACGCGGGCCGGCTCGACGAGTCGCTGCGCACCTGCCGGGAGGCCGTGGAGTGGGCGCGCCGGGCCGAGGACACCCGCCTGCAGGCCGCGCTGCAGCTTCGGCTCGCCGACTCCTTCGAGCACCTCGGCGACCCCGCTTCCGCCGCGCTGCACCGGGGCGCGGCCGAGCGGATGCTGGCCGAAGAGGCCCCGGAGGACGACTCCGAGGCGGAACACGGAGCTAACACCTGCGAAATCCGTAGCGCATCCGCTGAAGATTGATGCAAAGGAAGGCTGGACAGCGGGAACACCTTCATTAAACTGGCTCTGCCGCACCATCTTCTGCGGTCTCTCCCGGTGTGCCCGTGCGTGCCCGGGTATGTGTAGCGATATCCCCCTACCCTCTGAGCCAAGGACCGTGATCCACGTGAAGGTCGGCATCCCCCGCGAGGTCAAGAACAACGAGTTCCGGGTGGCCATCACCCCCGCCGGCGTCCACGAGCTCGTGCGCCATGGTCACCAGGTCGTCATCGAGCGCGGCGCCGGCGTCGGCTCCTCGATCCCGGACGGCGAGTTCATCGCCGCGGGCGGGCAGATCCTGGACACGGCCGACGAGGTCTGGGCCGCCGCCGACCTGCTGCTGAAGGTCAAGGAGCCCGTCGCGGAGGAGTACCACCGCCTGCGCAAGGACCAGACCCTCTTCACCTACCTGCACCTGGCCGCGTCGAAGGAGTGCACGGACGCCCTGCTGGAGTCCGGCACCACCGCGATCGCCTACGAGACCGTGGAACTGCCCAGCCGCGCGCTGCCGCTGCTCGCGCCGATGTCCGAGGTCGCGGGCCGGCTGTCCACCCAGGTCGGCGCCTATCACCTCATGCGCGCCCACGGCGGCCGCGGGGTGCTCCCCGGCGGCGTCCCCGGCGTGCTGGCCGGCCGGGCCGTCGTCATCGGCGGCGGCGTCTCCGGCTGGAACGCGGCGCAGATCGCCATCGGCATGGGCTTCCACGTGACCCTGCTCGACAAGGACATCAACAAGCTCAAGGAGGCCGACAAGGTCTTCGGCACGAAGATCCAGACGGTCGTCTCCAACGCCTTCGAGCTGGAGAAGGCCTGCCTGGAGGCCGACCTCGTGATCGGCGCGGTGCTGGTCCCGGGCGCCAAGGCGCCGAAGCTGGTCACCAACGAGCTGGTCTCGCGGATGAAGGCGGGAAGTGTCCTTGTCGACATCGCGATCGACCAGGGCGGCTGCTTCGAGGACTCCCACCCCACCACGCACGCCGAGCCGACCTTCAAGGTCCACGAGTCGGTCTTCTACTGCGTCGCCAACATGCCCGGCGCGGTGCCCAACACCTCGACCTACGCGCTGACCAACGCCACGCTGCCGTACATCGTCGAGCTCGCCAACCGCGGCTGGGCGGACGCGCTGCGCCGCGACGCCGCGCTCGCCAAGGGTCTCAACACGCATGACGGCAAGGTCGTCTACCAGGAGGTCGCCGAGGCGCACGGCCTCGAGCACGTCGAACTCGCCGCGCTGCTCGGCTGAGCCGCCAGGACGGTAAGTCGACCAAGTCACCGACCGGCAAAGGCGACACGTCAACTCGGATCGTCAACGCCACGCACCGGGCCGGACCTTCTCCCACGAGGTCCGGCCAGATGTGTGTATGGTCACTTCCTGATTCCTGCACAACTCGCCTCGAACGTAACCCTTCTACCGATTCGCGCACCCGTAAAACCTGCCGTGCGACGGCCGTACGCCCTTGACAGAGGGATGTTTCATTGCCGACACATCGGGCCGGGTCCGGCGGATTGTGTTGCTGCGGACGGCCGACACGCCATAGAGTCGCCAAACGTCGGCAGGGTGCCACGCTGACCTGTCTAGAAGTTTCCTGGTCACCAAGGAGGTAAGACGACTTGTGAATGAGTCGACATTTACTCCCGGGGGTGGTCAACCAGGAATGCCTGCGCCGGACCAGGAGCCCGCGGGATTCGCTGCTGTCGGCTCCGTAGCTGTGCGCACCTTCGCAGCCCACCGGAGTCACCGGGCTCCCGGGGTGACTCTCCCCGCACACCAGAGCATGGATGGCCATCACGTGAACGCCATGGCCGGCGACGGAAGTGGCGCGCCCCACAACCAGCTCGCCGACTACGACGAACTGCCCGAGGGGCACTTCTACGACCCCGACGCCGAGTACGAGCCCGACCCCGAGTACGCGGCCACGCTCGCGCCCGACGCGGCGCGCCAGCGGCGTGAGCGCGTCGGCCCGACCGGGCGCCCGCTGCCGTACTTCCCGATCCCGGGGCCGCTGACCGACCACGGCCCCGCGAAGATCATCGCGATGTGCAACCAGAAGGGCGGCGTCGGCAAGACCACGTCGACCATCAACCTGGGTGCCGCGCTCGCGGAGTACGGACGCCGGGTGCTGCTCGTCGACTTCGACCCGCAGGGCGCGCTGTCGGTCGGACTCGGCGTCAACCCGATGGAGCTCGACCTCACCGTCTACAACCTGCTCATGGAGCGGGGCATGGCGGCCGACGAGGTGCTGCTGAAGACCGCGGTCCCCAACATGGACCTGCTGCCCAGCAACATCGACCTGTCGGCGGCCGAGGTGCAGCTGGTGAGCGAGGTCGCGCGCGAGTCCACCCTCCAGCGGGCGCTGAAGCCGCTGATGGACGACTACGACTACATCGTGATCGACTGCCAGCCCTCGCTCGGCCTGCTGACGGTCAACGCGCTGACCGCCGCGCACAAGGTGATCGTGCCGCTGGAGTGCGAGTTCTTCGCGCTGCGCGGTGTGGCGCTGCTGACCGAGACCATCGAGAAGGTCCAGGAGCGGCTCAACCCCGACCTGGAGCTCGACGGCATCCTCGCCACCATGTACGACTCGCGCACGGTGCACAGCCGTGAGGTGCTCGCGCGGGTGGTCGAGGCGTTCGACGACCACGTCTACCACACGGTCATCGGGCGTACGGTCCGCTTCCCGGAGACCACGGTCGCCGGTGAGCCGATCACCACGTACGCGTCCAACTCCGTCGGCGCCGCCGCCTACCGTCAGCTCGCCAGGGAGGTGCTCGCCCGGTGTCACGCCGAGTGAGTCTGCCGGGGGCCGACGAACTCTTCCGTACGACAGGGGGGATGGCGCTCCAGGCGTCCACCCCCCGGCGCGC
>NZ_NEUB01000541.1 GCF_002910825.1 Streptomyces sp. SM1 | reverse complement strand
GCCGGGACCGTACGGGGCGACGGCTCACCGGCGGCGACGCGCCGTCACCCCTTACGATCGAGGAATGAGCACGCGGATCGCCTTCCTCAAGGGGCACGGCACGGAGAACGACTTCGTGATCGTCCCGGACCCCGAGAACGCCGTCGACCTCCCCCCGGCCGCCGTCGCCGCCCTGTGCGACCGCCGCGCGGGTATCGGCGGCGACGGGCTGCTGCACGTGGTGCGGTCCGCGGCGCATCCCGAGGCCCGTGGCATGGCGGCCGAGGCCGAGTGGTTCATGGACTACCGCAACGGCGACGGCTCGATCGCGGAGATGTGCGGCAACGGAGTGCGTGTGTTCGCGCGCTATCTCCAGCGCGCGGGGCATGTGTCCGCGGGAGACATCACGGTCGCCACGCGTGGGGGCGTGAAGACCGTGCACATCGCCAAGGACGGAGACATCACCGTCGGCATGGGCCGGGCGCTGTTCCCCGAGGGCGACGTCACCGTGAGCGTCGGCGGGCGCGACTGGCCCGCCCGGAACGTGAACATGGGCAATCCGCACGCCGTGGCCTTCGTCGACGACCTCGCCCACGCGGGCGATCTGTTCACCCCGCCCCCGTTCAGCCCCCCGTCCGCCTACCCGGACGGGGTGAACGTGGAGTTCGTCGCCGACCGCGGCCCGCGGCATGTGGCGATGCGGGTGCACGAGCGCGGGGCGGGCGAGACCCGGTCCTGCGGTACGGGCGCGTGCGCGGTCGCCGTGGCCGCCGCCCGCAGGGACGGCGCCGACCCGGCCGTCACCGGCGCCCCGGCGACATACACGGTCGACGTGCCCGGCGGCACCCTCGTGATCACCGAACGGCCCGACGGCGAGATCGAGATGACCGGTCCCGCGGTGATCGTCGCCGAGGGCGCGATCGAGGCGGAGTGGCTGGAGAACGCCCTGCGCTGACCGGCGCCGGCTCCGTATCCAAGCCGCCGGTCCTCCGCGTGGTCGTTTCCCCAGGACGGTGAGGGGTACCGGACTTCGAGATCATGGCGGAGGCCACCCCGGTGGCGTGAAAGCGACTGCCGGTGGACCTTCGCTCGATGGAGTGATCCGTTTCACGCTCGGCCGGAGGCGGTCGGTCCGGCGGGGTCGGGGTCGGTAGCATCAAGCACCGGCCCGGACGGGAGACGAGCACCGTCTCCTGAGCCCGAGTCCGCCCTGGGGCACGCCGTCCGCCGGTCCACGCAGCCGGAGGTGCCCATGAACGCGGAGGCCGTGAATCCCGCGACCCCAGGCCCGGTGACTTCTGGTCACGTCACACCCACGGGATCGCGCAGGAAGTCCCGCCCCCGGCTCGACCTGCGACGGCTCGGCCGCGCAGCGCTGCTCGGAGGCACCGCGCGTGACCGGCTTCCGGACGCCATCGGACACGTCGTGGACACCCACCGTGCCCACCACCCCGACGCCGATCTCGAACCCCTGCGCCGGGCCTATGTGCTGGCCGAGTCCTCCCACCGCGGCCAGATGCGCAAGAGCGGCGAGCCGTACATCACCCACCCGCTGGCCGTGACTCTCATCCTCGCCGAACTGGGGGCGGAGACCACGACGTTGACGGCGTCCCTGCTCCACGACACCGTCGAGGACACGGAGGTGACGCTCGATCAGGTGAGGGAGCAGTTCGGCGAGGAGGTCCGGTATCTCGTCGACGGCGTCACCAAGTTGGAGAAGGTCGACTACGGCGCCGCGGCCGAACCCGAGACGTTCCGCAAGATGCTCGTCGCCACCGGCAACGACGTCCGCGTGATGTCGATCAAACTCGCCGACCGGCTGCACAACATGCGCACGCTCGGTGTGATGCGCCCCGAGAAGCAGGAACGCATCGCCAAGGTGACCCGGGACGTGCTCATCCCGCTCGCCGAACGCCTCGGCGTCCAGGCGCTCAAGACGGAGCTGGAAGACCTCGTCTTCGCGATCATGCACCCCGACGAGTACGAGCTGACACGTGAGCTGATCGTGCGCAACGCGGCCCGCGCGGACGACCCGCTCGCCGAGGTCGCCGACAGCGTGCGCAAGGTGCTCCGCGAGGCGGACATCACCGCCGAAGTCCTCATCCGGCCACGCCACTTCGTGTCCGTGCACCGGGTGTCCCGGAAACGCGGGCAGCTGCGGGGCGCCGACTTCGGCCGTCTGCTGGTGCTGGTGAACGAGGACGCCGACTGCTACGGCGTCCTGGGCGAGCTGCACACCTGTATGACGCCCGTCGTCTCGGAGTTCAAGGACTTCATCGCCGTACCGAAGTTCAACCTCTACCAGTCGCTGCACACCGCCGTCTCGGCCACGGACGGCCAGGTCGTCGAGGTGCTGATCCGCACCCACCAGATGCACAAGGTCGCCGAGGCCGGAGTCGTCGCCCTCGGCAACCCCTACGCCGCCCCGCCGGAGGAGCAGTCCGCGGCCGACGGCGAGCGTGTCGACCCCACCCGGCCCGGCTGGCTCTCCCGGCTCCTCGACTGGCAGCGGGCCGCGCCCGACCCCGACACCTTCTGGTCCACCCTGCGTGAGGACCTCGCCCAGGACCGCGAGATCACCGTCTTCCGCCCCGACGGGGGCACGCTGGGCCTGCCCGAGGGGGCGACCTGTGTCGACGCCGCGTACGCGCAGTACGGCGAGGACGCCCACGCGTGCATCGGTGCCCGGGTCAACGGCCGCCTGGCGACGCTGAGCACCGTGCTGAAGGACGGTGACACGGTCCAGCTGCTGATGGGGCAGGACGCGGCCTCCGAGCCCTCCCGGGAGTGGCTGGAGCACGCGCACACCCCGGCGGCGCGGATCGCCATCCAGCGGTGGCTGACCGCCCACCCCGCACAGGACGACGCGGCCGCGGCGGAGGCGGCATCGCCCTCCCG
>NZ_NEUB01000540.1 GCF_002910825.1 Streptomyces sp. SM1 | reverse complement strand
GCGCGGTGGCCGTCTCCCTGCTGCCGGTGGACGGCGCGAGCGTGTCGCTGCGCGGCGACGGCCTGCCCGCACAACTCGCCGCCTCCAGCCCGTACGCCGCACATCTCGGCCAGCTCCAGGCGACGTTGGGCGACGGCCCCTGCCGGAACGTGCTGCAGACCGGCCGTCCCGTGCTCGCCCTCGACCTCGCCGCCGCCGACTGCGTCCAGCGCTGGCCCGTCTTCGCGCAGCAGGCGCTCGGCGCCGGCGTCCGGGCCGTCTACGCACTGCCACTCGGCAGTGACACCACGTGCGTCGGCACCCTCGACCTGTACCGCGACACGCCCGGCGGGCTCACCACCCACCAGCTCCGCACGGCCCGGCTCGTCGCCGGGGTCATGACGGTGGCGCTGATGGACCTGCCGTACGGCCTTCCCGACGGAGAGGAACCCTGGCTCAGCGGGCTGGCCGCCGACCACGATCGCGTTCACCAGGCCGTCGGCATGATCATGGTCCAGCTCGGCATCGGCGCGGACGAGGCCCTGGCCCGGCTGCGAGGCGACGCCTTCGCGCACGGCCGCACCGCCCTCGAGGTGGCCCTGGACGTCGTCTTCCACCGCCGACGCTTCGAGACGCCCTGACCAGGGCACTTACCCTTGGTTGCCATGGACATAGCCATCCTCGCGCTCATCTGCGTCGTGCTCCTCGCAACGATGACGCTCCAGACGCACTTCTCCCGGTCCGAACGCCGTGCCGCCCGCATCGAGCGCAAACTCGACCTGGTGCTCGGCCACTTGGGAATCGAGGAGGAGGTCCCGAGAATGGACGAGATCGTCAGCCTCGTCCGCCAGGGCAAGCAGGTCCAGGCGGTCAAGCTGTACCGCGAGTCCATGGGCACGGATCTCCTGGAGGCCAAGCAGGCGGTGGACCGCCTGTCCTGAACTCCCGCGCCCTGTAGTCCTGGTACCCCGGGGCCCGGGACCCGGCGACCGTGCCGTTCAGACCCGTACCCGGCCCTGGCGGCCGATCCCTGCCAGGCGGTCCGCGCCGAGTTGAGTGACGGCCTGGGTGACCTCCGGGAGGACCGCGCCGAAGCCTCCGTTGGTGAGGGTGAGGGTGTCCTCGCCGACGCGGACCGCCGCGAGGTCCACGGTGAGCGCGGTCGGTACTCCGTCGGAGGCCTTCCCGGTCATCCGCAGGCGCAGCCCGGCCCGCGCGTCGCCCGCTTCCGGGAGCGGAAGCCGGGTCACCTCGACGAGCTGGGTGCCGGCCCGGGTGGTCGTCGCCTCGAAGCGTTCGCACTTCTCGGGAAGGGTGCCCAGCCAGTTCAGGACACGGTCCACGTCGGCCGGGCGGTACGCGGCGACCTGGTACCGCAGTTGGGCGTCGTTGTAGGTGTCGTCGAGGGTGGCCGTGGCGCGCGGGCCCGCCGGGGGGCCGAACAGCTCCTCCGTGTAGAGGACGTCCAGGAGGCGGCGGCAGTCGGCGTGGCCGGTGGTCGCCTTGAGCAGCCCGTCCCGCCACGTCGCCGCGCCCCGGCTGGTCATCCAGGGCTCTCCCAGGTCCGTCTCCGTGATCAGCGCCTCCCGCAACTGTGCCTCGCTCAGTGCGGGCGGGGACGGCGCGGCCGGCCGCTCGGAGGCGGAGGCGGCGGCGGACGCGGTGGCGGTCGGCGACTCGGGCGGCGGAGGAGGCTGCGAGACGCCCTCGGGCAGGGGGCGGGGAACGTCCCGGCCGTCGGCCATGCACCCCGCGGTGGTGAGCAGGGCCGTCACCGACAGCACGGAGACGAGGAGGGCGCGGGCGGCGGCCGGGGCATGGGTCATCGGGGTGCCTCCTGGGGGAACCGGGCCGTCCACGAGCGGACGTGCTCTTACGGCACCACCGGGCCGGTCACGCCACCAGCGCGGCGAGCCGTCCGGGTGAGCCGCCGGGCCGGAACCTCAGCCCCCCCGGCTCCCCCCGGCTCCACCCGGCTCTACCCGGCCCCGGCTCTACCCGGCCCCGGCCTCACCCGGCCCCGGTCGTACCTGGCGACGGTCGTACCTGGTGACGGTCGAACGCGACCCGGCCGGTCACCGGGGACGGCCGGGTCACTGCTTCGGAACCGGGCTCTCGTCGTGGACGGGCGGCTGTGCCTGAATGCCGAAGGTGGCCGGCCCGCGTCCTGGAACCGCAGGGTGATCTCGGTGGCGCCGCCGCCCCTGATCACCTCGCGCACGTTCCGCAGGATCAGGTGGTTCTTGCCCGGCTCCAGCTCGACCAGGTCGTTCTCGGGCAGTTCCACACGGTTCGGCAGCCGCTTGCCGTCGGAGTCGACGATGTCGACGGACGCGGCCATCGGCGAACTCGCGTCCACCAGCCGATCGCGCCCGCCGCCCTTGTTGTAGAGCCATACGTACGCCGGGACGTCGTCCCCGGGCCGCCACGGCCCGCCCGTCAGTTCGGCCAGGTGCGCGTACCGGATCATGAGGTCCCCGACACGGGCGTTCTGACCCGGTGCGTCCCAGTCCGGGGGGAGAAGTCGTCGTCCGCTCCGCATCCGCTCCCCGCCAGGGCGAGGGTGACGGCGAGCGCTCCTGCCGCCAGACCGTTCCGGGCGCGTAGCGTGCGGGGGGAGAGCCATGATCCCGTGTTCCTCTCGTCGGCCGGACGGCCTGGCGTCCTCCGCACGGGGTAGCCCCGGATGACGGGGGCAAACAGGGCGGAAGTATTCGGGGATGGATGATTCCGTTCAATCCGCGTGTTCGCTCTTAGGTTGGTGTGGACAGATTCCCGCTGTCGCCCGCACACACCACACCCAGAGGAGACCGTGTGACCGACCGCCCCATCGCGCCCGACGCCCGGCCGCCGCACCCCGCACCCGATGCCACGCCCGACCTCTCCTCCCGGAACCCCGACTGGTGGCGGCAGGCCGTCGTCTATCAGGTGTACCCCCGCAGCTTCGCCGACGCCGACGGCGACGGACTCGGTGACCTGCGCGGCGTCACCCGCCGCCTCACCCACCTCGCCACCCTGGGCGTGGACGCCCTGTGGCTGAGCCCGTTCTACCCGTCCGAGCTCGCCGACGGCGGGTACGACGTCGCCGACCCGCGCGACGTCGACCCCCGCCTGGGCACGCTCGACGACTTCGACGCCCTCGTCCGCGAGGCGCACCGGCTCGGCCTGAAGGTCATCGTCGACATCGTCCCCAACCACACCTCCCACCGGCACGTCTGGTTCCAGGAAGCGCTGCGCGCCGGCCCCGGCTCACCGGCCCGCGACCGCTACGTCTTCCGGGACGGCCGGGGCGAGCGGGGCGGACTGCCGCCCACCGACTGGCAGTCCGTGTTCGGCGGCAGTGCCTGGCAGCGGGTCCCGGACGGGCAGTGGTACCTGCATCTCTTCGCCGCCGAGCAGCCCGACCTCGACTGGGGTCACAGGGACGTCCGCGACGACCACCGTGCCACCCTGCGGTTCTGGTCCGACCGCGGTGTGGACGGCTTCCGGATCGACGTGGCGCACGCCCTCGCCAAGGACCTGAGCGAGCCGCTGCGCGACCTCGGTGCCCACACGTCGGGCGGTGAGGCCGCCCTCGCCGGCTTCCCGCCCGGCACCCACCCCTTCTACGACCGCGACGAGGTGCACGAGATCTACCGCGACTGGCGCAAGATCCTCGACGCCTACTCGCCACCCCGGACGGCCGTCGCCGAGGCCTGGGTCCCCGACGCCCGGCGCGCCCTGTACGCCCGCCCGGACGAACTGGGGCAGGCCTTCAACTTCGAGTACCTGCAGACTCCGTGGGACGCGGCGGCGCTGCGCCAGGTCATCACCGGCTCCCTCGCGACCGCGCACGCGGCCGGCGCCTCGGCGACCTGGGTGCTCTCCAACCACGACGTGATCCGGCACGCCACCCGGCTGGTGCTCCCGCCGGGCACCGACGACAACGCCTGGCTGCTGTCCGGCGGCCACGCCCCCGCCGTCGACCCGGACGCCGGACTGCGCCGCGCCCGCGCCGCCACCCTGCTGATGCTGGCCCTCCCCGGCTCGGCGTACGTGTACCAGGGCGAGGAACTCGGCCTGCCCGAGGTCGCCGACCTGCCCACCGAGGTCCTCCAGGACCCGATCTGGGAACAGACGGGGCACGTCCGCAAGGGCCGCGACGGATGCCGGGTGCCACTGCCGTGGACGACCACCGGACCGTCGTACGGCTTCGGGGCGGCCGGTGCGTGGCTGCCGCAGCCGCCGGCCTTCGCCGCGTACGCCGTCGAGGCACAGGACGGGGTGGAGGGCTCGACCCTGGAGCTGTACCGCACGGCCCTGCGGCTGCGCCGCAAACTGCTGGACGGCGAGTCGCTGACCTGGGCGGAGGAGACCCCGGCCGGGGTCCTGCAGTTCGACCGCGGCGACGGCTGGCGCTGTGTGGCCAACCTGTCCCCCGACCCCGTCACCCTCCCGGCCGGCGAGGTCCTCCTGACCAGCGCACCCCTCCAGGACGGCCGTCTGGGCCCCGACACGACAGCGTGGCTCGGCCACTGAACGGGCCACGCCCCTCAGACGTGCCCCGGGCCTCCGCTGCCGAAGGCACCGCTGGACCCGGGCAGCCAGCGCTTGCGCTTCTGGTCCTCGCCGGTCCTGGAACCGGAATGATGGATCTCGTAGGGCATGAGCCGGGATCCCGTCCTCCCCACCCGCGGCATCTCGTCCGGCTCCCGCATCTCCCGCGTCTCGCGGACCGCGCCGCCCTCGGGCAGCTTCGGCTGTTGCTCGGGGGTGGGGCGGGGGGACTCCTGGTCCATGACCCGCATCCCGACACGTACGGCCCAGATCAGCGCGCCGGCCACGATCAGCCCGCCGATGAAGGCCGCGGCCACGTTCCAGACCTGCTGACTGACGGCCAGAAGTTCATACGTTGCGGTGCTCATACTTCCGAGTATGGACGAGGAAATGAGATAAAGCTCCCGATATACCCGAATCCCCGGTGGGGCCGGAGAGCGGGCGCCGGTGTCCTCGTTCGGCCCGCTCCGGCGGGCGGCCGCCCCCGCGCCATGGCAGATTGCGGGACCAGCGGGAAGGCCGGGACGGGCCGTCGCGTCCCCATGTGTGCAGCTCGGGGCCCGCCCCCGGCCTTCCCGTATCCACCCCGCCCCCGCCGCAGTCCCAAACCGGCACTCCCAAACCGGCGCCCCCACCTCCGGCGCCTCGGCGGACCGCCCCTCCGCCCCCGTACGGGCAGCCTCCGCAGCGCCCGGCCCGGCCGCCGGCGCCACGGCCTCCCTGGGCCGGCTGCCCGCGCCACCCGGTACATGGGGAGCCGGCCCCATGTACGTCGCCGGCGACGGTGTCCGGGTCGGAGCAGGGCAAGCGGCCTGCGGCTGCGGGCCACTACGCCGTCCGTCTTCCGCGACCAGCTGACGCGGGCACCATGACGGCCGGCGAGCAGGCCCGGACCGCGCCGGACGCCTGGGCGGCCCAGTGGCTGTCTCCGCGCCGTGTTCGTCACCCTGGCGGCCGACCGGGGCACCAGCGACCTCATGACCACCCGTCTGCCGGACGTCGAGGTCCTCCGGGCCGTGCACGCCCACCGCCGCCGGACCGCGGACATCCTGCTCGGCCGGGCCCGTGACCAGGGAGTCGTGCGCCCCGACGCCACCGCGGAGGACCTCCTGTCCGCCCTGGCCGCCCTCGGCCGCGCCGTTCCGCCCCTCGGCGCGGCCGCCACGCCCGACGCCTGGCACCTTCCAGGGAGGCCTTCGTGGTGCCCCGGCGTTTCCTCCGCGGGCGTGGTCGGCAGGACATCTGTTGCCGCCGTGACAGTTTTTCCGCCGAGGCGACTAGAGTTCCCCCGCGGGGAACCCGTCCCCGTGGCGGGCCGTGACCGTGGTGGTCCGCGGAAAGGTGCGCATGTCTCCGGAGAGCCGGCCGTACGCCGGCGGCCGGCAGCCGGACCAGGACCGGCTCCCCGTCGCCGACCGGCTCGACGACGACCACTTCCCGGCCTACACCATGGGCAGGGCCGCGGAACTGATCGGAGCCGCACCCGCGTTCCTCCGGGCGCTGGGCGAGGCCCGGCTGATCACCCCGGCGCGTTCCGGGGGCGGTCACCGCCGCTACTCGCGCCATCAGCTGAGGCTGGCCGCCCGGGTCCGCGAGCTGGTCGACCAGGGCACCCCGGTCGACGCCGCGTGCCGCATCGTCAGCCTCGAGGAGCAGTTGGAGCGGGCCGAACGGGCCAACGAGGAGCTGCGCCGGGGCGAGGCGGGCGCGCTCCCGGGGCGCCGGTGAAAATCTGTTCCCGCCGGAACAGTATTTCCGCTCCCGCTAGGGAAAATGTCTTTCTCTAAACACGCCATCGGGGTTTTATTCCAGTGATTTTCCTCGCTTGCCGCGGATATGGATCGTGCTAGGCTGACGTCAGTTGCAGTTGTGGTTGCCAGTTTGCTACCGGTTCTCCGGGCAGGTGATCATCGCGACGATGTAGGGATTCGTAAAGTGCGAGTTCCCGACACTGTCTCAGGAGATTTGATATGGCCACCGGTACGGTGAAGTGGTTCAACTCGGAAAAGGGCTTCGGCTTCATCGAGCAGGACGGCGGCGGCGCTGACGTGTTCGCCCACTACTCGAACATCGCCACCTCGGGCTTCCGCGAGCTCCAGGAAGGCCAGAAGGTGACCTTCGACGTCACCCAGGGCCAGAAGGGCCCGCAGGCGGAGAACATCGTTCCCGCCTGACCTGCACGCAGGCATTCAGGAGCAGGGGCCCGCACTTCGGTGCGGGTCCCTGCTTCTTTGTTTTGTACCTGCCTATTCACCTGCATTTCGCCCGGACGACGCGCGTACCGGCCCCGGCGACGCGCGTACGGGTCAGCGTGACCGCAGCCGTGCCGCCCGCAGCGCGTCCACCGCGATCCTCGCCGCCGTCCCGATCACCGTGTCCGCCACCGGCAGGGTGGCGGCGGTGTGCGCGGTACGGGTGAACACGGCGACGGCGTAGCGGCCGCCGTCCGGGTACTCGACGACTCCCACCTCGTTGCGCAGGGTCGGCAGACTGCCGGTCTTCCCGGCGACATGGACGTCGTCGAACGGAAAACCGGAGGCCAGCCGGTGCGGCCACACCTGGAGCCCCATGATCCGCCGCATCGCGGCGCCGTGTTCCGGCGTACAGGCCTCGTCCCGCCACACCGCGGCCAGCAGCCGGGTCATCTCGCGCGGGGTGCTGCGGTTCGTGCGGGCGGGGTCCAGTGCCCGCAGCCGGGTGATGACACGCGGGTCGGCGAGTGCGCGGGCGCCGTCCGGACCGGCGTCCTCCCTGACGGTGGCGAGCAGGTCACCGAAGGAGTGGACGGCGAGCGTCCGCGGAAGTCCGAGCCGGGCCGTGGTCGCGTTCACGGCGTCCAGACCCACCCGGCGCAGCAGCAGATCGGCGGCGGCGTTGTCGCTGACCGCCATCATCAGATACGCCAGATCGCGCAGGGAGAGCCGGGCCGCGTCCAGCATGGCGGCGACGCCGGTGGGGCCGGGGGTGCGCCCGACGGGCGGGCATTCGACCCGCTCGGTGAGGTCCAGCAGGCCCGCCGCGGCCTGTTCGTGCAGCGCGACCAGGACACACAGCTTGTGGACACTGGCCGTGGGAACCGGCTGGTCCGCCCCGGCGTCGAGCTGCCCGCCGGAGTCGATGTCGAGGGCGTGCAGCCGGCCGGTGACCCCGGCGTCGGCGAAGGCCGCGTGAATGCGGGCGACGGCGTCGGTCACAGCCAGTACTCCGATGCCGGGCGCAGGTGCAGGGGACGGGAGGGCGCGTCGGGGACCGCGCCGGCGGTGGTGCGCAGCGCGTGTG
>NZ_NEUB01000539.1 GCF_002910825.1 Streptomyces sp. SM1 | reverse complement strand
GGACGGCCGCAGGTGCCCGCGCCGGTGCCCGTGGTGTCCGCGCCGCCTTCGGCGGCCACCCTCGGTCCGACCTACACGGCCCACCGGGCCAACGCGGCGGAAGCGGCCCGTATGGCCGACGCGTACGGCGACCGGAAGCGGGCCGCGGCGGAACGAGCCCTGGCCGGGCGGCAGTTGCTGCACTTCGACGGGCGGGGGTCCGGGCTGGTCACCGAGGTGCTCGGTGACCTCGCGGGCGCCGACCGGGTCGCCGTCCTCGTCCCCGGCTCCGACACCGGACTCGACACCTACGGCCGGTTCCGTGCCGCCGCTCTCGCCCTGCACGGGCGCCTGTACCGCGCCGCCCCGGAGGAGACGCGTACGGCCGTCGTGGCCTGGCTCGGCTACCGGGCCCCCGGCACCTTCAGCGCCACCGTCGCCACCACGGACCGGGCGGAGGAGGCGGCCCCCGGACTCCGCGCTCTCGTACGGGACCTGCGCGCCGTCGCCGGACCGCGGTCCCGTGTCTCCCTCCTCTGCCACTCCTACGGCTCCGTCGTCTGCGCCCGCGCCGCCGCCGGACTCGACGTCGACGACATCGCCCTCCTCGGCAGCCCCGGCACCGGCGCCGACACCGCCGCCGCCCTGTACACCCGGGCCAGGATCTGGGCCGCCCGGGGCGCCGCCGACTGGGTCGAGAACGTGCCGCACCTCAGCGCCGACGTCTTCGGCACCACCGTCGGATTCGGTACCGACCCCGTCTCCCCGGACTTCGGCGCCCGTGTCTTCAGCGCCGGAGCAGGCGGCCACAGCGACTACTTCGCGCCCGGCTCCGCCTCCCTGGCCAACCTGACCCGGATCGTTCTCGGCGAGACCCGGGCGGTGACCTCGTGAGCGCCCTCACCACCGCGCTGCGCGACGCCGCCGTGCGCGTCGACGCCGCCACGCCCGGCCACCGCGACCGTGCCGTCGACGCCCTGCGCGCCCTTGCCATCCTCGGCGTGGTGCTCGGCCACTGGCTCGTCACGGCACTCGTCGCGGACGAGCGCACCCTGCACAGCGCCAGCCCGCTCCAGCACATGCCGTGGCTGGCCCCCATCTCCTGGATGTTCCAGACCCTCGCCGTGTTCTTTCTGGTGGGCGGCCATGTGGCGACCCGCGGGTACGCCTCGGCCCGGGCCCGCGGCGTCCCGTACCACCACTGGCTGCACGGCCGGCTGGCCCGGCTGTTCAAGCCGGTCGCCGCCGTCCTCACCCTGTGGACGGCCGTCACAACCGTGCTGCTGCTCTCGGGCACCGAGTACGCGACCGTCCGCACCCTGGCGAAGCTCGCCCTGTCGCCGCTGTGGTTCCTGCTGGTCTTCGCCGTCCTCACCGCCGCGACCCCGCTGCTGGCCCGCCTTCACCCGCTGTGGCCGCCGGCCGTCGTCCTCCATGTGGACCTGCTGCGCTTCGGCCTCGGCGCCCCCGGCTCGCTCGGCTGGCTGAACCTGGCCGCCGGCTGGCTGGTGCCGTACACCCTGGGCGCCGCCTGGACCCGGGGCGAGCTGGAACGCCGCAGGTCCGGCTGGATCCTGCTGCTCGCCGGTACGGCGGCCACGGCCGTGCTGGTCGCCTGGGCCGGTTACCCGGCGTCGATGGTCGGCGTCCCGGGCGCCGGAGTCTCCAACCTCAACCCGCCGACGCTGGCCGCCGTCACCTTCGGCCTCGCCCAGTGCGGGCTCGCGCTGCTGCTGCGGGACCGGCTGCGCGGCGCGATGCGCCGGCCGGTCGCCTGGGCGGCGGTGGCCCTGGTCAACCTCTCCGCGATGACCCTCTTCCTCTGGCACCAGACCGCCCTGATGGCGGCCACCGCCACCGTTCTGCCCGCCGGCCGTCTGCCCGGCCTGCACACCGTCCCCGACGGCCTCGGCTGGGTGGCCGCCCGGCTGGCCTGGCTGCCGGTGTTCGCCCTCGCCCTCGCGGTCTGCGTGTCCGCGTTCCGGTCCTGGGAGCGGGGCGCAGGAGGGCGGCGACGGGGACGGTCCCGGGTGGTCCGCGCCCACCGGCCGGCCCGGAAGGACGTACGCCATGTCTAGGCTGAGCCGCGTGGCGAACCAGGGGGACACGTCCGTCCGGCGGTGGCTGGGCGTGCTGCGGGACGATCTGTGGACCTGGCGGACGGACCCGCTGCCGCCGTCGGTGTGGCTGCGCTGGGTGCCCCACGGGTTCGTGTGCCTGGCCGCGTTCGGCGTCTTCCTCGGCGATCTGGCCCAGCTCCACGACCACGGAGGGCTGGGCCCCGGGCTCGCTCTGCTGATCGCGCTGGGGCAGAGCGCCGCGATGGTGTTCGCGCTGCGGCAGCCGGTGCCCGCGTGGTGGCTCTCCCTCGGCACCATGGTGCTCGGGGCGATGGCGGTACGCGCCCGGATGGCCCCCGGCGCGTACGAGTTCACCTGGCCCTGGACGGCGTCCGGACTGATCGCCCACCTGCTCGTCCTGCTGCTGCTGGCCCTGCGGGTGCGTGCCCGCGTCTCGGTCGAGGCCCTGGCCCTGACGTCGCTGGTCACCTATGTCCTCCAAGGGCTGATAGGCGGTGTGAACTACCAGCCCACCGGTCAGGCCGCCGTCCCGCTGTTCGCCGTCGCCGTCGTCCTCGGCAGTGCCCTGCGCGGCCGTCGTGAGGCCCGCGCGGAACTCGGCCGGCAGACGACGCTCACCGCCGAGGAACGCGCCCGGCGCACCCTCCTGGAGGAGCGCGGCCGTATCGCGCGTGAGCTGCACGATGTGGTGGCGCACCACATGTCGGTGATCTCCATTCAGGCCCAGGTCGCGCCGCACCTCGTCCAGGACCCGTCCGACGAGCTGAAGGAGAACCTGGCAGGCATACGGCAGAACGCCGTCGAGGCGCTCGCCGAACTGCGCCGCGTCCTGGACGTGCTGCGCTCCGAACACCCCGCCCCCGGGGAGCCCGCGGATGCCCTCGACACCGCCCGGCACGCCCCGCAGCCCACCCTCGACCGGCTCGGGTCGCTGGTGGAGAACACCCGCGCCGCCGGACTCACCGTGACCACCGAACTCACCGGTGACCGGCGCCCGCTGCCGCCCGGCGTGGAGCTGTCGGCGTTCCGGATCGTGCAGGAGGCGCTGAGCAACGTGCTGCGCCACGCGCCCGGCGCGACCGCGCACGTCACCCTGGCCTACGATCCGCGAGGGCTGCGGGTGAAGATCGTCAACACCGGTCCGACGCGGGAGGCTCCGCCGTCCCCCGGCGCCGGGCACGGGCTGCTCGGCATGCGGGAACGGGCCGTGATGCTGGGCGGCAGACTGACCGCCGGTCCCTGGGCAGGCAAGGGTTACCGGGTCGACGCCTGCCTCCCGGCCTCCGCCTCCGCCCCGCACGCTTCCGACACCTCTCCCCTGGACGGCACCGCATGATCCGCGTACTCATCGCCGACGACCAGCAGATGGTCCGGCAGGGCTTCACCGTGCTGCTCAACACGCAGCCCGACATCGAGGTGGTCGGCCAGGCGGTGGACGGACTCGACGCGGTCGTCCAGGTCGCCGAACTCGTCCCGGACGTCGTGCTGATGGACATCCGCATGCCGGAGCTCGACGGGATAGGGGCCACCGCGCGGATCACCACGGCCGCCCCGGACGTCAGGGTGCTCGTGCTGACCACCTTCGACCTCGACGAGTACGTGTACGAGGCGCTGCGCGCCGGGGCGTCCGGCTTCCTGCTGAAGGACGCCTCCGCCGACCAGCTCGCCGAAGCCGTGCGGGTGGTGGCGGCCGGTGACGCCCTGCTCGCACCGGGCATCACGCGCCGCCTGATCGCCGAGTTCTCCCGGCTGGACGGCCGCCCCCGCGCCACCCCGCCCGGACAGCGCGCCGGCGAGCTGACCGAACGCGAGACGGAGGTGCTGGCGCTCATCGCGCAGGGCCTGTCCAACGCGGAGACAGCCGTACGGCTGGTGGTGGCCGAGCAGACCGTGAAGACGCACGTCGGCCGCATCCTGGTGAAACTGGGCCTGCGGGACCGCACCCAGGCGGCGGTGTACGCGTACGAGTCGGGGCTGGTCCGCCCCTCGGGGTACTGACCCCGGCCTCGGAGTACTCAGGGGTAACCCGCCGTGACCCGCGTAGTACCTGAGACGGACGCCGGGGAACCCGTCTCAGCGGGGACGACCGCGACCACCCGGTCGGCCTACCGTGTGAGCGTGACCGAGACGACTCAGCAGCAGTACCCGGGCGGCCCGCGCGGCGACGGGGACGCGACCGGGACCCGCAGCCCGGAGTACCGGCTGGCCCAGAACTCCCTGCGGGGACTGCGCCATGACCTGTTCGACGACGCCTTCGCCTACCGGCCGCTGCCGCCCCGGCGCACGGACGGCCCGTTCGTCCGCCGGCTCCCCGCACGGCTGCGGTCCGCCGCGCAGCACCTCCCGCACGCGCTGGTCGGGGCGGTGGCGCTGATCGCGCTGATGGCCGGCGCCCTGTCGAGCGGCCTGCCCGGCGGGGACGTACCGGCCCTGCTGGTCGGTCTGCTGTGCGCGTTCCCGGTGCTCGCCACGCTGGTCCGGCCGATCGGCGCGTTCTGGCTGTCGCTCGCGGTGACCCCGGTGGTCGCGATCCTGGGCGACAGGGGCGCCGACTGGCCGTGGATGCCCGGAGCGTTCGTCTGCCACCTGGCGGTGATCGTGATCGTGGCGCTGCGCACCCGGCCGCGCACCGCCGCCTGGATGTGGGTCCTGACCGCCGCGTACACCTTCCTCTCCGACGTCTTCTTCGGCGGTTCGTACTACTACACCAACAGCGGCCCGATGATGGTGACGTCGGCCTTCGCCCTGCTGGTGGTCTCCCTCCGGCACGTCCGGCACACCGCCCAGCAGGAGGTGACCGCCCAGCAGACGGTCACCGCGCACGAGCGGTCCCGGCGCACGGCGCTGGAGGAGCGCACCACGATCGCCCGCGAGCTGCACGATGTGGTGGCCCACCACATGTCGGTGGTCGCCATCCAGGCCGAGGCGGCCCCGTACCGGGTGGAGAACCCGCCGCCGGAGCTGGAGCGCGCCTTCGTCACCATCCGGGAGAACGCGGTCGCCGCCCTCACCGAGCTGCGCCGCATCCTCGGCGTGGTCCGCGCCGAGGACTACGAGGCCCCGGACGCCCCGCAGCCCACCCTCGCCGACCTCGACGCCCTGCTCGTCAACGTGCGCGGCGCCGGACTGGAGGTGGAGAAGGTGCTGACCGGCGCGGTGCGGGAGCTGCCGCAGGGGGTGGAGCTGTCGGCGTACCGGATCGTGCAGGAGGCGCTGAGCAACAGCCTGCGGCACGCGCCCGGCGCGAGCGCCCGCGTCGAGATCGGGTACGTACTCGGCGGCCTCGGGGTGCGTGTGGTCAACGGCCCCGCCCCCGCACCGAACCTGGTGAAGCCCGCCCGTCACCCGGCCACCACCCCTGAAGGAGGGCTTCGCCCGCCCTCTCCGATGGGCGCCGGTCACGGCATCACCGGCATGCGCGAGCGGGTCACCATGCTGAACGGCGAGATGACGGCCGGCGCGACCGACGACGGCGGCTACGAGGTCGCCGTGTTCCTGCCGGTCGCCACGGTGATCGAAGGTGACGCATGACCATCCGCGTCCTGATCGCGGACGACCAGATGATGGTGCGCGAGGGCTTCTCGGTCCTGCTGGGCGCGATGCCCGACATCGAGGTCGTCGGCGAGGCGGTCAACGGCCGGGAGGCGGTCGAGCGGGTCCGCGAGCTCGCCCCCGACGTCGTCCTGATGGACATCCGCATGCCCGAGATGAACGGCATCGAGGCGACGCGGGAGATCGTCGCCGCCGACGGGACGGCGAAGGTGCTCGTCCTGACCACCTTCGACCTCGACGAGTACGTCTACCAGGCGCTGCGCGCGGGCGCCTCCGGCTTCCTCCTCAAGGACGCCTCCGCCCGCCGGCTCGCCGACGGGGTGCGGGTCGTCGCGGCCGGTGAGGCCCTGCTCGCCCCGTCCGTCACCAGGCGCCTGATCACCGAGTTCTCCAAGCTGTCCGAGGCGCCGCGGCTGATGCCGTCCGCGCAGGCGGCGTACGGCGACCTCACCGAGCGGGAGACGGAGGTGCTGGTGCTGATCGCGCAGGGGCTGTCGAACGCGGAGATCGCCGGGCGGCTGGTGGTCGCCGAGTCGACGATCAAGACGCACGTGAGTCGCATCCTGGTGAAACTGGGCCTGCGGGACCGCACCCAGGCGGCGGTGTTCGCGTACGAGGCACGGCTGGTCACGCCGGGTTGACCCCCTGGTCAGAGGCCGGTTTCCGGGCTACCGTCCGTTCATGGCAGCCCATGACGACCTCGCCTTCGACCCGTGGGACCCGGCGTTCGTCGCCGACCCCTACCCCGCCTACGCCGAGCTGCGGGAGCAGGGCCGGGTGCGGTACTTCGAGCCGACGAACCAGTGGCTGGTCGCCCACCACGCGGACGTCTCGGCGCTGCTGCGCGACCGGCGCCTGGGCCGGACGTACCTGCACCGCTTCACCCACGAGGAGTTCGGCCGCACACCGCCCCCGCCGGAGCACGAGCCGTTCCACACCCTCAACGACCACGGCATGCTCGACCTCGAGCCGCCGGACCACACCCGCATCCGGCGCCTGGTGTCGAAGGCGTTCACCCCGCGCACGGTGGAGCGCCTCAAGCCGTACGTCGAGGGCCTCGCGGGGGACCTGGTGTCCGCGCTGGCCGAGGCGGGCGGCGGCGACCTGCTCACGGACGTCGCCGAGCCGCTGCCGGTCGCGGTGATCGCGGAGATGCTGGGCATCCCGGAGGCGGACCGGGCACCCCTGCGCCCCTGGTCGGCGGACATCTGCGGGATGTACGAGCTGAACCCGTCCGGGGACGCGGCGCAGAGGGCGGTCCGCGCCTCGGCCGAGTTCTCGGAGTACCTGCGCGCACTGATCGCCGAGCGCCGCAGGAACCCCGGTGACGACCTGGTCTCCGGTCTGATCGCCGCCCACGACGAGGACGACCGGCTCACCGAGCAGGAGATGATCTCCACCTGCGTGCTGCTGCTGAACGCGGGCCACGAGGCGACGGTGAACTCCACGGTCAACGGCTGGTGGGCGCTGTTCCGCAACCCCGACCAGCTGGCCGCCCTGCGCGCCGACCACTCCCTCGTGCCCTCCGCCGTGGAGGAGCTGATGCGCTACGACACCCCGCTCCAGCTGTTCGAGCGCTGGGTCCTGGACGAGATCGAGATCGACGGGCAGGTGATCCCGCGGGGTGCGGAGATCGCGATGCTCTTCGGCTCCGCCAACCACGACCCGGCGGTCTTCACCGACCCGTCCCGCCTGGACCTGACCCGCGCCGACAACCCGCACATCTCCTTCAGCGCCGGCCTCCACTACTGCATCGGCGCGCCCCTGGCCCGTATCGAGCTCGCCGCCTCGATGACGGCCCTGCTGGAGAAGGCCCCGGCCCTGCGCCTCGCGGCGGAGCCGGAGCGGAAGCCGAACTTCGTGATCAGGGGGCTGGAGGGGCTGGTGGTCGAGGTCTGAGCACGCGGCCCCGGCCGCGAGGCCCGGGGCGTCCGCAGCCACGGGCCCCCGGCCGCCGGCCGCCGGGCGTCTTCTACTTCGTCTCCAGGTCCCGTCGGCCAAAGCCCGTGAGGCCCAGCCACAGCAGGGCGGCGGCGACGAGGGTCAGGAGCAGCAGGGGGGTCCAGTCCATGTCGGCGGCGGGGAGCCGGGGGATGTGGCCGAAGGGGGAGAGGTTGTTCATCCAGTCCGGGAACTGGAGGATCTGGCCGAGGTAGCCGACCACGAAGGCGTACACCGGCACGATCCAGGCCGCCTGGCTCGCCCTGGGGAACCAGCCGAAGAGGACCGCGGCCGCACCGACGGTGACCCACAGGGCCGGTGCGTACGCGAGGGCCGCGCCCGTCAGGTCCGGCACCAGTCCGGCGTCACCGGTCGAGGCCGCGCCGGCGACACCGAAGCCGAGCCCGGCCAGCAGCAGGACGACCGTGCCGCCGCCCACGGCCACGGCCAGGTGGCCGCCGACCCAGCGGGAGCGCGAGAGGCCGGTGGCGAGCAGCGGCTCGGCGCGGCCCGCCGTCTCCTCGGAACGGGGCCGCAGGGCCGCCATGACGACGTACACCGCCGCCACGACCGTCAGGACGACCATGACCATCGAGGCGAAGGACTCGGCGACGCTCGCCCCGCCGATGCGCTCCAGGGCCTCCTCGATCTCGTCGATGCCCGCCAGCATGTCCTCGGCGTCCCCGAGGATCGACCCGTACATCGCGCCCATCAGGAACAGGCCGGTGCCGAAACCGGCCAGCATGCCGCGGTGCAGGCGCAGGGCGAAGCCGACCGGTGTGGTGAGCGCGGCGGAGGCCGTGGGGCTGCCCGGCTTCTGCGGACGCAGGCCCGCGCCCACGTCCCGCCGGGTGGAGAGCCGGAACCCCGCCGCCGCGCACGCCACCGCGAACAGCAGGCTCAGCAGCAGCGGCCACCAGCGGTCGTCGACGTACGGGTAGCTGCGCTGCACCCAGCCGATCGGGGACAGCCAGGACAGGGTGTCGTTCGTGCCGCTGTCGCCGGCGGCGCGCAGTACGTAGGCGACGCCGATGACCGCGAGGGCCATGCCGGACGCCCCGCGCGTGTGCGCCGTGAACTGGACGGTGACCGCGGCGACGGCGGCGAAGACCAGGCCGGCGGCGGCGTGGGCGAAGCCGTAGACCAGCGAGCCGGCCGTGTCGACGCCCTCCATGCCCAGGCCGGCCAGGCCGACGGCCAGCAGCAGGGCGAGGGCGAGGTTGGCCAGGACGGCGACGGACAGGGCGGCCGCGAGGTGGGCGTGCCGGCCGACGACGGCCGAGCGCACCAGTTCGGCGCGGCCCGTCTCCTCCTCCGCGCGGGTGTGCCGGGTGATGACCAGCACGCTCATGAGGCCGACGAGGACGGCCGTGAAGCCGATCATCTGGTGGCTCAGGATGGAGCCGAAGCCGTCGTCGGTGAGGTAGTGGCGGGGGCCGGACATGGCCAGGCCGGCCGGGCTGTCCACGCTTCTGACGGCGTTCGCCCGGTCCTGCGGGTCGCTGTAGAGGGTCCGGAAGCTGTTCGCCGTCATGAGCGTGCTGAGGAACAGGGCCAGGATCCACACCGGGAGGCGGATCCGGTCCCGGCGCAGGGCGAAGCGGATCAGGGTCCGGGTGCCGGCCAGCGCGTTGCCGCCCGCGGCCGGTGCGGAGGGCGCCCGGGTGCCGGGGGCGGCGGTCGCCGAGGTCATCGCGGCTCTCCGTCCGTGCCCTGTCCGGTGCCGTGCCCGTTGGCGGCGAGCTCGTCGCCGTAGTGGCGCAGCATCAGTTCCTCCAGCGTCGGCGGGTGGCTGACCAGGCTCCGGACGCCGAACTCGGTGAGCCGGCGGACCGCGGTGCCGACCTGGGCGCCGTCGACGCTGAAGCGGACCCGGCCGGTGGCCTCGTCGACGGTCCGCAGGTCGTGGACGCCGGACAGCTCGGCCAGGCCGGTGGCCGGCCGTTCGGTCTCCGCCTCGATGGTGGTGCGGGTCAGATGGCGCAGTTCGGCGAGGGTGCCGGACTGGACGGTGCGCCCCAGGCGGATGATGCTCACGCGGTCGGCGAGCTTCTCCACCTGGGCCAGGATGTGGCTGGAGAGCAGGACCGTCTTGCCGGCCGCCTTCGCCTCGCCGATGACGTCCTGGAAGACGACCTCCATGAGCGGGTCCAGTCCCGCCGTCGGCTCGTCGAGGAGCAGCAGCTCGGCGTCGGAGGCGAGCGCGGCGACGATGGCGACCTTCTGCCGGTTGCCCTTGGAGTAGGCGCGGCCCTTCTTGGTCGGGTCCAGGTCGAAGCGCTCGATGAGCTCGGCGCGCCGTTTCCCGTCCAGGCCGCCGCGCAGCCGCGCCAGCAGGTCGATGGCCTCGCCGCCGGTGAGGCCCGGCCAGAGTTCCACGTCACCGGGGACGTAGGCGAGGCGCCGGTGGAGATTCACGGAGTCCGTCCACGGGTCCCGGCCGAGCACCCGGGCGGTGCCCGAGCCGGCGCGCAGCAGCCCGAGCAGGATGCGGATGGAGGTCGACTTGCCGGAGCCGTTGGGCCCGAGGAAGCCGTGGACCTCGCCGGTCTCGACGTTCAGGTCGAGGCCGTCCAGTGCGTGGGTCCGGCCGAAGGACTTGTGCAGTCCGGACACGGTGATGGCCTTCGTCATGTCTCGGAACGTACGCTCGTTTCAGAACATTGTGAAGTTAAGGAAGCGTATAAAACGCTGGCTGGACTGGCTTACGGTGCCTGAGCAGGGGAGATGATCGGAGCATGGCGGAACCGCGCGGGACGGACCGGGACCCGGAGGCGGTCTCACGGTTCGTGGAGCACTTCGCGGCGCAGCTGGTGGAGGCCGGGCTGCCGCGGATGCCCGCCCGCGTCTTCGCGGCCCTGCTCGCGTCCGACACGGGGGTCATGACCTCCGCCGAGCTGGGTGAACAGCTCAGGGTCTCGCCGGCCGCGGTGTCCGGCGCGGTGCGGTACCTGGCGCAGCAGCGCATGGTCTCCCGCGAGCGCGAGCCCGGCTCCCGCCGGGAGCGGTACCGGGTCCACGGCGACCAGTGGTACGAGGCCCTCACCAACCGCGAGGCCGTCATCCGCCGCTGGGAGGACGCCCTCCGCGAGGGCGTCACCAGCCTGGGCGAGCACACCCCGGCAGGGCGGCGGCTGGCGGAGACGCTGGCCTTCTTCGAGTTCGTGGAGAAGGAGGTCGAGGCGATGATGGACCGCTGGCGTGCCCACCGGGAGGAGCGGTTCGGGTGTGGGTAGTCGATCCGCTACGCTGAGTGGTGGCTGGTCCGTCTCAAGGGGAGGGCGCATCATGACAGTCATGGCAGAGCGACCGACGACAAACGGAACCGAGCCCGACAGCTTCGGGAAACTGCTGCGCACCCTCGACGAGCTGGACGTGCCCGACGGCTACAAGGCCGAGATCATCAGGGGGAACATCGTCGTGTCGCCGTGGTCGAAGGGGTATTACCACCGGGTGATGCGCCTGGTGTGCAGGCAGCTGGAACCGCATCTTCCGGCGGAGCACGCCATCGGTTGCGGACCGTTCCTGTATGTCTTCCCGGGGGATGAGCGAGCTTACGGGCCGGACATCCATGCCGCTCCTGAGCACGTCTTCGAGACCACCAGTAACCACCTCGACGGCGAAGCCCTGCTCTTCGTCGCCGAACTGACCTCTCCCTCCACACGCGACGACGACCTGACCGACAAGGTTCTGACCTACGGAAAGGCGGGCGTCCCCGTCTATCTCCTCCTCGATATGCAGGAGGAGCAGGCCACGGTCTTCTCGATGCCCTCCGCCAAGGGGTACGAGTCCCGCGACACCAAGCCCTTCGGTGAGAAACTGTCGATCCCCGACCCGATCGACTGCGTACTCGACACGTCCGGTTTCGAGTCCCCCTGACCCGACGCGTCCGCTACCGCACCGGCACCGTGAGCCCCCAGGCCCCCTCCCGCACCACCCACGTCCGGGTCCGTACCGGCCCCGACACCACCGCGTCCGCCCGGTAGCGGAAGTGCGCGCCCGACACGGTCACCGTGCGGCCCTCCGCGGACAGCGGGGACGCCTCCGCGCCCACCGACGCCGGACGCACCTCGACCCGCGCCCTCCCGGACACCCCGGGCGCGATCGAGACGCTCTCCACCGGCTGCCCCAGGTCGACGAGCGTCTTCCCGTCGACCTCCACCCGCAGCCGCGCCGGCCCCGCCTCGGGGGCGGACACGATCCCGGACGGCCGCGCCGGCACCAGGGTCCGTACCAGCGACCGGCACGTCCGCAGCCACGGACCGTCCGCCCCGCCGTCCGCCTCCCGCAGCCGCGTCACACCCCCGGCCGGCGGGATCCGCAGCGCACCGAGCACCACCCCGTCGCTGTCGTCCACCAGCAAATCCATCCGCCGCTCCACCCCCTCCAGTACGGTCCGCGCCGCGGCCACCGCCCCCGTGGGCACCCCCAGCGACCGGGCGAGGGCCACCGCACCCCCCACCGGCACCAGCGACAGCGTGCACGCGGCCAGTTCCCGCTGCCGGTGCAGCAGCTCCACCGCCCGCACCAGGGCCCGGTCGTCACCGACCACCACCGGCCGCCGCGACCCGCGCCGGGACAGTGCCCGCGCGAACTCCTCCGGACCGTCCGGCAGGCACACCTTCGTGCCCGCGGCGCCCGCCCCGATCACGTCCTTCGCGATCCGGACGGACTCGCCGTCCGCCCGCCGCGCGACCGGATCGACGACTACCAGGAGCTGATCGGACGTCGCGGAAAAGGTCCTGGAAGTCGCCACCTCGGCCATGCCTCGCTTCCTCGGGTAGCATCTTTGTGCAAGAGCCCCTTGCGCTGTTGCGCCAGGGGTTTCGTCTATTCCGGGGCATCCGGTCCGACGGTTGGCGGCCAGCGGTGGTCGCGCGGTGCACGCGGCGGTGATCCTCCGTGCGCGCCCCTGACCTTGGACATGCCCCGCCCGGAAGGGGTGTACGCGCGTGCCCGCACTTGTGCTGCTCGGTGCTCAGTGGGGTGACGAAGGCAAGGGAAAGGCGACGGACCTGCTCGGTGGTTCCGTCGACTATGTGGTGCGCTACCAGGGCGGCAACAACGCCGGCCACACGGTAGTCGTGGGCGACCAGAAGTACGCCCTCCACCTGCTCCCTTCCGGAATCCTGTCCCCAGGCTGCACGCCGGTCATCGGCAACGGCGTCGTCGTCGACCCGTCGGTCCTGCTCTCCGAGCTGAGCGGTCTGAACGAGCGCGGCGTCGACACGTCGAAGCTCCTGATCAGCGGAAACGCTCACATCATCACGCCGTACAACGTGACGGTGGACAAGGTGACCGAGCGCTTCCTCGGCAAGCGCAAGATCGGGACCACCGGCCGGGGCATCGGCCCGACCTACGCCGACAAGATCAACCGCGTCGGTATCCGCGTCCAGGACCTGTACGACGAGTCGATCCTCACCCAGAAGGTCGAAGCGGCCCTCGACGCCAAGAACCAGATGCTCACCAAGCTCTACAACCGGCGCGCGATCGCCGTGGAGCAGGTGGTCGGGGAACTGCTGGGCTACGCGGACAAGCTCGCCCCGTACGTCTCCGACACGGTGCTGGTGCTGAACCAGGCGCTGGAGCAGGACAAGGTGGTCCTCTTCGAGGGCGGCCAGGGCACGCTGCTCGACATCGACCACGGCACGTACCCCTTCGTCACCTCGTCCAACCCGACCGCGGGCGGCGCCTGCACGGGCGCGGGCGTGGGCCCGACGAAGATCAGCCGGGTCATCGGCATCCTCAAGGCGTACACGACCCGCGTCGGCGCCGGCCCGTTCCCGACCGAGCTGTTCGACGAGGACGGCGAGGCCCTGCGCCGTATCGGCGGCGAGCGCGGTGTCACCACCGGCCGTGACCGCCGCTGCGGCTGGTTCGACGCGGTGATCGCCCGCTACGCCACCCGCGTCAACGGCCTCACCGACTTCTTCCTCACCAAGCTCGACGTCCTCACCGGCTGGGAGCAGATCCCGGTCTGCGTGGCCTACGAGATCGACGGCAAGCGCGTCGAGGAGCTGCCGTACTCGCAGACCGACTTCCACCACGCGAAGCCCGTCTACGAGATGCTGCCCGGCTGGAGCGAGGACATCAGCAAGGCCAAGTCCTTCTCCGACCTGCCGAAGAACGCCCAGGCGTACGTCAAGGCCCTGGAGGGGATGTCCGGCGCCCCGATCTCCGCGATCGGCGTGGGCCCGGGCCGCACCGAGACGATCGAGATCAACTCGTTCCTGTAGAACCGTCCCCCTGCAGGACCCCGCGACCGCCGGCGCCCCTCGACGAGGGACACCGGCGGTTTCGCGTGTCCGGGCATATCCTGGGATTCCGGTGCGTGCATCGACGCGGAAGAGGGTGAGTGCGATGCGCGTGATGCTCAAGGCGACACTGGACACCGAGAAGGCGAACGAGGTCATCCGCAGCGGGAAGACGCCCGAGGTGATGAAGGAGATCACGGAGCGGCTCCGGCCCGAGGCCGCCTACTTCGGCCCGATCGGCGGACGGCGGACCTGTCTGCTCGTCCTCGACCTCCAGGACAGCTCGCAGATCCCGTCCACCGGAGAGCCGTTCTTCTCCCGGATGAACGCCGAGGTCGAGATGACCCCGGTGATGAACGCGGACGATCTGCGCAAGGGGCTCTCCGAACTGGACTGATCCGCTGATTCTCAGCTGAAGACGATCATCGAGCCCTGCGCCAGACTCCGCGTCGCCGCCGCGTGCAGGCCCAGCCAGACGTGGCGTTCGCGGGCGAAGGGGCTGGGATCGTACGGGGCGGGGACGGCCGGCTCCTCCAGTTCCGTCGGGCCGCGCGGGGGCTCGGGGGCCGCCGGGGGGTTGGCCGGGTCGATACCGAGGGACGGGGCGACGAGTTCGAGTTCGCGCAGCAGCCCGTGGGAGGAGCCCAGGGGTCCGCCACCGGCGAGGAGTTCGTCGCTGGAGAGGGGGTGCGGGAAGTCCACGGGGACGTACGCGCCCGCGTGGTCGTAGTGCCAGACCAGATGCGACCGCTGGGCCGTCGTCTCGAACATCTCCAGCAGCTGCTCGTAGTCGCCGCCCAGTTCGTCCACCGGCGTGACCGGCAGCCCGCACACCTGGAGCAGGTACACGCGCCGCAGGAAGTGCAGCGCGTCGTAGTCGAACCCCGCGACCGGGGCCACCTCGCCGGTCAGTCCCGGCATGTACTGGTACACGGGTACCGGTGGCAGGCCCGCCTCGGCGAGCACCGCGTTGTACTGGGCGAGTTCGTCGGCGAAGGGATTGTCGGGCGTGTGGCACAACACGTCGACGAGCGGTACCAGCCACAGGTCACAGGCCAAAGGAGGACTCCTCGCATCGCGCGGTCGTCGGGGTGGTCGTCCTGGTCAAGTCGTCGTCCCGAGCAGGCCGTCCTGGTCAGGGAAGGGTATCGGCGCCCGGGCCGGGCGGCTCCCCCCGTGCGCCGGTCGGGCCGGGCGGCTCTCCCCCCCCCGTGCGGACCGTGGTGCAGATCCCTTACCCATCCGTACCGGCCGTCAGCCCTTCGACCACGGACAGCGAGTGCGCGTTGTACGCCTCGACGATCGCGCGGGCGGAATCGGTGTCACGGCGCACCAGGGCATCGACCAGATCGGTGTGCTGGGACCACAGCCGTCCCCGCAGGTCGGGTACGCGCCGCAGATGCTGCACCGCGTACACCCACCCCTGCACGCGGAGCCGGTGCAGGAAGTCGGTGAGGTAGGGGTTGCCGAAGGCGGCCGCGAGTTCGCGCCAGAAGCGCAGGTCGTAGCCGATGAGGACGGTGACCTCGCCGGCGAGGGCGGCGCGCTGTGCCTCCTCGCCGCGTCTGCGCACTCCGGCGAGGGCGGCGGCGATCCGGGGCTCGTCCGGCCGGACATGGGTCAGGTGGCCCGCCGTCAGGGCGTGGAACATCCCGTCGATCACCAGGCTGCGGGCCTCGATCATGCCGCGGAAGTCGTCGACGGAGTACTCGTGCACGTGGAAGCCGCGGTGCTGGTCGGCGTCGAGCAGTCCCTGCGCCGACAGGTCGACCAGCGCCTCCCGGACGGGGGTCGCGGACACGCCGTACTGCTCGGCGATCTCCTTGACGGTGAACCCCTGCCCCGGCTGGAGCCGCCCGGCCAGCACCTCGTCACGGAGCGCGTCGGCGATCTGCTGCCGCAGGGTGCTGCGGGTCACGGCGCCATGGCCACTGATGCCGGGCATGGTCGGGGCGTCTCCCTCATCGCGTTCGAATGGCGTGCCCGCACATGTTCACGGGCACGCCACCTTACGCCGTCGGATCGGGCGGGGAGTGTTCGAACGGGTGCGGGGTGAGGGCCCCGCGCGCCCGCTCCGGCCGGATCACGCCGGCCCGCCCGCCCTCCGTCACGCCACGTAGCCGTCCGCGACCGTCAGCGCCGCGTCCAGCACCGCCAGCCCCTCCTTCAGCTCGGCCTCGCTCGCGTTGCACGGCGGCACCACGTGCGTGCGGTTCATGTTCACGAAGGGCCAGATGCCGCCCTCCTTCGCGGCGGCGGCGAAGGCCGCCATCGGGGCGTTCGCCTCGCCGGACGCGTTGTACGGCACCAGCGGCTCCCGGGTCTCCCGGTCGCGCACCAGTTCCAGCGCCCAGAACATGCCGACGCCGCGGACCTCGCCCACGCTGGGGTGCCGTGCGGCCAGTTCCCGCAGTCCCGGTCCGACGACGGACGCGCCGAGTGCCGCCGCGTTCTCGACGACGCCCTCCTCCGCCATCACGTTGATCGTGGCGACGGCGGCGGCGCAGGCCAGCGGGTGTCCCGAGTACGTCAGTCCGCCCGGGTAGGGCCGCCTGGCGAAGGTCTCGGCGATCGCCCCGCTGACGGCGACACCGCCCAGCGGCACATAGCCGGAGTTCACGCCCTTCGCGAAGGTCATCAGGTCCGGTACGACGTCGTACAGGTCCGCCGCGAACCACGTGCCGGTCCGGCCGAACCCGGCCATGACCTCGTCGAGGACGAGGACGATGCCGTACGTGTCGCACAGCTCGCGGACCCCGGCGAGATAGCCGGCGGGCGGCAGCATGATCCCGGCCGTTCCCGGAATCGTCTCGAGGATGATCGTGGCGATGGTCGACGGTCCCTCGAAGGCGATCGTCGTCTCCAGGTGTTCGAGCGCGCGGGCGCACTCCTGCTCCTCGGTCTCGGCGTAGAAGCGCGAGCGGTACAGGTACGGCGCCCAGAAGCGCACGACCCCGGCGGTCCCGCTGTCGGAGGGCCAGCGGCGGGGGTCGCCGGTGACGTTCACGGCCTGCTGGGTGCCGCCGTGGTACGAGCGGTAGGCGGAGAGCACCTTGGGGCGCCCGGTGTGCAGCCGCGCCATGCGCAGGGCGTGCTCGACGGCGTCGGCGCCGCCGTTGGTGAAGAAGATCCTGTCCAGGTCGCCGGGGGTCCGCTCGGCTATCAGCCGGGCCGCCTCCGAGCGCGCCTCGACGGCGAACGCGGGCGCGAACGTCGTCATCCGCGCCGCCTGCTCCTGGACGGCGGCGACGACCCTCGGGTGCTGGTAGCCGATGTTCGTGTAGACCAGCCCGCTGGCGAAGTCGAGATAGCGCCGGCCGTCGTAGTCCCAGAAGTAGGACCCCTCCGCCCCGGCGACGGCGAGCGGGTCGATGAGCTCCTGCGCGGACCAGGAGTGGAACACATGCGCACGGTCGGCGGCCTTGACGGCGGCGCCGGCCTCGGGGTTCGGCTGAGGGGTCATGCCGCCGAGGGTAGGCGGGGCGGTCGCCCGCGCGACATCGGCGGCCTGTCTGCGGTCGGGGACTTTCCGCGACAGGTTGTCGACAGCGACCCTCCCGCCCTTTTGACAGCGTGCTGTCTTTTTGGCAGGCTGCTGTCATCGCCGGACGGGCCCGGCACCCGCACACCGGACGGGCCCGGCATCCACCCAAGGGAGCGGTCATGACCCGCAAGCCCGTGCACCTCGCCCTCTACGACACCCACGCCGACTGGGAGACCGGTCACACCACCGCGCATCTCGCCCTCGCCGGCTACGAGGTGCGTACCGTCACCCCGGCCGGGGAACCGGTCACCAGCATGGGCGGGCTCCGCGTCCTGCCCGACCTGGCGCTCGGCGGGCTGCGCCCCGAGGACAGCTCACTGCTGATCCTCCCCGGCGCCACCCGCTGGGACGAGGGCGACGAGCTCGCCCCCTTCGCCCGGACCGCCCGCGCCTTCCTCGACGCCGGTGTGCCCGTCGCCGCGATCTGCGGGGCGACCGCCGGGCTCGCCCGGGAGGGGCTGCTCGACGACCGGGCGCACACCAGCGGCGCCGCCCCCTACCTCGCCATGACCGGATACGCGGGCGCCGGCCGGTACGTCGAGGCCGACGCGGTCACCGACGGCGGCCTCGTCACCGCCGGACCGACCGAACCCGTCGCCTTCGCCCGCGAGATCTTCCGGCTGCTCGGCGCCTACGACGAGAAGGCGACCGACGCCTGGTACCGGCTGTTCCACGACTCGGACCCGGCCGCGTACGCCGCGTACGAGGAGGCGGTGGGCCGGTGAGCCGGCAGCAGCACGGGAGCCCGGAGCGGCAGGACCTGCTCACCCGGGGCGCGCTCGGCACCTTCCGGCTGAACGGCCAGTTCCTCGCGGTCGCCGAGGAACTGGCCCGGCCCGCCGGGATCACCGCCGCCTGGTGGCAGGTGCTCGGCGCCGTCCTCCGCGAACCGCTGCCGGTCTCCGGGATCGCCAGGGCCATGGGCATCACCCGGCAGAGCGTGCAGCGCGTCGCCGACCTGCTGGTGGAGCGCGGACTGGCCGAGTACCGGCCCAATCCCGCCCATCGCCGCGCCAAGCTCCTCGCCCCCACGGACGAGGGGTACGCCGCGGTCGGCCGGATCGGCCCCGGTCACGCCGCCTTCGCCGAGCGGCTGGCGGAGGCGTACGAGAAGGAGTACGGGGAGGACGGGCTCGCCCGGGCCGTACAGGCGCTGGAACGGCTGTCCGACGTCCTCGACAGGCTCGGCCCGCCTGTTACGCAACCGTAGACAAGGCCCAGCTCACCGGGTACCGGCCCCGCACTATCCTCGGGCTGTTGCTCACTGCGAGGGGGGAGGCGGCGCGGCGATGGACAAGCTCGGGACCGGGGACCCGCAGAGGATCGGGGCGTACCGGTTGTTGGCGCGGCTCGGGGCCGGCGGGATGGGGCAGGTCTACCTCGCCCGTTCCGACCGGGGGCGCACCGTCGCCGTGAAGCTGGTCCGCGAGGAGCTGGCCCGGGTGGAGGAGTTCCGGGCGCGCTTCCGCCAGGAGGTGAGCTCCGCCCGGCAGGTCGGCGGCGACTGGACGGCGCCGGTGCTGGACGCGGACACCGAGGCGCCCGTGCCCTGGGTCGCTACCGGATACGTGGCGGGCCCCAGCCTCCAGCAGGTGGTCGGACACGACCACGGGGCGCTGCCCGAGCGGTCGGTGAGGATCCTCGCCGCCGGTCTCGCGCACGCGCTCAAGGACATCCACGCCGCCGGGATGGTCCACCGCGACCTCAAGCCGTCCAACGTGCTCGTCACCATCGACGGTCCGCGGGTCATCGACTTCGGCATCGCGCGGGCGCTGGAGACGGTGACCGACGGCGGACTCACCCGCACCGGGGCGCTCGTCGGCTCGCCCGGTTTCATGGCGCCCGAGCAGGTGCGCGGCGACCGCATCACGCCCGCCTGCGACGTGTTCTGCCTCGGCTCGGTGCTCGCCTACGCCGCGACCGGCGAGCTCCCCTTCGGCACCGCCCACAGCGGTGTGCACGCCCTGATGTTCCGCATCGCCCAGGAGGAGCCCGACCTGGAGCGGGTGCCCGAGGGGCTCGCCGGGCTCGTACGCGCCTGTCTGCACAAGGACCCGGCGGCGCGGCCCACGCTCGACCAGGTGCTGGAACGCACCGGCGCGGAGGACACCGTCGTCGGCGGCCGCTGCCGCGACCCGTGGCTGCCGAGTGCCCTGGTCGCCCAGC
>NZ_NEUB01000538.1 GCF_002910825.1 Streptomyces sp. SM1 | reverse complement strand
ATCACGGCCGTGGGGTCGGCGGCACCGGCCGGGGAACCGGTCTGCGGCAGGACACTGGTCGCGCCGCCCGGGTCGTAGCCGCCCGCGCCGTGCTGAAGCACCTGGGTGGGGTCGGCGGAGCCGGGGGCGCCGGGCACCGCCGCGGGCGCCGGGTCGGGGGCCAGGAGCACACCCACGTTCTCCGCGGCGGAGATCTGCCCGGAGTTCGCGTGCACGCCGATGCCCTGGGCGACGACCCGCAGGCCGCGCGCGAGGTTCTCGGCGCTGGGGCGCTCGTCCGGGTTCTTGCGCAGGCAGCGCTCGATGACCGTCCACAGCGGGTCGGGGACGGTGGAGGGGCGGCGCGGTTCGGCGCTCAGGTGCTGGTGCAGCACCTCGAGGGCGGAGCCGCCGGAGAACGGCGGGCGTCCGGTGACCAGCTCGTACAGCAGGATGCCGGCGCCGTAGATGTCGACGGCGGAGGTCTGCGGGCGGCCCTCGGCGGACTCGGGCGCGATGTACGCGGGGGTGCCGACGAACTCGTGGGTACGGGTCAGGCCAGGGGAGTCGGCGAGGCGGGCGATGCCGAAGTCGGTCAGCATCGGGTGCATCTCGCCGCCGGTCTGCTTCAGCAGGACGTTGGCCGGCTTCAGGTCCCGGTGCACCACGCCGTCGGCGTGGCTGGCGCCGAGCGCGTCGGCGATCTGCGCGGTCAGGAGGGCCGCGGCGACGGGGGTGAAGGGGCCGTTCTCACGGAGGTGGCGGTGCAGGTCGGGGCCCTCGACGAGGTCCATGACCAGGGCCAGCAGATCACCCTCGACCACCAGGTCGCGGACCCGGACGATGTTGGGGTGGGTGAGCCGCAGCAGGACCGACCGCTCGCGCAGGAAGCGCGTCACGATGTCGGCGTCGTTGGCGAGCTCCTCCTTGAGGACCTTGATCGCCACGGTCTCGCCGGGCTGTCCCGGTACGGCCGCCTCGGCACCCGCGGTCTCCCGCTGGCGGGCACGCCAGACGGTGCCCGTGGCGCCGCGTCCGAGCGGCTCCTCGAGCAGGTACTTGCTCCCTACCGGCCGCACGTCATGCGCTCCCTGCTGCTTGCTTGGCTGGCGTACACCGTGGTCCACCCTGCTGCGGAATGTTCCGACCCACTGTAGTGCCGCCGCGCGGGATACCGGCCGGTCGTCTTCGACGCCGCGCTTTCCGGTGCTCGCACTGTCGTCCCTCTGCAATGGGTCTTACGTACCGGTTCCCGCCGGTGTTCGACGGTTCGGAGGAATGACGTATCAGTCGGTCCGTTGGTTGCCGCACAACGGACGTGACCGATCTCAAGTCGGCACAAAACGATCATCGGCTCGTCACTGGTCAGGCATTTTTGCGGGCAGAGCCGACCAATCAAGATCATTCCTTGCCGGAAGGCGGGCGCGTTGTCGGTGTCAGGTGCGAGGATGCGTGCAGTACTGGCCGTACGTGCGCGTGTGGCGGTGGGGGAAGACCGCGGTGGGGGACCGCGGGGCGGTTTCGTCCCCCGTGGCCGCGGGCGCTCGCGCAGAAGGGACCGCTGACGGCGATGCAGATCCGGCTGACCGTCGTAGACCCGCTGGGCCCCGCCTTCCCCGCGCGGGAGCGGGCCATGAGCTGCGACGTGCTGGTCACGGCGCCCGCGGGCACGGCT
>NZ_NEUB01000537.1 GCF_002910825.1 Streptomyces sp. SM1 | reverse complement strand
GGACGACGGTGCCGGGACCGAGCGGCCGGACGTACCCCGGCGTGCCGACGAGGAGACCCTGTCCCGGGCACCCGGCACCGGCGACAGCACTCCGGGGGGGCCGGCCTCCCCGGCGGCGGTGCCGGTGCCCTCCACGTCGTCGGAGGCGGCGGAACGCCACACGGTCGCGAGCACCGAGCCCGTACTGCGCATCCTCCCGCTCGGCAGCGGCCTGGTCCTCATCGGCCTGGGCTTCGGCCTCGCCTTCGTCGCCCTGCGCATGCGCCAGGCCGCGGGCTGACCTCGTCACGCGCCCGGCTGTCGCGGCCCCCGGCCGCCGGGCCGTCCCCCTGACGCGAGCGGTGCGGCCGCATGGGCCGCGGAGGGCTGACGGACACGGCGGCAGACCCGACGGCAGGATTTCGGACGGCTGCCGTGGTCTGCATGACAGGCCGCGACAATCCGGGCAGGCTTTCTCGCGCCGACATGACGACAGGGGGATTCACACCATGTCCACGACCGTCGAGTACATCCGCTACCGCATCGCGTCGGGCGATCGGAAGGCCTTCGAGACCGCGTACGCCAAGGCCGCCGAGTCGCTGGCAGCGTCACCGGAATGCGTCGACTACGAACTGTCCCACTGCCAGGAGGAGGCCGAACGGTACATCCTGCGCATCCGCTGGACCTCCGTCGAGGACCATCTCCAGGGCTTCCGCGGCGGCGGGCATTCCCCGCGTTCTTCCGGGCGATCCGACGTGACGTCGATCGAGGAGATGCAGCACTATCTGACCACCGAGGCAGGGCCGCGGGACAGAAGCAGCGGCAGTGAGCGGGCAGTCCGTCGAGCAGGCGGGGGGAGACGCGACGGACGGGCAGCCCACCCTCTACGCGTGGGCGGGCGGCGAAGCGGCCCTGCACCGCCTCACCGAGGTCTTCTACGGCCAGGTCCTCGAGGACCCCGTCCTCGCACCGGTCTTCGCCGGCATGGACGCCGGGCATCCGCGCCATGTGGCCCAGTGGCTCGGCGAGGTCTTCGGCGGCCCCAAGGCCTACACCGCCGGCCGCGGCGGCCACCCGCGCATGGCCGCCCGGCACCTGGGCCGCGGCATCACCGAGAAGCAGCGCCGCCGCTGGGTGGACCTCCTCCAGGACGCCCTGGACGAGGCCGGACTCCCGTCCGACCCCGAGTTCCGCGCGGTCTTCGTCCACTACATCGAGTGGGGCACCCGCATGGCGGTCCTGTACTCGGGCGAGAACCCGCCCCCGGTCGACGCGGCCGACGTCCCGGTCTGGAGTTGGGGCCGGACGCCGCCCTGGCAGCCGGAGGGCTGACCCGGGCGGGGGGCGAGGTCTCCGGGGGCCGGAGCCCTGGGAGGTGATCCCGGGGTCGTGGTCCCCGGCCCCGGGTCAGGACGGTGTGACCAGCAGGACCTTGCCGATGTGGCCGCTGTCCTCCACGACCCGGTGGGCGGTGGCCGCGTCCGGCATCGGGATCTCCCGGTCCACGACGGGGCGGACGTGGCCGTCGGCGACGAGCGGCCAGACGTGTTCCCGTACAGCCGCCACGATCGCCGCCTTCTCCCGGGCCGGCCGGGCCCGCAGCGAGGTCGCGCTGATGGCGCCGCGCTTGGCGAGGAGGGCACCGATGTTCAGCTCGCCCTTGACACCGCCCTGCATACCGATGATCGCGAGCCGGCCGTTGACGGCGAGGGCCTGGACATTGCGGTCCAGGTACTTGGCGCCCATGTTGTCGAGGATGACGTCCGCGCCCGCCCCGTCGGTGGCCCGCTTCAGCTCCGCGACGAAGTCCTGTTCGCGGTAGTTGACCAGGATGTCGGCGCCGAGCTCCGCGCAGCGCTCCAGCTTCTCCGCGGTGCCCGCCGTGACCGCGACCTTCGCGCCGACGGCCTTGGCGAGCTGGATCGCCATGGTGCCGATGCCGCTGGAGCCGCCGTGCACGAGGAACGTCTCCCCGGGACGGAGGTGGGCGACCATGAAGACGTTCGACCAGACCGTGCAGACGACCTCCGGGAGCGCCGCCGCCTGATCGACGGTGAGCCCCTCGGGGACGGGCAGCAGCTGCCCGGCGGGAACGGCGACCTTCTCGGCGTAACCGCCGCCCGCGAGCAGCGCGCAGATCTCGTCGCCGACGGCCCAGCCGTCCACCCCCGGACCGAGCGCGGCGATCCGTCCGGAGCATTCGAGACCGGGGTACGGGGACGCGCCGGGCGGAGGATTGTAGAAGCCCTGCCGCTGGAGGATGTCGGCCCGGTTGACGGCACCGGCCACCACCTCGACCAGGACCTCGCCCTCGCCGGCCACCGGATCGGGGACCTCGTCCCAGACCAGCGCCTCGGGCCCACCGGGTTCGGGAATCGTGATCGCATGCATGGGGGGACGGTACCTCCGGTATCTCCGATGGCGCGGGGGCCACGGGGCGGCGGGCGGAAAACCCATGTGCGGGACCGATGAGTTTGCGCGACGGTGAAGGTCTGTCCATGCGTAGCCCAAGCACGCGGAAGGACCCGAAGCATGAGCACGCAATCGTCCGGCCCGGCGATCGAGACCGTGGGCCTGGTCAAAACCTTCGGTGAGACACGGGCCGTCGACGGAGTCGATCTGACCGTGCCGGCCGGCACGGTGTACGGCGTCCTCGGACCGAACGGCGCAGGCAAGACCACCACCGTGAAGATGCTCGCCACACTTCTGCGCCCCGACGGCGGTGAAGCCCGCGTCTTCGGTCACGACGTCGTGCGCGACGCCGACCAGGTGCGCGGCCTGGTGAGCCTCACCGGTCAGTACGCGTCCGTGGACGAGGACCTCACCGGCACGGAGAACCTGGTCCTGCTGGCCCGGCTCCTCGGCCACCACAAGACGACCGCCCGCACCCGGGCGGCCCAGCTCCTGGAGGCCTTCGGTCTCACGGAGGCGGCCGGGAAGCAGGTCAAGCACTACTCGGGCGGCATGCGGCGCCGCATCGACATCGCCGCGTCCATCCTGAACACCCCCGACCTGCTGTTCCTCGACGAGCCGACCACCGGTCTCGACCCGCGCAGCCGCAACCAGGTGTGGGACATCGTGCGCGCGGTCGTCGCCCAGGGCACGACCGTGCTGCTGACCACGCAGTACCTGGACGAGGCCGACCAGCTGGCCTCCCGGATCGCCGTCATCGACCACGGCAAGGTGATCGCCGAGGGCACCAAGGGGGAGCTGAAGGCGTCCGTCGGCGCCGGATCCGTCCATCTGCGGCTGCGCGACGCGGACCGGCGGCCGGAGGCGGAGCGGCTGCTGCGGGACCTGCTCCACGCGGAGGTGCAGCTGGAGCACGACCCGGTGGCCCTCACCGCGCGCCTGGGCGCGGCGACGAGCGACTCCGCGGCCGAGCAGGCGGCACGGGCGCTCGGTGAGCTCGCCCGGGACGGGATCACCGTGGACAACTTCTCCCTGGGACAGCCCAGCCTCGACGAGGTCTTCCTGGCGCTGACCGGACGCGAGACCGACGGGAGCGCCGGAGACGGTGGCACCGGCCCGGACACCGACGCCGACACCGGCACCGGCACTGGCACTGGCACCGGCACTGGCACGAAGGACGAGGTGGCGGCATGAGCACGGTCACAGGCACCGAGAACCAGGAGCTCGCGCCGGTCAGCACCGAGTCGCTCGCCGCTCTGCTGGTCGCGAAGGAGCGCCCGCAGCGGCCCAGCTCCCCGTCCACCTCCCTGACCTTCGGCTGGCGCGCCATCCTGAAGATCAAGCACGTGCCGGAGCAGCTCTTCGACGTCACCGCCTTCCCGATCATGAACCTGTTGATGTTCACGTACCTCTTCGGCGGTGCGCTGGCGGGTTCTCCCCAGGACTACATCCAGTTCGTGCTGCCCGGCATCCTGGTGATGTCGGTCGTGATGATCACGATGTACACCGGCGTCTCGGTGAACGTCGACATCGAGAAGGGCGTCTTCGACCGCTTCCGCTCGCTGCCGATCTGGCGGCCGTCGGCCATGGTCGGCTACCTGCTCGGCGACGCGCTGCGCTACACCATCGCGTCCGTCGTCATGCTCGCCATGGGGCTGCTGCTCGGCTACCGGGCGGACGGCGGGTTCCCCGGCGTGGTCGCCGGGATCGCGCTGCTGCTGGTGTTCTCGTTCGCCTTCTCGTGGATCTGGACGATGTTCGGGCTGATGCTGCGCACCGAGAAGTCGGTGATGAGCGTCAGCATGATGGTGATCTTCCCGCTCACCTTCCTGTCCAACGTCTTCGTCGATCCGCGCACCATGCCGGGCTGGCTCCAGGCGTTCGTCAACAACAGCCCCGTCACCCACCTCGCCTCAGCGGTGCGCGGACTGATGGCGGGCGACTGGCCGGCCGACGAGATCGCCTGGACGCTGGGCTGGGCCGCACTGTTCGTGGCGGTCTTCGGACCGGTCACGATGCGGCTCTACAACCGCAAGTAGGTGAACGGGGAAGCCCTCCGGGGGCGAGGCCGGGGATGCGGTCCGAGCCCCCGGGAGGGGTTCAGCTCCGGGGGAGGGGTTCAGCTCCGGGGGAGCGGGCGGATGTCGGGCGCGATCCGCGTGCCCGGCGTCGCCCGCACGATCGTGATCAGCCGGTCGGTCAGTTCCAGCGTCCCGACGGCCGGATCGTCGTAGCCCAGCACCCGGTGCCCGCGTACGACGCTCACCACCAGGTCGTTCGTCTCCCGCGGCGTCTTGCCCACCTCGGCCTTTATGACCGGCCGCTCGATCATGTCGAGCCCGGTCCCCTGCTGGATGAGGTCCTCCATGACCATGCCGGCCGAGGGGCTGAGCACCGAGAGTCCGAGCAGCCGCCCGGCCGCGCTGGCGCTGGTGATGACCGCGTCGGCACCCGACTGCTTGAGCAGCGGGGCGTTCTCCTCCTCGCGCACCGCGGCCACGATCTTCGCGCCCCGGTTGAGCTGTCGCGCGGTCAGCGTCACCAGGACGGCCGTGTCGTCGCGCTGCGTCGCGATGATGATCTGCCGTGCCCGGAACACCTCGGCCCGTTTCAGCACCTCACTGCGCGTGGCGTCCCCTATGACGCCCGCGAAGCCGTCCGCCGTGGCCGCCTCGATCGCCTTCGCGCTGGGATCGACCACCACGACCTGCTCCTTCCGGAGCCCTGTCGCACAGACCGTCCGGATCGCGGACCGTCCCTTGGTCCCGAACCCGACGACAACGGTGTGATCGCGCAAGGCGGACCTCCAGCGGTTCAGTCGCCACTCCTCCCGGGTGCGTTCGGTGAGGGCCTCGAGGGTGGTGCCGACCAGGATGATCAGGAACAGCACGCGCAACGGCGTGATGACGAAGATATTGGTGAGCCGGGCACCGTCACTGACCGGCGTGATGTCGCCGTACCCGGTGGTGGAGAGAGTGACGGTCGCATAGTAGAACGCGTCGAGGAGATCGATGGATCCGTCGGAGTTGTCGTTGTAGCCCGTACGGTCGGCGTACACGACAAGCGCCGTCACCACGAGCACGACCAAGGCCACCGACAGCCGTTTGGTGACCTGACGGATCGGATACTCCACCATCTTCCTCGGGAGTTTCACCCGATGGGTCACCAGATGTTCGTCCGCCTGGCGAGCGATGGCGTCCTGGCCCGGAAGTTTCACGTGAAACACACCCCGATTCCCCCGGACGCCCAGGGCAGGTCGAGCAGTTCCGTCTCCTCTCCGGGCCCCGAACCTCCGGGGGGCACGACGGCGAGCGCGTCCGCCGCCGCGACACCGCGCAGCATGGCCGGACCGTTGTAGAGCAACGGCAGCGCCCGGTCGCCGCGCAGTACCACCGGGATCAGCCGGGTGTCGTACGGGTGCCCCTGCACCGCGTCCCGCAGCGGCAGCGTGTACGGCTCCGGGGCGGGACGGGCCGCGAGGGTCCGCAGCAGGGGCTCGGCGAGGGTGAGCAGTCCGGAGACCGCGGCCAGCGGATTGCCGGGCAGGCCGACGAGGTACTGGTCGTCCTTGGTGCGGGCCAGGAGCATGGGGTGACCGGGACGCACCGTGACGCCGTCCACGAGAAGGTCGGCACCGATACGGCGCAGCGTGGGGTGCACATGGTCGACCGGGCCGGCGGCGGTGCCGCCGGTGGTGACGATCACCTCGGCGTCGCAGGCGGTGATCGCCCTGTACAGCGCCTGTTCGTCGTCGCTCACCCGGCGTACCTCGGTGACCTCCGCGCCGAGTGCGCGCAGCCAGGGCGGGAGCAGCGGACCGAGCGCGTCCCGGATCAGGCCGTCGTGCGGCAGTCCCTCACCGAGCAGTTCGTCGCCGAGGACGAACACGGCGGCGCGGGGGCGGGGGACGGCGGTGAGCGTGTCGTATCCGGCGGCGGCCGCCATGCCCAGGACGGGCGGGGTGACCAGGGTGCCCACGGGCAGCAACTGGTCGCCGCTGCGGCACTCCTGGCCGCGGGGGCGGATGTCCTGGCCGGGAGTGACCGTGTGCGGTGCCCGGTCGGCGGCCGTGATGTGCAGCCGTCCCTTGCCGTCGGTGCGGCCGTGTTCGCTGCGGAGCACGGCGGTGGTGTCCGGGGGGATACGGGCACCGGTGGCGATGCGGACGGCCTCGCCGTCGGTGAGCGGGGCGTGCCCGGCGTGCCCGGCGAGGACGCCTTCCTCCCGCACCTCCCAGGGGCCGGAGCCGGAGACCGCCCAGCCGTCCATCGCGGAGGTGTCGAAGGAGGGCAGGTCGGTGAGGGCGTTGAGGGGGGCGGCCAGGGTGAGGCCGAGGGTGGCGGCGAGGGGGACGGCCACCGGGGTCAGATGGCCGGTACGGCTGCCGGCGCGGTGACGCGGTGCGCGTTCGGCGGCGGCACGGGCTTCGGCCCAGGTGGCGGCGGGATGGTGGGAGGAGTGCGGGCGGTGCGGGCCGCCGGGATGCGGGCCGTGC
>NZ_NEUB01000536.1 GCF_002910825.1 Streptomyces sp. SM1 | reverse complement strand
GTTCCGTGGCGGAGGAGGCGTACCGCCGCAGCCGGGGTCCGGCCAGGGCGTCCTGCGCCTGGTCGAGGGCGGCGGTGAGCGCGGCGCGGCGTGCGGTGGCGGTGTCCGTACCGGCGGCGTCGAGGAGCCCGGCGACGGCGTCGTACACCCCGGCGACAGCGGCCCGCTCCCCGTCGAACCGGAAGTCGAGCCGGAAGCCGGACCGGAGGTTCCCGGCCGACGTTCCCGGCATCACCAGCCGCAGGAGCAGCAGCCACCCGGCGCCGGCGAGAAAGGCGAGCGCCCGCTGCCATCCCGGTTCCGGCAACGGCATCCCGGCCCCGACGGCGGCACCGACCAGCAGCTGCGTCCCCGCGGACGAACCCACCGGTCCCGACGCGCTGACGGCCCCGGCGACCAGGCCGAGCGCGGTCAGCAGCAGGGTGAGCGGTACGGCGGGGAGATGGTCGCCGGTACAGGTCCCGAGGGCCAGTCCGGCCGCTCCGGCGAACGCGGGCCCGCCGATCCGTCCGACGGAGGCGCGACGGCTTCCGGGCCGGTCGTTGATCCCGGCGAACATGGCACCGATGGCGGCGACGACCCCGAGCGTGGGCCGCCCGGCGAGCACGGCGGCGAGCAGCAGCG
>NZ_NEUB01000535.1 GCF_002910825.1 Streptomyces sp. SM1 | reverse complement strand
GGAGCCGCGCTGGCTGGGTTCCAGCAGGCGCAGCCGGGACTCCACCTCGTGGGGCAGGACGCGGCGTTCGCGCAGTACCCAGGGCAGGGCGGCCGCCGCCTCGGCGAAGGCGAGCAGGGAGGCGGTGTCGCGCGGGACCGTACGCGCCAGGTCGAGGGTGCGGCGCAGTGCGGGTCCGGCCGGGCGGCGCAGCCAGGTGAACCACAGGGTGTTGCGGATGCCGTGCCTGCGGCGCAGGGCCGGGTCCCGCGCGGTCGAGGCCCGGTGGTGGATCGTCAGGTGGTCGGCGTAGGTGAGCCACCAGCCGTCGGCCGCCAGATCGGCGGCCAGGAGTTCCTCCTCACCGCCGAGCCAGAGCTTCGGGTGGAAGCCGCCCGCGGTGCGGAACGCGTCGGTGCGCAGGACGGTCGCGGCGGCCAGGAACGAGCCCAGGGCCGGTCCGGGCAGCCAGCGCGGGCCGGGCACCGGCGAGTCGCGCAGTTCGCGGACGATCGGGTCGTCGGTGCCGTCGGGCTCGACGATGATCCGTGCGGTGACCGAACCGAGCGCCGGGTGCCGGTCCAGCAGATCGGCGGCCCCGGCCAGGGATCCGGGCGACCACCAGGAGTCGTCGTCGCAGAACGCCACGTAGGGCGTACGGACCTCGCGTACGGCCAGATTGCGGCCGATGGCGCCGAGGTTGCGCCCGGGGCGCAGCAGCCGGACGCCGGGGTGGTGGCGGGCGACGGCTTCGGCGGTGCCGTCGGTGGAGCCGTTGTCGGTGACGATCACCCGCGGCCGCTCCGGGAGTCCGGCGAGGTGGCCGAGGGTGCGCAGCAGTTCGGGACGCCGGTTGTGGGTGATGACGACGACGGTGGTGCGGGGGTCGGTCATGCGGCCGTCTCCTCCAGCATGCGGGCGGCCCGTTCCACCCACGGGGGCAGGGGCCTGCGGTCGCGCAGGGCGGCCGGCAGCCGGACGAAGGCCTCGCGCAGGGC
>NZ_NEUB01000534.1 GCF_002910825.1 Streptomyces sp. SM1 | reverse complement strand
GGGAGTCGGCGTCGTTCGCGGTGGCGGTGAACCTGACCTTCAGGCCGGCCCCTCCCCCGGCGCTCAGTCCATCGCGTCGGCCAGCGCCCCCGGCAGGGGTCCGGTGTGCAGGACGCCGAGGCGCTGGGTGGCGCGGGTGAGGGCCACGTACAGGTCGCTGGTGCCGTAGCGGCCCGGTTCGACCACGAGGACCGAGTCGAACTCCAGCCCCTTGGCCTGGCGCGGGTCGAGCAGCACGACGTCGTGCGTCAGATCCGGTTCGGCACCCGCCGTCACCCCGTCCAGCCGGGCGGCCAGCGCGCGGTGCAGATCGCGCGGGGCGATCACGGCCAGACGGCCCTCGGCCGGGGTGAGTTCGGCGACGGCCCCGGCGACGGCGCCGGGCAGGTCGTCGGTGGCGCGGGCCCAGGGACGTACACCCGTGGAGCGCACCGAGCCGGGCGGCTCGAAGCCGGGGTGCTCGGCCCGGACGACCGCGGCGGCCACGTCCATGATCTCGGCCGGGGTGCGGTAGTTGACGCCCAGCCGGGTGTGCTCCCAGCGGTCCTCGACGTAGGGGGTGAGGATGTCCGCCCAGGCGCCGACGCCGCCCGCCTCCGAGGTCTGCGCGGGGTCACCGACCAGGGTCATCGAACGGGTCGGGCTGCGCCGCATCAGCAGCCGCCACGCCATCGGGGAGAGCTCCTGCGCCTCGTCGACGATGATGTGCCCGAACGCCCAGGTGCGGTCGGCGGCGGCGCGCTCGGCGGCGCTGCGGTGGTCGTCCTCCTCGTGCCGTTCGGCGAAGCGTTCGGCGTCGATGATGTCGTGCGCGGACAGCACCTCGGAGGAGTCCGGGTCGTCGTCCTCCTTGTCCTCGAACTCGAAGGTGCGCGAGGCGTACGAGACGTCCAGCACCCCTTGCGCGAAGGCGATCTGCGTCTGCCGCTCCCGCTCGGCGCGGTCGCGGGCGAGCCGGTCGTCCTCGCCGAGGAGTTCCGCCGCCTCGTCGAGCAGCGGCACGTCGGAGACGGTCCAGTGCCGGGTGACCGGCCGGCGGACGGCGGCGGCGTCCTCGGCGGTCAGGTAGCCCTCGGGTGCCGCGAGGAAGTCGGCGACCAGACGCTGCGGGGTGACCCTCGGCCACAGCTGGTCGATCGCTGACCAGACGTCGGGGTTGTCGGCCAGTTCGTCGCGGATCTGCGTGATGTCGCTCGGATCGAGCAGGTTGCCGCCGTCGTAGGGGTCGGTGCCGATGCGTTCGGCGACCATGTCGGTGAGCGCGTTGAGGATGTGCCCCTCGAAGTGCTCCCGGGCCACGTTGTGCGGCAGCTTCGCGGCGCGGGTGCGTTCGCGGGCGACGTTGACCAGGCCGTCGTCGAGCATCAGGATCTCGCGGTCGTGCTCGATCGCGATCACCGGGTCGGGCAGCGCCTGCCGGTCGCGTACGACGTCGGCCAGGACGTCGGCCATCTCCGCCCGGCCCTTGACGGCGGCGGCCCCGGGAGTGTCCGTGCGGGTGGTCCGCACCCCGGGGAACAGCTCACCGACGGTGGCCAGGAGCACACCGGTCTCGCCGAGGCTGGGCAGCACCTCGCCGATGTAGCCGAGGAACGCCGGGTTGGGCCCGACGATCAGGACGGCGCGGCGGGCCAGCAGCTCGCGATGCTCGTAGAGGAGGTAGGCGGCGCGGTGCAGGGCGACGGCGGTCTTGCCGGTGCCGGGGCCCCCCTCGACGACCATGACCCCGCGGTGCGGTGCGCGGATGATCCGGTCCTGGTCGGCCTGGATGGTGCGCACGATGTCGCCCATGCGGCCGGTGCGCGCGGAGTCGAGCGCGGCGAGCAGTACGGCGTCTCCGGTGGGGTCCTCGTGGCCGGTACGGGTCGCGTCGCCGAGGTCGAGGATCTCGTCGTGCAGGCCGGTGACCCGGCGGTCCTCGGTGGCGATGTGCCGGCGGCGCCTGAGGCCCATCGTGGTGTGGCCGGTGGCCAGATAGAACGGGCGGGCGACAGCGGCACGCCAGTCGATCAGGACCGGCGTGCGCTCGGCGTCGTCGGCGCGCAGGCCGATGCGGCCGATGTGGTGGGTCCGGCCGGAGGTGAGGTCGATGCGGCCGAAGCAGAGGGAGCCGTCCACCGCGTTCAGCGCGGCGAGCAGCCCGGAGCGCTCGGCGACGAGGATGTCCCGCTCCAGCCTGGCCTGCCTGGGGGTGTGGCCCTGGGCGAGGGCGTCCGTGACGGAGTCCTCGGCGTCGCCGCGGAGGACGTCCACGCGTGCGTACAGTCCGTCGATGAATTCCTGTTCCTGTCGCAATTCATCGTCCGGAAATTCGGTGTTTGACAATTGCACTCCCGCCCGGATATACTGTGCTCATTGAACTTCACCGCGACGCCTTCTTCTGAAGTCGCGAATCAATGAATATACCCAAGGAAAACCCCCGGGCGCAATTTCCCGGGGGTTTTCTTGTCTCGCGTACCAGGTCAGAGCACGTCCGCCAGCTCCTCCAGGAGTCGCCGCTTGGGCCTGGCCCCCACCATCGACCGCAGCGGCTCCCCGTCACGGAACACCATGAAGGTCGGCATCGACAGAACCTTGTAGGCGTTGGTCGTATCGGGGTTGGCGTCCACGTTCAGCTGGACGACCTTCAGCCGGCCGTCCTCCTCGGCGGCCAGCGCGCTCAGCACCGGCGCCATCTGCCGGCACGGCGGACACCAGTCGGCGGTGAACTCCACCAGCACCGGAAGCTCCGAGCCGATCACCTCCGCCGCGAAGTCCGCGTCACTCACCTCGGGCACACCGCTCGCCTTGCTCACCGCAGTTCCCCTCCCAGTTCGCACACCGGCTCCGGACCTCCCGGAGCCACCGCGTCGGCGGCCGGCTCGTCCCGCGCCGACTCCGCCCGCGCCAGCTGTTGCCCGACCTTCTCCCTCACCGCGCGCAGCTCGCCGATCAGGGCGTCGAGCTCGTCCAGCTTGCGCCGGTAGACCTGGAGCGAGGCGGGGCACGAGTCGCCCTCGGGATGTCCGGCCCGCAGACACTCCACGAAGGGCCGGGTCTCCTCCAGGTCGAACCCGAAGTCCTGGAGCGTGCGGATCTGCCGCAGCAGCTTCAGATCGTTCTCGTCGTACGTCCGGTATCCGTTGCCGGTACGTCGCGCGGACAGCAGCCCGCGTGACTCGTAGTACCGCAGCGTCCGCGTGGTGGTCCCGGCGCGTGCGGCCAGCTCGCCGATTCGCATGCGGACGAACGTAAGCCTTGACGTAGGCGTCAAGGCAAGGGCGTCCCGGGACAGAGGAAGCCGAACGGCCGGGCTCACGGGGGCGGAGCCTGGCCGCTCGGCGGCTGTGGAGGCCCGGATACGGGCGACGGGCCTCCAGCGACCGGGCGGCTGAGCAACGGGGGAGTCGGCCCAGCCGCCCGGGGCTGTGAGTGGCGCCGGCCGTCAGGCCTTGGCCAGTTCCTTCTCGCCGCCCGGTCCGGGCAGCTCCGCGAGGGAGTCGTCCGGGTCCCCGCCGTCGTCGTCGAGCAGCGTCTTCTCGTCGAAGGGGGCGCGGCCTGCCAGGACCTCGTCCACCCGGCTCCGGTCGATCTCCTTGGTCCAGGTGCCGATCAGGACGGTGGCGACGGCGTTGCCCGCGAAGTTGGTGAGGGCGCGGGCCTCGCTCATGAAGCGGTCGATGCCGACGATCAGGCCGATGCCGTCCACCAGGGCCGGCTTGTGCGACTGGAGGCCACCGGCCAGCGTCGCGAGACCTGCGCCGGAGACACCGGCCGCGCCCTTGGACGCCACCAGCAGGAAGAGCAGCAGCGGGATCTGCTCGCCGATCGACATCGGCGTGCCCATGGCGTCGGCGATGAACAGCGAGGCCATGGTCATGTAGATCATGGTGCCGTCGAGGTTGAAGGAGTAGCCGGTCGGGACGGTGATGCCGACCACCGGCTTGCTGACACCCAGGTGCTCCATCTTGGCGATGAGGCGCGGCAGCGCCGACTCCGACGAGGAGGTGGAGAGGATCAGCAGGAACTCGCGGCCCAGGTACTTGAAGAGCGAGAAGACGTTGACGCCGGAGACGACCCGCAGCATCGTGCCCAGCACCAGGAAGATGAACAGCACGCAGGTGGTGTAGAAGCCGAGCATCAGCACGGCCAGGCTCTTGAGCGCGTCGAGGCCGGCCGATCCGGTGACGGCGGCGATGGCGCCGAAGGCACCGACCGGGGCCGCCCACATGATCATCGCCAGGACGCGGAAGACCAGCCGCTGGATGTGCTCGATACCGCGCAGGACGGGCTGTCCGGCGGAGCCCATGGCCTGCAGGGCGAAGCCGCAGAGCAGGGCGATCAGCAGGGTCTGCAGGACCTCGCCGGCGGTGAACGCGGAGACGATCGTGGTCGGGATGACGCCCATCAGGAAGTCGACGGTGCTCTTGGCCTCCACGTCGACCTGCGCCTGGCCGGTCTCCTTGACCGCGTCGGTGACCGCGAGGCCGGTGCCCGGGTCCAGGATGTTGCCGACGACCAGACCGATGGCGAGCGCGACGACGGACATCACCGTGAAGTAGCCCAGGGCGATACCGCCGACGGCGCCGACCTTGGCGGCCTTCCGCACGGACCCGATGCCCAGCACGATGGTGCAGAAGATGATCGGCGAGATCATCATCTTGATCAGGTTCACGAAGCCGGTGCCGAGCGGCTTCAGCTCGGTCGCGAAGCCGGGTGCGATCAGGCCGACGGCGATACCGAGGGCGACCGCGATGATCACCGCGATGTAGAGATAGTGCGTGCGGTCCCGCTTGGCTCTGGGTGCGGCTGGTGCCGTAGCGGCTGTGTCGGTCACGGCGGCCCTCCTTGACGTCGTCGTCGGCATCACCGGCGTGCGGCTCACGTCCGGGGGATGGGTCAGGGCCCGTCCGGCCCTGGGGGAACGCCGTGACTATGTCGCGCCCTGTGAGCGCGGTCACCCTTCCGTTCATTTAGTTCACCGTGGAGGCGCGGGGCAGACTGGCGGGATGCGCCTCGCCCTCCCCCGGCCCCGAAGTCTCGCGGGCCAGCTCTTCGCCATGCAGGCCGTGCTCATCGCGGTCGTCGTGGCCGGGTACGCGCTGTTCACCTACGTCAGTGACCGCGACCAGGCCGAGGAGGCGGCCGAGCGCCAGGCCACCGCGGTGACCCGTTCGGTCGCCGACTCGCCCTCCGTGCGGGAGGCGATCCGTACGTCCGACCCGTCGGCGGCGCTCCAGCCGTACGCGCTGGCGGTGGTGCGCGACACCGACGTCGACTTCGTCACGATCATGGATCCGCGGGGCATCCGCTGGACCCACCCCGACCCGGAACAGATCGGCCTGCCCTTCCGGGGCAACACGGCCCCGGCGATCCGGGGCCGCACCTTCACCGAGACCTACACCGGTACCCTCGGCCCGTCGGTCCGTGCGGTCACCCCGATCCGGGACGGCGGCCGGATCGTCGGCCTGGTCAGCGCGGGCATAAGGGTCGACGTGATCAGCCGGCGCGCCCAGGGGCAGCTGACCGCGCTGCTCACGGTCGCGGCAGGAGCGCTCACGCTCGGCGCGATCGGCACGTACGTCATCAACGCCCGGCTGCGCCGTCACACCCACGGGATGAACGCGGCCGAACTCAGCCACATGCACGACTACCATCAGGCCGCGCTGCACGCCGTGCGCGAAGGGCTGCTGATGCTGGACGGGCAGTACCGGGTGGCGCTGATCAACGACGGCGGCCGGGAGCTGCTGGGAGTGGACCAGGAGGAGGACGTGGTGGGCAGATCGGTCGCGGAGCTGGGTCTTCCGGCACCGCTGACGGGCTCGCTGCTCGCCTCGGAGCCCCGGGTGGACGAGGTGCATCTGACGGCGGACCGGGTGCTGGTGGTGAACACCTCGCCGGTCACCGGCGGCCAGCGGCGCGGCTCGGTGGTGACGCTGCGGGACGTGACCGAGCTCCAGTCGCTGACGGGCGAGCTGGACTCGGAGCGCGGCTTCACGCAGGCCCTGCGCTCGCAGGCGCACGAGGCGGCGAACCGGCTGCACACCGTGGTCTCGCTGATCGAGCTGGGCCGGGCGGAGGAGGCGGTGGACTTCGCGACGGCCGAGCTGGAGCTGGCGCAGGCGCTGACCGACCAGGTGGTCGCGGCGGTGAGCGAGCCGGTGCTGGCGGCGCTGCTGCTGGGCAAGACGGCCCAGGCCAACGAGCGGGGCGTGGAGCTGGAGGTGTCGCCCGACAGCCGCCTGGACGACGGCCTGCTCCCGGACTCGCTGCCCGCCCGGGACCTGGTGACCATTCTCGGCAACCTGATCGACAACGCCGTGGACGCGGCACAGGGCGGGGTGCGGTCCCGGGTGACGGTGACGGCACTGACCGGGGACGGCGGCTCGGTGCTGATCCTGCGGGTCTCGGACACCGGCCCCGGAGTGGACCCGGACCACGCGGAGGCGGTCTTCCGGCGCGGCTTCACCACCAAACCCTCCGGGCCGGGCGGGCGCGGTCTGGGGCTCGCCCTCGTCCAGCAGGCGGTGGCCCGCCACGGC
>NZ_NEUB01000533.1 GCF_002910825.1 Streptomyces sp. SM1 | reverse complement strand
GGAAGACCTGCCGGTAGAGGTGGTAGTTGATGGAGAAGTCCCAGGGGAAGCCGGTGCCGGTGAAGTACGGCTCGTCCCAGGAACCGTCCTCGCGCTGGGTGGCGGCCAGCCACCGGATGCCGCGTTCGACGGCCCGGGAGTCCCGCTCCCCGGCCGCCAGCAGCGCCATCAGCGCCCAGCCGGTCTGTGAGGGCGTCGAGGCGCCCCGGCCGCTCCACCCCCTGACGTCGCGGTAGGAGCGCAGGTCCTCGCCCCAGCCGCCGTCGTCGTTCTGCACCTTCTCCAGCCAGCCGACCGCCCGCCGGATCGCCGGGTGCGAACCGGGGAACCCGGCCGCGGTCAGCGCGGGGACCACGGAGCCGGTGCCGTAGAGGTAGTTGACGCCCCAGCGCCCGAACCACGAGCCGTCGGGCTCCTGTTCAGCGAGGAGCCACTGGATGCCGCGCCGGGTGCGCGGATCGTGGGCGAGGCCCTCGACGGCGAGCATCTCCACGACGTGCGCGGTGACGTCGGCCGACGGCGGGTCGATGACCTCGCCGAAGTCGCAGAACGGCAGCCGGTTGGGGAAGGGGCTGGTGTTGTCGACGTCGAAGGCGCCCCACGCGCCGTTCCGCGACTGCATGCCGAGGTTCCAGCGGACCCCGCGCCCGATCGCGTTGTCCAGCCGCTCGGGGTCGTGATGCTTGACCCGGCGCAGCGCGAGGACCACCTCGGCGGTGTCGTCGATGTCGGGGTAGTTGTCGTTGTGGAACTCGAACGCCCAGCCGCCGGGCGGGAGATGGGGTCTGCGTACGGACCAGTCGCCGGGCCGCACGATCTGCTCACCGAGCATCCAGTCGGCGGCCTTGACCAGTTGCGGGTGGTCGGCCGGCAGCCCGGCGTCGGCCAGCGCGATGGTGGCGAGGCAGGTGTCCCACACCGGGGACTGGCAGGCCTCGATCATCCGGGCCCCGTCCTCGCGCCACACGGCGAACCGGTCCAGTGACTCCAGGCCGGCGCGCATCACCGGGTGGTTCAGGTCGTAGCCGAGCAGGTGCAGGGCGATGACGGAGTACACGGCCGGGGGCTGGATACCGCCCCAGCAGCCGTCGTTCTCCTGGCGCTCGATGATCCAGCGGGCGGCGGTGTTCATGGCCGCCGCGCGCAGCCGGCGCGGGACGGCCCGGCGCAGGGCGTGCAGGCCCTTGTCCAGCCGCTGGAAGGCGCCGTCCCAGCTCCTCGCCGGGGCGAACGGCCGGGAGGGGTTGGGGTGGTGCGGGTCGGTGTGCAGTTCGTCCAGCGGGAACGGGGCGGGGCGCACCGGACGCTTGGCGGAGACGATCGTCAGCGGCACGATGGTCTGCCGGGCCCAGCAGCCGAAGTCGTAGATGTTGAGCGGCACCCAGGAGGGGAACCAGATCAGCTCGGGCGGGAGTTCGGGCAGGTCCTCCCACTTCCACCAGCCGAACAGGGCCAGCCAGATCCGGGTGAAGACGCGGGCGGCGGCGATGCCGCCCCGTTCGCGGATCCAGCCGGCGGCCCGTGCCATGTGGGGGGCGTCCGGCGGGTCGCCGGCCAGCCGCAGGGCGACGTAGGCCTCGATGGTGGCGGAGAGGTCGCCGGGTCCCCCGTAGAAGGTGGCCCAGGTGCCGTCCTCGCGCTGCTCCCCGCGGATGAACAGGGCGGCGGCGCGGGTGGTTTCCTCGTCGCGGATGCCGAGGAACTGACGCAGCAGCAGGTCCTCGGCGTCCATCGTGACGTTGGTCTCGAGGTCGCCCTTCCACCAGCCCTGGTCGTCCTGCCGGGACAGCAGGAAGTCGGTGGCGCGGCGCAGGGCGTGGGCGGCGATGTCGGGAACCCCGGCCGCCTCGGGGATATCGGTGTCGTTTTCGCTGGCCGCGGTCACGCGGGACGGCCATGCCGCCCCGGTGCTTCCGTCGGTCGTCGCTGTCATGGCTTCCCCTTCGTGCAGTTCTGCAAAGAGTGCGTCTGCTGTGGGTCCGCCGTCGGCCGGTGCCGTTCTCCCTGGCACCGGCCGGCGACTACGCGAGGGCTATTCGACCGATAGTGATCATCTCTTTCGTACGACGACGAAGTCCGCGAGCGCCGTGAACCGCTCCCGCACCCGGTCGGGCATGTCCACGCCGTCCAGGGCCTCGATGGCGACGGTGTGCTGACGGCGTGCCTCGCCGGCGGTCCACTCGCGGCCGCCGGCCTCCTCGATGAGGGCGGCACGGGCCGCGAACTCCTCCTCGGAGAAGTTCGCGAAGTCGCTGCTCCTGGCGTCGGCCGCGAGGATCTCGGCGAGCCGCCGGGACGCGGGGCCGTCCGCCGCGAGCGCGGCCACGACCGGGAGGGACTTCTTGCGCTGGCGCAGGTCGCTCCAGGTCTGTTTGCCGGTGGCGTCCGGGTCGCCCCAGATGCCGAGGAGGTCGTCGACGGCCTGGAAGGCGAGGCCGAGGTGGTGGCCGTACGTCTCCAGCGCGTCGGCGGTGCGGTCGTCCGCGCCGCCGAGGACCGCGCCGATGGAGCTGGCGCAGGCGAGCAGGGCGCCGGTCTTGTTGCCCTCCATCTCCAGGCACTCCTCGACGCTGACGCGGTCGCGGTGCTCGTAGGAGATGTCCTGGGCCTGGCCGTCGATGAGCGCGCGGCTCGCCCTGGTCAGCCGGCGGGCGGCGCGCCCCGCCTCGACGGTGCCGAGTTCCAGCAGCACCTCGTTGGCCAGGGCGAACAGCGCGTCGCCGACCAGGATGGCCTGGGCGGGGCCGTGCACCTTCCAGACGGTGTCGCGGTGCCGGCGTTGTTCGTCGCCGTCCATCAGGTCGTCGTGCAGCAGCGAGAAGTTGTGGACCAGTTCGACGGCGACCGCGCCGGGGACGCCGGTCTCCGGGGCGGCGCCGGTGACCTCGGCGGACAGCACGGCGAGCGCGGGGCGCACGGCCTTGCCGCCGTCACCGTCCGCGGGCCGGCCCTGGGCGTCGATCCAGCCGAAGTGGTAGGCGGCGACCGTGTCCATGGGAGGGGCCAGGCGGTCGACGGCCGCCCGCAGTACCGGCGTGGCCAGGTTCCGCCCGCGCTCCAGGAGCGCGGTCACGTCCACCGCGGTCCTTCGAGCGGCCTGCGGGGCCGGGGGCACAGGGGGCACAGTCTCTCCTCTTGTTGCGGTACCGGGGGCGCGGAAGCCTGCCGCACCGCTCCGTTGCAGCATCAGGCCGCCTCCTCGATCGCGAAGAGGTGGCGGGGGCGGGGCCGGCCGAGGGCGTCCAGCGCGGCGTCCGCCGCGCCGACACCGCTGCGGACCGCGCCCTCCATGGTCGCGGGCCACCCGGTGGCGGTCCACGCTCCGGCCAGGTACAGGCCGGGTGCCTTGGTGCGGGCGCCGGGCCTGAGGCGTCCGACGCCGGGGGCGGGAGCGAACGTGGCGGTGCGCTCCCGGGTGACGAAGAAGTCCTCGACGCGCGCGTCGCGCGTACGCGGCAGCAGGCGCTCCAGTTCGGGCAGGTAGCGCTCGCGCAGGGCGGCGACCGGCTCGTCGATGTCGGCGTGGGCGACCGACTGGGACAGCGCCAGGTACTGGCCGTGCTTCAGCCCGGAGGCGTCGGTGCGGTCGAAGACCCACTGCACGGGGGTGCCGAGGGCCGCGAAGAAGGGGCGCGCGAGCACGCGGCGGTCGTAGACCACGTGAACGTTGAGGATGGGCGCGGTACCGATGCCGAGGAGCCGGCCGGGGTCGTCGAGCGCGCCCTCGGGCAGCAGGTCGTACGCCTCGCGGTGCGGTACGGCGAGAACGACCGCGTCGGCCCGGACGGTCTCGCCGGGACCCCGGACCAGCCACGCTCCGTCGGCGTCGGCGGAGACCGAGGTGACCCGTGTCCGGACCTCGGTGCGCACGCCCGCGGCGTCGAGCGCCTCGCGGGCGAGCCGGTCGTGCAGGTCGCCCAGCGGCACCCGGGCCCACCCGATGTCGGCCGCCGAGGGGTCGGACAGCAGACCGGTTTTGAACACCATCGCGGCGAGCGCCAGGGACGTCTCACCCGCGACCGCGTTGAGGGTGGCGACCCCGACCAGGTCCCACAGGGCCTCGACGGCCCGCGCCGACTGGCCGTGCGCGGCCAGCCAGCTGCCGAAGTCCTGGTCGTCCAGAGCCGGATCGGTGAGGTCGAGCCCCTTCAGCGCGAGTGCGGCCCGGCCCACCGCGGCCCGGTCGGCGAGCGGCAGATGGGGATAGGTCGCGAGGCTGCGTCCCAGGTGGAGGGGGACCGGCAGCGCGTCGCGCCGCAGTCTGCCGAGCCGCCGGCCCTCGGGGCGATCGAGGTCGACCACGGGTACGTCGAGGCGGTCCTGCAGCGGTGCCAGGGCCGCTCCGCCGATCCGGTCGAGGAACCAGCGGTAGGCGGTGCAGCAGCGCAGGTACACGTGCTGGCCGTTGTCGACGGTCAGGTCGCCGCGCCGGAAGGAGAAGGCGAGCCCGCCCAGGCGCGGCCGGCCTTCGAGCAGGGTGACGCCCACGCCGGCGTC
>NZ_NEUB01000532.1 GCF_002910825.1 Streptomyces sp. SM1 | reverse complement strand
CTCGTCGTGCGTGCCGGTCACGGCAGCACCGCGTGGCTGCACACCGTGGCGCGGCAGCTCGCGGACCAGCGCGTCGCGGTGATCGGTGTGGTGCTGATCGACCCCGATCCGCGTGACCGGACCGACGGCACGCTGTGGGACGGGCCGCACACCGCGCGGCGCGGCGTGAGCGAGTCCCCGGCCCGGTGGAACGGGGCCGGTCCGCGGTGGGCGGAACGGCTGCCGATGCCGGCGGCGCGGGTCCCGGACAGCGACCAGGAGGCGCGGTAGCACATGTGTGGCATAGCGGGTACCTACCGATGGCCGGACGGAAAGGCCGTCACCGACCGGCTCACCGACACCCTCGCCCACCGCGGTCCGGACGGGGCGGGCCGGTACAGCCACAGCCTCGGTGACGGCGAGGTGCACCTCGGGCACCGCCGGCTGGCGATCATCGACCTGTCCGGAACCGGCGCCCAGCCGATGGTCTCGGGCGGCCTCGCCCTGACCTACAACGGCGAGCTGTACAACGCGCCCGAGCTGCGCGCCGAACTGGCGGCCGCCGGAGTGCGCTTCCGCGGTACCTCCGACACGGAAGTGGTGCTGGAGGCCTGGCGGCGCTGGGGCACGGACTGTCTGCCCCGGCTGCGCGGCATGTTCGCGTTCGGGGTCTTCGACGAGCGGACCGGTGAGCTGGTGCTGGCCCGCGACCAGCTCGGCGTCAAGCCGCTGTTCCTGCTCCGGCGCGGCGAGGGGCTGGTGTTCGCCTCCGAGCTCAAGGCGCTGGCCGCGGCGACCGGCGGGTCGCTGGAGGTGGACCACGCGGCGATGGTGGCCTCGCTGCTCTACTACTGGGTGCCGGACTCACGGTGCGCGTTCCGCGAGGCGGAGAAGCTGCCGCCGGGGAGCTGGCTGAGGTGCCGGCCCGACGGCCGGGTGGAGCGGGGCCGTTACTGGAACCTGAGGGATGTCGCCGCCGAGGCCCGGGACCGTGCCCTGGCCGGCGAACAGCCGGACATCGCCGCCGTCGTCGAGGAGTCGACCCGGCTGCACCTGCTCTCCGACGTACCCGTGGCGACGTTCCTCTCCGGCGGTCTCGACTCCAGTTACCTGACCGCGCTGGCGGCGCGCGACCGGCCCGGGATCTCCGCGTACACGATCGGGTTCCGCGCCGAGGACGCCCGGTTCGAGGCGATGCCGGACGACCTGCGCTACGCCCGGCAGGTGGCCGAGCGGTTCGGTGTCGACCTGCACGAGATCGAGATCGCCCCGGACGTGCTCGATCTGCTGCCGCGGATGACGTACCACCTGGACGAGCCGATCGGCGACCCCGCCGCGATCAACACGTTCCTGATCTGCTCGGCCGCCCGCGAGGCCGGGGTCAAGGTGATGCTGTCGGGGATGGGCGCCGACGAGTTGTTCGCCGGGTACCGCAAGCACCTGGCCAACACGCTCGCGCTGCGCTACCAGCGCGTCCCGCGGCCGCTGCGGCGCGGGGTGTCGGGGGCGGTGGACCGGCTGCCGGTCGCCACGGCCCGCCGCGGGTTCCGGTCGGTGCGCTTCGCGAAGCGGTTCCTCTCCTTCGCCGAACTGCCGGAGGAGACCGCGTTCCGGCGCAGCTACACCATGTACGACCGGGAGGAACTGCTCGGCCTGGTCGATCCGGACCTGGCCGGAGCGGTCGACGACGTGCTGACCGAGCACGCGGACGTCTACGGGGACAACGAGCTCGACGACTTCGTCAACCGTATGTGCCTGGGCGACGCCCGGATGTTCCTGCCGGGCCTGAACCTCGCCTACACGGACCGCTCCAGCATGGCCGCGTCGACCGAGGTGCGGGTGCCGTACGTGGACGTCGAGGTGGTGAAGGCGGCGTTCGCGGTGCCCGGCGACCGCAAGATCGTCCGGCGGCAGGGCAAGGCCGTCCTCAAGGAGGCGGCCGCCTCGGTCCTGCCCCGGGAGATCGTCTACCGGCCCAAGGGCCTGTTCAGCGCCCCGCTGCGGGCCTGGATGAGCCGGGATCTGGCCCCGCTGGTGCGCGAGGTGGTCAACGACGGCGAGCTCGTCCGTTCCGGGTTCCTGCGCCGCGACGCGCTGCAGCGGCTCGTCGCCGAGGACGCCGCCGGGCAGCAGGACTTCTCCAAGCATCTGTGGCACGTGCTGACCCTCGAGTACTGGTACCGCGGCGCGACCTCCGGGTCCGGCCAGAACCCTCCGACGGCGTAGAGAACATGAGGACTTCGGTGAAACAGGTCGTACAGAACTACAAGACCGGCGAACTGGCCCTGCTCGACGTGCCGGTGCCGGGGTGCAAGCCGGGCGGTGTGCTGGTCCGCAGCTCCTACTCGCTGATCTCGACCGGGACCGAGCTGATGAAGGTGTCCGAGGCCGGCATGTCGATGCTGGGCAAGGCGCGTTCCCGGCCGGACCAGGTGGCGAAGGTGGTGCAGAGCGTGGCCACCAACGGGGTGCCCGCCACCTACCGCAAGGTGATGGGCAAACTGGACTCCTACACGCCGCTGGGCTATTCGCTGTGCGGGGTGGTCGAGCAGGTCGGCGCCGGGATCGACGACGTGACGGTCGGTGACCTGGTGGCCTGTGCCGGCAACGAGCACGCGCTGCACGCCGAGTTGAACTGGGTTCCGAAGAACCTCTATGCCCCGGTGCCGGACGGTCTCGCGCCGCAGCACGCGGCCTTCGGGACCGTCGGGTCGATCGCGATGCAGGGTGTCCGCCGCGGCGAGCCACAGCTCGGTGACGTGGCGCTGGTCATCGGGCTCGGGCTGATCGGGCAGCTGGTGGTGCAGCTGCTGGACGCCTCGGGGGTCCGGGTCGTCGGCGTCGACCCCGATCCGGTGCGCTGCGAGCTCGCCGGGCGGCTGGGCGCGGCGGCCTGCGGCGATCCCGCGTCCTCCGCGGTGGAGCAGGCCGTCGCCGAACTCACCGGCGGCCTGGGGGTGGACCAGGTGTATCTGGCCGCCGGCGGGGACAGCAACCAGCCCGTCGAGCTGGCCGCCCGGCTGTGCCGGGACCGCGGGCGGGTGGTCGACATCGGCAAGTGCCGCCTGGACCTGCCGTGGAACGCGTACTACGAGAAGGAGCTCGACGTCCGGTTCTCCCGGTCGTACGGCCCCGGGCGGTACGACCCGGAGTACGAGCTGGAGGGCCGGGACTACCCGATCGGCTACGTGCGCTGGACCGAGCGGCGCAACCTGGCGTGCTTCCTGGATCTCGCCGCCCGGGGCCGTGTCGACGTGGAGCCGCTGGTCTCCCACACGGCCGACTTCGCCGACGCCGTGGAGACGTACCGCGGTCTGAAGGACGGCGGTCTGAAGGCCGTGGCCGTGCTGTTCCGGTACCCGGAACAGGAGGTGGAGGCGGCGGAGGCACCCTCGGTGGACGTGCCCGCCGTGCCCGCCGTGCCCGCCGTGCGGCGCGACGCGACGGCGTCCGCCCCGGTCCGGGCCGCGAGGACGCCGGTGCGGCTGGCGTTCGTCGGCGCGGGCAACTACGCGACATCGATGCTGCTGCCGCACCTGACACGGCGCGACGGGGTCGAGCTGTCCACGGTCGTCACCACGACGGCGCTGTCCGCGGCCAACGCGCAGCGGAAGTTCGGTTTCGCCGGGGCGACCACCGACCTCGACGCCGTGCTCGGCGACCCGGCCGTCGACGCGGTGTTCGTGGTCACCCGCCACAGCTCGCACGCCGAACTGACCCGGAAGGCGCTGCTGGCCGGCAAGGCGGTGTTCGTGGAGAAGCCGCTGGCGCTCACCGGGGACGAACTGGCCGGTGTGCTTACGGCGGTGGAGGAGTCCGGCAACGACCGGCTCCAGGTGGGCTTCAACCGCCGGTTCGCACCGCTGCTTCGGGAGGCCGCGGAGCGGTTCGGCCCCCGGACCGGTCCGGGACACGTCCGCCACCTGGTCAACGCGGGCCGCCTCGACCACGGCAGCTGGTATCTCCAGCAGGGCACCGAGGGCTCCCGGTTCGCGGGCGAGGGCGGGCACTTCATCGACACCGCGAGCTGGCTGCTCGGGGCCGACCCGGTCTCGGTGTACGCGCTCACCACACCCGGCAACGAGGACCTCCAGGTCGTACTGCGCTACCCGGACGGGTCCACGGCCACCATCGGTTACGTCACCACGGGCCCGGCCGGTTTCCCCAAGGAGACCCTGGACCTGGTCGCCGACGGCCGCGCGCTGCGCCTGGACGACTTCGTCCGTGCCTCGGTCTACGACGGCCGCAAGCGGTGGGTCAGTTCGCGGCTGCCCAAGGCCCGGGACAAGGGCCAGTCGGCCGAACTGGCCGCGTTCGTCAAGGCAGTCCGGACCGGCGGGCCGATGCCCGTGCCGCTGGAGTCGCTGGTCGCCACCACGGCGGCCACCCTCGCGGTGCGGGCCGGGCTCGCCGGGGGTGCGCCCGTGACGCTGGCGGGGGCGCGATGACTGTGAGCTCGGGGAGTCCGGGCTGGTACCTGCGCCGGCTGTCGCGGATGGGGCCGCGGGAGGTCGGCGGCCGGGTGGGCGACACGGTGCGCAGGCGGCGGTGGCGGTCGGTGCCGCCGCCGGACTGCCCGGACGTGACCGGTGCCCGGTTCACCGCCGTACTGCCCCCGGGGGCGGTCGCGGCGGTCCCGCCGGACGCCGTGAAGCGTCTCGTCGCCGAGGCGGACCGGCTGCTGGCCGGGCACGGCGGGTTCTTCGGGGTGGAGCGCGACGACCTGTCCGACCCGGACTGGTGGTACGACCCGAAGACCGGGCGCCGGGCGCCGGGCGGCTACGCCTTCGACGTGCCGTACCGGGACGAGGACGCGGTCGGGGACATCAAGCAGATCTGGGAGCCGTCCCGGCACCAGTACCTGACCGTGCTCGCCGCCGCCTACGCGGTCACCGGGGACGAGCGGTACGCCGAGCGGGTGGCCGAGCACCTGCGGTCGTGGTGGGCGGCCAACGGGCCGCTGCGCGGGGTGCACTGGACCAGCGGCATCGAGCTGGGGATCCGGCTGCTCTCCTGGGTGTGGATCCGCCGGCTGCTCGACGGCTGGCCGGGCGCGGCCGCGCTGTTCGAGGGCAACCCGGTGGCGCGGAACCAGATCTGGCACCACCAGCGCTGGCTGGCCGCCTTTCCCAGCCGGGGGTCGTCGGCGAACAACCACGTCGTCGCCGAGGCCGCCGGTCAGCTGGCCGGGGCCTGCGCGTTCGGGTGGTTCCCCGCCTCGGCGCGCTGGCGGGCCGAGGCGCTTCGGACGCTGGAGCGGCAGCTGCGGCTCAACACCTTCGGCTCCGGCCTCAACCGCGAGCTGGCCACCGAGTACCACGGACTGGTGCTGGAGCTCGGCCTGGCCGCGCTGGCCGAGGCGGACGCCGCGGGCCTGGCGGTTCCCCCGTCGGTCCGGCTGGTGCTGCTGCGGATGACCGACGCGCTCGCGGCCGTGGTGGACCACCGGCTGCGGCCACCCCGGCAGGGGGACGCGGACGACGGGCACGGTCTGGTCGTGGACGGTGCCGGCACCGACCGCTGGGGCTCGCTGCTGGCCACCGGGGACGCCGTGTTCGGCCGGCTCGACTGGTGGCCGGAGGTGACCGGCACGGATGCGCGCACCCCGCTGCTGGCCGCGCTCATCCGGCCCGGAACCG
>NZ_NEUB01000531.1 GCF_002910825.1 Streptomyces sp. SM1 | reverse complement strand
CGCCTGCCCGGGGACCGCCGGTCGGCTGTCCCAGCGGACCGCCCTCCGACCGTCCCACCACCCCGCCAGGCGGTGACCGTCGTCCCGCCGGCCGGAGATCACCCTCCCGCCGCCCCGGCGACCGCCGGCCGTCCCTGGGCGGGGGGCCGTTCGGCCCTGATGGTGGGGGCCGGTCGGGGCCGGAGGTCCCCGTCCGGTGGGACGACGGTCCCCGATCGCGGCCGGGGGCCCCGTTACCCCGGGGAACAGGTGTGCCGGATTGCTATACAGGTTCTGCCGCCGGTCCGGATCCGCGGTCCAACGCCCTTGTCCCGTAGCGCTTTTGGGAGACCTCATGCTGTCCGAAGAGTCCACCGCAGTACTGCGGGCCACCCTGCCCGCCGTGGCCGGGGCGCTCGATGAGATCACCACGCGTTTCTACGGCGCGATGTTCCGCGACCGGCCGGAGTTGCTGGACGGCCTGTTCAACCGGGGCAACCAGGCCAGCGGGGCCCAGCGCCGGGCTCTCGCCGGGTCCATAGCCGGTTTCGCCCAGGCGCTGCTCGCCGACCCGGACAGCCGGCCGGACGCCCTGCTGGCCCGGATCGCCCACAAGCACGTCGCGGTCGGGATCACCGACGACCAGTACACGATCGTGCACAAGTACCTGTTCGGCGCGATCGCCGAGGTGCTGGGCGACGCGGTGACCCCGGATGTGGCGGCCGCCTGGGACGAGGTGTACTGGCTGATGGCCGGCGCGCTCATCGCGCGGGAGGCCCGGCTGTACCACGAGGCCGGTGTCGAGCCGGGCGACATCTGGCGGCCCTGGACGGTCGTGGAGCGCCACGAGGAGACGGACGACGTGGTGTCGTTCCTGCTGTGCCCCGCCGACGGCAGGCCCGCGCCGCCGGCCCGGGCGGGCCAGTACGTCAGCGTGAAGCTGCGCATGCCCGACGGTGTGCACCAGCTCCGCCAGTACAGCCTGTCCTCCGACCCGGGTGACGAGGTGCGCCGTCTCACCGTCAAGCGGGTCGGAGGAGCGGAGGGCGCCCCGGACGGCGAGGTGTCCAACCTGCTGTTCGAACAGGTCGGCACGGGCGACGAGCTCACCCTCTCCGTGCCGGCCGGCGATGTCGCGCTCGACGAGGCGGACACCCCCCTGATCCTGGCCTCGGCCGGTATCGGCTGCACCCCGATGCTCGGCATGCTCGCCCGCCTGCGGGCCACCGGCTCCACCCGGCGGGTACTCGTGCTGCACGCCGACGGCTCGCCCGCCGAGCACGCCCTGCGTGCCGAGACCCGCGAGACGGTGAACGGGCTGCCCGACGCGGAGGCGGTGTTCTGGTACGAGCGTCCCGGCTCCGAGGAGCCCGGCGTCCGCGACGGTCTGATGAGCCTCGAGGGCATCGACATCCCGGCGGACGCGACGGTGTACCTGTGCGGCCCGCTGCCGTTCATGCGCGCGGTACGCGGCGATCTGCTCGCCGCCGGGATCCCGGCCCGGTCCGTCCACTACGAGGTCTTCGGCCCCGACCTCTGGCTGCCCGAGGCGGCCTGACACCGGCGGTCCGGGGGCTCCGCGCGCCGTCCGGGGGCTCCGCGCGCCGTCCGGGCGCGCGGGGCCCCCGGACCGGCTCAGACCTCCAGGTCCGACTCGATGCGGCGCAGCTGGTGGCGCGCCATGGCGAGGTTGGCCCGGGCCCCGTCGAGGACCAGGTACAGGAAGAGGCCGTTGCCGCCGCGGCCCTTGAGCAGGCGGATCAGGTGGTACTGGCTGTTCAGGGTGATGAGGATGTCCTCGATCTCCTCGTTCAGCCCCAGGTGTTCCATGGTGCGCAGCTTGGACCGTACGACGTCGGTGTTGCCGGCGGCGGCGACCTCCAGGTTGAAGTCCTTGCCGCCGCCCAGGGTGCCGAGGGCCATGCCGCTGGTGTAGTCGACGAGTGCGGCTGCCGTCGCGCCGTCGATGGAGGCGAGGCATTCCTTGAGGGAGGTCTCGGTGTTGGCCATGGGCGTGTGTCCTTTCCGTCATGAATGGGCTGTTCGGGCCGGTCGCCGGGTGACGCGCGGGCGTCCGGCCGGGGAGAGAGGTCGGGGGTCAGCCGCCGGGCTGGGTCCGGGGCCGGTGCGGGGGCAGCTGCGGGGTCCGCACCGGAAGGGTTCCGATGGGCCGGCCCGGGTCCTGCGTCCGTGCGGGGATCTCGCGGGTCACGATCCGGTCGGCGTGCCGCCCCGCCCCCTGGCCGATGTGGGTGTCCACCAGTTCCGCGATCCGGGCGCCGCTGCGCCGACCCTCGAGGTGCAGCCGGCCCACGTTGACCCGGTCGTCGGCGAGGAGGGTGAGGACGGCGGTGGTGCCGGCCGCGTAGGTGGCGATGTAGCCCTGGCTGCCGCGTACCAGGAGTTCGCGGAACTCGCCCCGGGCGGCGGCGTCCGTCATCCGGTACGCGACACCCAGCGCGGCGGCGGTGAGCGCGGCCAGCCCTTCCGGTTCGGTGTCCGCCGCGTCCTGGGCGAGGACGAGCCCGTCGACGGTGGCCGCGAGGGTGCCGGCCAGCCGGGGTATGCGGGTGCGGAGCCGGCGCAGTTCGTCCAGCACGTCGGTCTCGACGGCCATGAGCAGTCTCCTTTCGGCACGCTGCCGGCGCGCGCGGATCACAGTGCCTCCAGGGCGTCCAGGAGCCGTCTCAGCAGCGCTGTGTCGGGCTCGTCCCACGCCGCGCCGCCCGCGT
>NZ_NEUB01000530.1 GCF_002910825.1 Streptomyces sp. SM1 | reverse complement strand
TCCAGGGCGACCGTCTCACCGGGCACACGAACGCCGTCACCTCCCTCGCCCCCGCCCCCGCCGCCCGGAGACCACGGCGGCGGCCCCGGACGCGGCCCCGGCGGACGCAGGCTGCTGCTGATCCTGCTCGCCGTGATCGTGGCCGTCGCGGCCGTCTCCCTCATCGTGCTCACGGCCTCGGACGGCGACGACGCGCCGGACAGGGAGCCCGGCGAGACGAGCACGGGCCCCGGCGGCCTCCCCAGCGGGCTGCCCTCCGGCTTCCCGACCGAGCTGCCCTCGGATCTCCTGCCCTCCGGCCTTCCCACCGAGCTGCCCTCGGGCTTCCCCTCCGGTCTCCCGACCGAGCTGCCCTCGGGCTTCCCCACCGAACTGCCGAGCGGCGTGCCCAGCGACCTTCCGAGCGGCCTGGAGTCACTCCTGCCGTCCCTGGCGGAAGCCGGACTGCCCTGACCGCCGCACCGCAGTGACCGGGGACGGCGGGAGCGTCACTCCGCGCGGGTGCGCTCCGCCGAGGCGAGAGCGGTGGCCGGGTCCTGGGCCGGGCCGCCCGCCGGAACCCAGCGGCCGCGCTCCTTCCGGTAGGGCCACCAGCGCCCGTCGCGGCTCAGCCGCAGCTGCACGGGCGCGTCGACGACCGTCCAGCGGTTGGCCCGGGCCCGGAGCACCGGCCGTTCGTCCTCGTCCCAGGCGCTTTCCAGGGCGGCACGCGCGCGTGCGAGGCCTTCCCCGCGCACCGTCCACTCCTCGTCGAGCACGGCGAGCGCCGCCGCACCGCCGTGCCGCCAGGCCCGTACCGCCACGGCCAGTCCGTCCCGGCCGCGGCCCGACCCTTCGGCGAGCCGGTCCGTCACCGCGCGGGAGGGCTCACCGGCGGCCAGTCGGACGGCGTCCCGGGACACCGTCGTCTCCGGCTCCCCGGCACGCGCCCGCGGAGCCTCCCGCAGCGCCTCCGCCAGCAGCCGTTGGGCCCGCACGGCGGTCCGGGCGGCCAGGAACTCCAGCGCGGACGGATCGATGCCCTCGGGCGGACCCTCCTCCGTGCCGAGCGACGGCGGGACCCCGGGCTCCGCGGGAAGCGCCGGGGCGCCGGGAAGCGACGGCAGGATGTCCCCGGCCGCGTACGCCTCGGCGGCGTCCACGCCCTCCACACCCCGCGCGGGCTGTCCGGCGGACGCGTCACCGCGCGTGCGGAGTGCCTCCAGGAGGGCGTTCTCACCCCGCCCCCGCATGAGCAGCAGGACGAACGGGTCCTGGTCCAGCAGCCGGGCCAGCTGGTAGCACAGCGCCGCGGTGTGACCGCAGTGGTCCCATGCCCCGCAGTCGCACTCCGGTTCGAGATCGCCGAGGCCCGGCAGGAGTTCGATGCCGGCCGACCCGGCGTCCTCGACGAGATGCGTGGGCATCTCCCGGTCGAGCAGCGCCGCCACATGCCCGGCCCGCTCCACGGCCATGGCCAGGAACCGGTGCCACTGCTCCGCGGACAGCTCCTGCAACAGGACGTCCGCGCGGTGCGCCGTTCGGTCCCGGTCCTGTACGACCGCCGTGATGCGGCCGGGCCGCACCGACACCGCTCCGACCGCTCCCGCGCGGGCGAGCCGGCGGCCCGCCTTGAGCTGCCCGGAGTCCAGGGCCGTGCCCTCCAGCGCGTCCAGCCAGGCCCGGCCCCACCAGGTCTGCGCGAAACCACGGCCCGCGGCGGGCGGCAGCGCGGCGAAGGTGAATTCCCCGCCGGTCTCGTCACCGTCGTACGAGTTCATCGTGTTCCCCCTCGCAGTGCGACCAGATCCGCCAGCTCGGCGTCCGTCAGTTCGGTGAGCGCCGCCTCGCCGGAGCCGAGCACGGCGTCGGCCAGCTCCCGCTTGCGCACCAGCAGCTCGGCGATGCGGTCCTCGACGGTCCCCTCGGCGATGATCCGGTGCACCTGCACCGGCCGGGTCTGACCGATGCGGTACGCCCGGTCCGTCGCCTGCGCCTCGACGGCGGGGTTCCACCAGCGGTCGTAGTGCACGACGTGCTCCGCGCGGGTGAGATTCAGCCCGGTGCCCGCCGCCTTCAGCGACAGCAGGAACACCGGCACCTCGCCGTCCTGGAAGCGGCGCACCATCGCCTCGCGCGCGGCGACCGGCGTGCCGCCGTGCAGGAACTGGGTCGGCACGCCCCGCGCGGCCAGGTGCCGTTCCAGCAGCCGGGCCATCCGCACGTACTGCGTGAACACCAGCACACCGGCTTCCTCGGCGAGGACCGTGTCGAGGAGCTCGTCCAGCAGCTCCAGCTTCCCGGAGCGCCCGGCGACCACCGGCCGCTCCTCCTTGAGGAACTGCGCCGGATGGTTGCAGATCTGCTTCAGGCCGGTGAGCAGCTTCACGATCATGCCGCGGCGCGCCATGCTGTCGGCGCCGGCGATCCCGGCCAGTGCCTCGCGCACCACGGCCTCGTACAGCGCCGTCTGCTCCTGGGTGAGCGAAACGGCGTGATCGGTCTCCGTCTTCGGCGGCAGCTCGGGCGCGATCCCCGGGTCCGACTTGCGGCGGCGCAGCAGGAACGGGCGCACCAGCCGGGCCAGCCGGTCCGCGGCGGCGGGATCCTGTCCGCTCTCGACGGCGTCCGCGTACCGCGTACGGAAGGTGCCGAGCCGGCCCAGCAGTCCGGGTGTCGTCCAGTCGAGGATCGCCCACAGTTCCGACAGGTTGTTCTCCACCGGTGTGCCGGTGAGGGCCACGCGCGCGCGTGCCCCGATGGAACGCAGCTGCCGGGCCGTCGACGAGTACGGGTTCTTCACGTGCTGCGCCTCGTCGGTGACGACCATGCCCCAGGGGACCCCGGCCAGCCGGGCGGCGTCCATCCGCATGGTGCCGTACGTGGTGAGCACCACCTCGCCGTCGTCGAGACCGTCCAGCGCCCGCCGGGCGCCGTGGAAGCGGCGCACGGCGGTGCCGGGCGCGAACCGCTCGATCTCGCGCTGCCAGTTGCCCATCAGCGAGGTCGGGCAGACCACGAGGGCGGGTCCCGCGGAAGCGGGGTCGCTCTGGCGGTGCAGATGCAGCGCGATCAGGGTGATGGTCTTGCCCAGGCCCATGTCGTCGGCGAGACAGCAGCCCAGGCCCAGGGAGGTCATCCGGGCCAGCCAGTTCAGGCCGCGCCGCTGGTAGTCCCGGAGGGTGGCGGCGAGGGCGGCGGGCTGTGCCACCGGTTCCTGCGCCTCGGGGTCCGCGAGCCGGTCCCGCAGTGCCGCCAGCCACCCGGTCGGCCGCACCTCGATCCGGGTTCCGCCGGCCTCCACGGAGCCCGTGAGGGCCGCGCCGAGCGCGTCCAGCGGGGTGATCCGCCGGTTCTGGTGCTCACGGGCCCGGGCCAGTTCCCGGGGGTCGATCAGGACCCACTGGTCGTGCAGCCGGACGAGGGGGCGGTTCAGCTCGGCCAGCCGGTCCAGCTCGTCGCGCGTCAGGCTACGGTCACCCAGTGCGAACGACCAGTCGAAGGCGAGCAGTGCGCCGGCGGACAGGACGGAGGGTCCCTGCGCGAAGCCGGCCCCCGTGGACACGGGCCGGTCGTCGTCGGCGGGACCGACCTCCGCGCGGAGGGTGAACTCGCGGACGAGGTCCTTGGGCCAGTGCACGTCGACGCCCGAGCCGGCGAGTGCCCGGCCGCCTTCGCCGAGGAGGTCGGTGACCTCCTCCTCCGCGAGGTCGACCGCGTCCGGCACGGTCGACGACAGCAGGGGGGCCAGGGGCGTCCAGGCCCGCGCCGCGCGGCGCAGCGCGAGCAGGGCGGTCATCCGCGCGGAGGAGTCGAAGGCCGTGTCCGCGTTCCCGGACCACACGTCGGCGGCGTCCGCGACGAGGGCGGGATCGCTCACCGCGTGCAACTGCAGGACGGCCCGGAACGAGGCGTCCGCGCCGTGGGACAGGCCGGCGAGGAGGGTGCCGGACGCGTCGTCGGACACCTCGTCCGCCCCGTCCGTCAACCCGCTCACCTCGATCCGCAGCGACAGCCGTACGCCCGCGTCGTGGCCCGCGGCGATGTCGGCGGCCCAGGTCCGCAGTCCGGGCAGCCGCTGCGGCTCCGGCACCGCGAAGGCCGCGGTGCCGGTCACGAGACGGGCGGCGGGGGAGCGGGGGAGGGTGTCGGCGACGGCGTCGAGGAAGGCGCGCAGCAGCCGTTCGGGATCGG
>NZ_NEUB01000529.1 GCF_002910825.1 Streptomyces sp. SM1 | reverse complement strand
GGGGTCCCCCCCACGCCCTTCAGGCAGTGGGGGAGGCTGGGGGTGACGGCCGAGACGGTCAAGGCGTATCTGCGCTCCGCGCTGCGGAAACTGGGGGTACGGACCCGGGGCGAGGCGGTGGTCGCGGCCCGCCGGGCGGGGTGGTTGCCGTAGGTTTGCGACGATTAACCGGAACCGGCATTACCACCGGTACAACTTTGGATTTACGGTTGCCGCGCTCGCTGTAATTTGGCTCACTACACCGTCCGACCGGAATTAAGGAGCCTGTTGCCTAATATTGGCCAGGACACGCCACACGGAGGGGAGCGGTGACCGTGCGACGGGACTTCCAGGAGTCTGCCAGGTACCGCCCCGACCTGGTCATCGGCAGAGAGGGGCTGATCTCCGACGCGCGGGAGCAGCTCGCCCGAGGGGGCAGCGTGCTGCTCCACGGCCCCGCCGGAATAGGAAAGTCCACCGTGCTGCGGGCACTCGCGGCGGAAAACGCCGGGGCGGCGCGGACGGTGTTGCGCTGCTCGGCCACGGAGTCCGAATCGCATCTTCCGTTCCTGGCGCTGGCCGATCTGTTCGGTCTGGTCCTCGACGAGGTGGCCCCCCGGCTGCCCGCCGCCCAGCGCACCGCCCTGGAGTCGGCGCTCACCGGGCGCGGCGAGTCCACGCTCCAGCGGGACGGGCTCGCGCTGCGGCTCGCCGTGCTGTCCACGCTGCGCGCGCTGGCCGCCGAGGGGCCGGTCCTGGTCGTCGCCGACGACCTGCAGTGGCTGGACCCGGCCAGCGCCGAGCTGCTCGGATTCGCCGCCCGGCGGCTCGGCGACAGCCCGGTGCGGATGCTGTGCGCGGTGCGTACGGACGGCGAGGAGTACGACCGTCATCTGCGCGCCTGCCCGGCGGACACCGTCGCGGTGCGGCTGGGCCCGTTCTCCCGCACCCAGGTGTCCGCGCTGCTGGACCACCGCGGCTACACGGGTCTGTCCCGCTCCACGGTCCGCGACATCCACCGCACCAGCGCCGGCAATCCGCTGTTCGCGCTGGAGCTGGGCCGCGCCCTCGCGGAGAGCCCCGCCCGGCCCCGTCCGGGCGAGCCGCTGCCGGTGCCGACGTCGCTGCGCGCCCTGGTGCTGAGCCGGCTGGAGATGCTGTCGGACGAGGCGCGCCGCACCCTGCTCGT
>NZ_NEUB01000528.1 GCF_002910825.1 Streptomyces sp. SM1 | reverse complement strand
TCGGTCTCGGCCGGCGGCTCGGTCTCGGCCGGCGACTCGGTCTCGGCCGGCGCCACGGTCAGTTCGACCGTGAGGGTCGCTCCGCCGGCGGTGGTGACGCGGAGCAGGAACGTGCCGGTGGTGTCGTCGGCGTAGAGCTGCGGCAGCCTCAGCAGACCGTCCGCGTCGGTCTGGAGACCGTCGAGCGTACGGACCGCCTCGTCGTCGGCGTTCTTGAAGTAGGGGCCCTTGTCGTTCTCGGCCGGGTCGTCGGCGGACCTGACGAGCGTGGCGGTGGCGGCGACCTTGTCGGCGACCGCACCGCCGTAGGTGGCCTTCAGCTCGACCGCTTCGGCGAACGTGCCGCCCGGGGTGCAGACCAGGGCCGTTTCACCGGTGCGGACGAGGGTGTCGGCGGCGCGTCGGGTGACCGTCGCCCGGTAGGCGACGCCGGGTACGTCGCGGCCCACGACGACGGCCCGGACGGCGAACACGCCGGTCTTCTCCCCGGCTTGGAGCGCGGGCGCCACGGCGACACCGGAACTGCCGGTGAGGACGGTGGCCACGCTCTCACCGCCGGCGAACGTGGCGTCGGTGGCGCCGTAGACGCTGAAGCGGATCCGCACCCTGGCCACCGCCTTGCCGGCGTCCGTCTCCGCGCGGGCACTGATCCTCTGGGTGAAGGTGTCGCCCGCCATCGCGGTGAGCGTCGCGGTGCCCGCGTCCTCCAGGTGGTCCACCGTGTCGGTGGGGGTGGGAGGCGTGGTGGGCGCGGGGGTGGTGGGCTTCGGAGTGGTCGGGGGTACGGAGCCGGGCGGCTTCGGGCTCGGGCTGGAGCCGCCCGGCCTGTCGGGGGTGGGGCTGGGCGGCGACGGGGTGACCGGTGTCGTCGGGGTGGGCGTGGGACGGGGCGTCGTGCCGTCGCTGCGGTCCCCGGGCAGGGCGCCGGTGCCGTCCGGGACCTCGTGGGTGCCCTCGCGGTAGTACTCCAGCCACGACAGGACGGTGTTCAGGTAGTCCGTCGAGTTGTTGTAGCTGAGGATCGCCTTCCTGAGGTCCCGGCGGTCGGACAGGTCCCAGTCGAAGCGGCACAGGTAGTGGCCGGCGGAAAGGGCGGCGTCGTAGATGTTGTTCGGGTCCTCGCGACCGTCGGCGTTGCCGTCGCGGCCCGCCCAGTCCCAGGTGGAGGGGATGAACTGCATGGGTCCGACGGCCTGGTCGTAGGCGCTGTTGCCGTCGTAGGCACCGTCGTCGGTGTCCCTGATGAGGGCGAAGCCGTTGCCGTCGAGCTGGGGGCCGAGGATCGGGGAGAGCGTGGTGCCGTCGGCGTCGACGCGCCCGCCACGGGCCTGACCGGATTCCACCTTGCCGATGGCGGCCAGGAGTTGCCAGGGGAGGTTGCAGCCGGGCTTCTTCTCGCGCAGCGCGGCTTCGGCCCGCTTGTAGGCGTCGAGGACGGTCGCGGGTATGCCCGCCTCGGCCTCGCCCGTGCCGACCGGGCCCGTCCCCGAGCTCGGGGACGGGTTGGGGCTGTTGAGCGGGGGCAGGTCCGTGTAGTACGGCGAGTTGCCGGTCGCGCTGCCGCCGTCGGCGGTCTCCCCGGGCGGGGGCGTGGCGTCGGAGGCGGACTGTCTGCCCTGGTCGTCAAGGGTGGCACCCGGGGCCTGCGAGGCGGACAGGGCCGCCACCGCCGCCGCGGCCACGGCGGTGGTGGCCGCTCCCTTGCGCAGCCTCCTGCCGAAATGCGCCGCCATAGAGTGAACCCCTCCCGTGGGCGCTGTGGCGCCCGTCAACGCGTGCCGTGTCCGCCCCGCTGTGGCTGTGACGTTCTTCCCGCCCCGCCGGTTGCCCTGTAGGGGCCGCCCGGCACGACGGCCCTCGCGACCCTACGACAACTTCCTTTGCGCGGACACCCGTTCATGACCGATATTCACCGGTTGGCCACGTTCACGCTGCGACCGGTCCATGATCGGGGTCCCGCACACTGGGACCTTCCGATCGAAGGGTCCCGGTGGCCCGGTCAAGGCCTGCCGCGAGGAGTCGACTTGCCGTTCACGCTGAGCCACGCGGCGGCGGTTCTGCCGGCCGTGCGCACCGACGGGAGCGGCCGGGGCGCCCTGGTCCCCTCCGTACTGATCGCGGGCAGTTTCGCTCCCGACATGACCTATTACGCGGCGAGTGTCCAGTCGGCGGCGATGGAGTTCGGCGATGTGACGCACGCCTTCCTGGGTGTGTTCACGGTCGATGTGCTCATCGCCTGGGCGCTGGTGGGACTGTGGCTGCTGGTGCGCGAGCCGCTGGTGGCGCTGTTGCCGCGGGCGCGGCAGGGTCGGGTGGCG
>NZ_NEUB01000527.1 GCF_002910825.1 Streptomyces sp. SM1 | reverse complement strand
CCTGGTACGCCCTCCCTGCCGCCGAGGCCCTGCGGCACCTCGAAGTGGAGCCGGCCGCCGGGCTCTCCCCGGCGGAGGCGTCCCGGCGGCGGGAGCGGTACGGCGCCAACCGGCTGGCGGAGCCGCCGCGTGAGCCGCGGTGGCGCGCCTTCCTCCGGCAGTTCCAGGATCTGCTGATCGTGATCCTCCTGGTCGCCGCCGTGGTCAGCCTGGTGGTGACCGGGGAGTGGGAGACCCCGGTCGTCATCGCCCTGGTGGTGCTGCTCAACGCGACCATCGGCTTCGTGCAGGAGTCGCGCGCCGAGGCCTCGCTGGAAGCGCTCAAGAAGATGCTCGTCACCACGGCGGCCGTACGGCGGGACGGGGGCCTGTCGCGGCTGGACGCCGTCGAGCTCGTGCCCGGGGACGTCGTGGTACTGGAGGCCGGGGACCGGGTGCCGGCGGACGGCCGGCTACTGTCGGCCACGGCGCTGGAGATCCAGGAGTCCTCGCTCACCGGCGAGGCACAGTCGGTGCCGAAGTCGGCGGATGCCGAGGTGGCCCCGAAGGCGGCGCTCGGCGACCGCGCGACGGCCGTGTTCATGAACACGACGGTCACGCGGGGCCGCGGTGAGGTCCTGGTCACCGCGACCGGGATGCACACCGAGACCGGCCGGATCGCCCACATGCTGCACGAGGCGGAGCCGGAACCGACCCCGCTGCAGCGGCAGATCGCGGCCCTCGGCCGCACGCTCGCCCTCATCGCGGGCGCGGTCATCGTGGTCGTCTTCGTCCTGGGACTCGCCCGCGGCCAGGACTTCGGCGATCTGTTCATCAGTGCCGTCTCGCTCGCGGTCGCCGCCATCCCGGAAGGGCTGCCCGCGGTCGTCGCCTTCACCCTCGCGATGGGCACCGGCCGGATGGCGGCGCGCGGCGCGGTGGTCAAGCGGCTCGCCTCGGTCGAGACACTGGGCAGCACCTCGCAGATCTGCACCGACAAGACCGGAACCCTGACGCTCAATCAGATGACGGCGCGGGAGATGAGGTTCGCGGACCGCAGGTTCACGGTCTCGGGCGAGGGCTACTCGACGGACGGACGGATCAGGACGACCGACGGGCAGCCGCTGCCCCCGGCGGTCGACGAGGCGCTGATCGCCATGGCCCTGTGCTCGGACGCGGAGCTGCGGGACGGGGACGTCGTGGGCGATCCCACCGAGGGTGCGCTGGTGGTGCTGGCGGAGAAGGGCGGTGTCGACGTCTGCGCGCTGCGCTCCGACCGGCCCCGGACGCGCGAGATCCCGTTCGACTCCGACCACAAGTTCATGGCGACGTTCCACCACTGGACGGACGACGAGGGCCGCGCGGTGGTGCGCTGCTTCGTGAAGGGCGCCCCGGACGTGCTGGCCGCCCGGGCCGACCGCTATTGCGGCGACGACGGTGTCGTGCCGCTGGACGAGGCGGAGCGCGAGCGCTACGACCGGGCGAACGCGGCCCTGGCCGAACAGGGCCTCCGGGTGCTCGCCGTGGGCATGAAGGACTTCCGGGCCGAGGAGGTGCAGGCGGCCGGACATCTCGTGGACCTGCTCGACCGGCTCGTGCTGACGGCCCTGGTGGGCATCGTCGACCCGCCGCGTCCGGAGGCGAAGCAGGCCATCGCCGAGTGCCGGGACGCGGGCATCCGGGTCCGCATGATCACCGGGGACCACGCGGTGACGGCCGCGGCCATCGCCGGCGAACTGGGCATCCCCGGCGGTGCCGTCACCGGCGACGAGCTGGACCGGATCGACGACGACGGCGAACTCGCGCGCCGCCTCGACGACACCGGCGTCGTCGCCCGGGTCTCACCCGCCCACAAGATCCGTATCGTGCGGGCGCTCCAGGCGCGGGGCGACGTGGTCGCGATGACGGGTGACGGGGTGAACGACGCCCCGGCGCTGCGCAAGGCCGACATCGGCGTCGCCATGGGGCGCAGCGGCACGGAGGTGACCAAGGAAGCCGCGACGATGGTACTCACCGACGACAACTTCGCCACCGTCGTCAGCGCCGTCCGCGAGGGCCGGGGCATCTACGACAACATCGTGAAGTTCACCCGGTTCCAGCTGTCGACCGCCCTCGGCTTCGTGCTCGTCTTCCTGATCGCCTCGCTGACCGGGATCGCGGGCGGTGCGCCGTTCACCGCGCTGCAGATCCTCTTCGTCAACCTCGTGATGGACGGGCCGCCCGCGATGTCGCTGGGCGTCGACCCCGTCAGCCACGACGCGATGAGCCGGTCGCCGCGGCCGGCCAGGGAACGCATCCTGACCCGCGAGCGGCTCCAGAGGATCCTCATGGCGAGCGCGGTGATGGCGGCCGGAACCCTGGCCGTGCTGGTCTGGGCTCCGGGGCCCGAGCCGGAGCTGGGGGAACCGACCACCGCGGGCACCATGGCGTTCGTGACGTTCGTGTTCTTCCAGGCGTTCAACCTGCTCAACGTGCGCCACCCCACCCGTAGTGTGCTCAGCCGCGAGACGCTGTCCAACACATCGGCCTTCGTGGCCACCGGCGCCGTGATCCTGCTGCTGGCCCTGGTGGTCGAGGTGGACGCGGTGCACGGGTTCTTCACCACGACGGACCTGGCGGCGGGCCAGTGGCTGG
>NZ_NEUB01000526.1 GCF_002910825.1 Streptomyces sp. SM1 | reverse complement strand
GGTCCAGCAGATTGCAGCGCGCCGCCAGGTCGGGCCCGTCGGGCCAGCTGCCGATCACCACACCGGCCAGGTCGAGCCCCCGCCGGCGCAGTTCCCGCGCCGTCAGCTCCGTGGCGTTCAGGGTGCCGAGCCCCGCCGGCGCCACCACCAGCACCGGTGCGGACAGCAGGGCCGCCGCGTCCGCGAGGGTGCCGCCCGCCGCGTCGAACCGTACGAGCAGCCCGCCCGCCCCCTCCACCAGCACCAGATCGTGTTCGGTGGCCAGCTTGGCGGCCCGCTCGGCGACCTCGTGCGGATGCACGGGTGCCCGGCCGGCCCGACGGGCCGCCGTGGCCGGCGCCAACGGATCCGGATACCGGGCGAGTTCGGCCGTCGTCACGGCACCGGCCAGCCGCGCGACCTCCTCGGCGTCCCCGGACTCGTCCGGGCGCACGCCGGTCTGTGCCGCCTTGAGCACGGCGACCGACCGGCCCGCCGCCAGCGCCGTCGCGGCGACCGCTGCCGTCACCACGGTCTTGCCGACCTCGGTGCCGGTGCCCGTGATCACCATCACCGGCATGTCATCCCTCCTTCGCCGCCGCGCACACCGCGCGGGCGACGCGTGCCACGTCCGCGTCGCCCGTGACGTACGGGGGCATCGTGTAGATCAGGTCGCGGAACGGGCGCAGCCACACGCCCTCACGCACCGCCGCCCGGGTGGCCGCCGCCATGTCGACGGGGTGGTCGAGCTGGACGACGCCGATGGCCCCGAGCACCCGGACGTCCCGCACACCGGGCAGCCCGGCCGCCGGCGCCAGCCCTTCCCGCAGGCCCGTCTCGATCCGCCTGACCTCCCCGAGCCAGTCCTGCCCGAGCAGCAGCCCGATGGAGGCGCAGGCCACGGCCGCCGCCAGGGGGTTGGCCATGAACGTCGGACCGTGCGCCAGCACCGGCACCTCACCGCGCGAGATGCCCTCGGCCACCCGCGCGGTGCACAGCGTCGCCGCCATGGTCATATAGCCGCCGGTCAGCGCCTTGCCCACGCACATCACATCCGGCGTCACCGCCGCGTGATCCGCCGCGAACAGCGCCCCCGTACGGCCGAACCCGGTCGCGATCTCGTCGAACACCAGTAGTACGTCGTGCGCGTCGCACACCTCGCGCAGCACCCGCAGATACGCGGGGGAGTGGAACCGCATCCCGCCCGCGCCCTGCACCACCGGCTCCACGATCACCGCGGCCAGTTCACCGGCGTGCCGTTCGACCGTCTCCCGCAGGTGGGCGGCGTACGACTCCTCGTACCCCGTGGGCGGGGCGGCGGCGAACACCTGACGGGGCAGCACCCCGCTCCACAGTTCGTGCATCCCGCCCTCGGGGTCGCACACCGACATCGGCTGCCAGGTGTCGCCGTGGTAGCCGCCGCGCCAGGTCAGCAGCCGCCGCTTCTCCGGGCGGCCCAGCGAACGCCAGTACTGCAGGCACATCTTCACCGCGACCTCGACCGACACCGACCCGGAGTCGGCGAGGAACACATGCTCCAGACCCTCCGGCGACATGTCGACAAGGAGTTCCGCCAGCCGCACGGCGGGCTCGTGCGTGAGCCCGCCGAACATCACATGGCTCATCCGGTCCAGTTGCCCGCGCGCGGCCTCGTTGAGCACCGGGTGGTTGTAGCCGTGGATCGCCGACCACCAGGACGCCATGCCGTCGACCAGTTCCCCCGAGCCGTCGGCGAGCCTCAGCCGCACCCCGCTCGCCGACTCCACGACGAGCGGTTCCTGGCGGCCCGGCATCGGCCCGTAGGGGTGCCAGACATGCCGCCGGTCGAGCTCCAGCAGTTCGGCGACGGACCGCTCAGGCATTGGGCGCGAGATCCGTTCCGGCGCCCCTGCGGCGGACCGCGACCAGGTCCGTACGAGGCTCCTCGGGCGCACCGCCGCAGGAGTCCGCGGTTGCCGTCCCGCACGTACCGGCGCCCTCGTGCGACCCGCAGCCGCCGCCCGCGCGGTGCTCCGGCAGGGTCACCCGGCCGGTCTCCTCCACCTCGAAGCCGGCGTCCGCGATCATCTCCAGGTCCGCCCGGCCGGCCTGCCCCTCGCTGGTGAGGTAGTCGCCGAGGAAGATCGAGTTGGCCAGGTGCAGCGCGAGCGGCTGCATCGTGCGCAGGTGCACCTCACGGCCGCCGGCGATCCGCACCTCGGCATCGGGGCACACGAACCGCACCATCGCCAGGACGCGCAGGCAGCGCCGGGGGGTCAGGTGCCACTCCTTGGCGAGCGGGGTGCCCTCCATCGGGATCAGGAAGTTGACCGGCACCGAGTCCGGGTCCAGTTCGCGCAGCGAGAAGACCACGTCGACCAGGTCCTCGTCGCTCTCGCCCATGCCCGCGATCAGACCCGAGCAGGCCGACAGACCCGCCGCGTGCGCCTTCCGTACCGTGTCCACCCGGTCGGCGTACGTGTGGGTGGTCGTGATGTCCCCGTACGTCGCCTCGGAGGTGTTGAGGTTGTGGTTGTAGGCGTCCGCGCCCGCCTCGCGCAGCCGCTCCGCCTGGCCGTCGGAGAGCAGCCCCAGGCAGGCGCACACCTCGACGCCCTCGTTCTGCTCCTTGATGGCCTTGATGGTGTCGGAGACGCGGTCCACGTCCCGGTCGGTGGGGCCGCGGCCGCTGGCCACCAGGCACACCCGCTTGGCGCCGCCCGAGAGCCCGGCGGCGGCCGCCCGGGACGCCTGGTCCGGCTTGAGCCAGGTGTACTTGAGGATGTCGGCCCTGGAGCCGAGCCGCTGGGAACAGTAGGAGCAGTCCTCCGGGCAGAGACCGGACTTGAGGTTGACGAGATAGTTCAGTTTCACCCGCCGGCCGAACCAGTGCCGCCGCACCTTCCCGGCCGCGGCCACCACATCGAGCAGGTCGTCGTCGGACGTCGCGAGGACGGCCAGTGCTTCCGCGCGGGTCGGCGTCTCGCGCCGAAGCCCCTTGTCCACCAGCGTGTTCAGCAGGTCCATGAGAGCCGATCCTGTCCTACCCGACCCGCTCGGGCCAAGGAGCGTTCGTACAACAGAGGCGCTCGGGCGTGTGGGTATTGCCACACAGCCGCCCGCCCGGCCCCCCGGCTACTGTCTGTGCACTGCCTACAAAAAGCCCGGAGGAGCCATGGTGTTCGGCTGGATCGACGAGCAGGCGGAACAGCGCCGCCGTGCCGGACTCGTACGCACCCTGCGTCCCCGGGCCGCCGTCACGCCGCTGCTCGATCTGGCGAGCAACGACTACCTGGGACTGGCCCGGCATCCCGAGGTCACCGAGGGCGCCGCGCGGGCCGCGCGGACCTGGGGCGGCGGCTCGACCGGTTCCCGGCTCGTCACCGGCACCACGGAGCTGCACGCCGAGCTGGAACGCGAGCTGGCAGGGTTCTGCGGCTTCGAGGCGGCCCTGGTCTTCTCCTCCGGCTACGCCGCCAATCTGGCCGCCGTCACCGCCCTGGCCCCGCACGGCTGCGCCATCGTCTCCGACGCGGGCAACCACGCCTCCCTGATCGACGGCTGCCGGCTGGCCCGCGGCACCACGCGGGTCGCGGCGCACCGTGACCCCGAGGCCGTGCGCAAGGCGCTGGACGGGCACGACGGACCCGCCGTGATCGTGTCCGACACCGTCTTCTCGGTGGACGGCGACGCCGCCCCGCTTCGGGAACTGGCCGAGGTGTGCCGGGAGTACGGCGCGGGCCTGGTCCTCGACGACGCGCACGGTCTCGGCGTGCTCGGTGACGGCGGCCGCGGCGCCCCGCACGCGGCGGGCATCGCGGGAGCCGAGGACGTCGTCGTCACGGTGACGCTGTCCAAGTCGCTCGGCAGTCAGGGCGGAGCGGTGCTCGGCCCGGCGCGGGTGATCGGGCATCTGG
>NZ_NEUB01000525.1 GCF_002910825.1 Streptomyces sp. SM1 | reverse complement strand
CACCCGTCCGTGCTCGTTGGACACGGTCCCGGTCGCCTCGTCGAACGGCAGCCCCGGCTGGGGAACCCCGCGGTAGCCGATCGCCCGCAGGACCAGTCCGGCCGGGATCTCCAGCTCCCCGGTGCCGCCGGTGACGCGGACGGCGCCGGTGTCCTCACTCCCGCACACCGCCACCGGGGCGGAGAGGAAGCGGAACACGATGCGCCGCCGGTGCCCGTCCGAGCCCGGCGACAGGGACCAGCCGACGCTCTCGCGCGCCACCCCCCGCAGTACCGCCGCCTTGTCCCCCGGCCCGGCGGCGTCGATCGCCGTGCCGACGCGCGGATCGTGGTCGTCGACGATCAGGTCCACCCCGGGGAGGTGGTTCAGGGCGAGCAGTTCGGACCGGGTGCAGGCCGCGTCCTGCGGGCCGCGGCGTCCGAGCACCACCACCTCGCGCACCTTGCTGCGGCGCAGTTCCGCCAGTGCGTGGCCGGCGATTCCGGTGCCGGCCAGTGTCTCCGGGTCCGTGACCAGGATGCGGGCGACGTCGAGTGCGACGTTGCCGTTGCCCACCACGACGACGCGTTCCGCGGACAGGCCGACGGCGTCCGGCGCGACCTCCGGGTGCGCGTTGTACCAGGCGACGAAGGTGGTCGCGGAGAGACAGCCCGTCAGGGCTTCGCCCGGAATGCCGAGCCGCCGGTCCGTGGCGGCACCCACCGCGTAGATCACCGCGTCATGATGCGCGGCGAGCTCCTCGGTCGTGAGGTGGTGACCCACGTCGAGACCCAGGTACATCCGCACCCGCGGATGTGTGTGGAAGCGGGAGAAGGTCTCGCCCACCTTCTTGGTCGAGGGGTGATCGGCGGCCACGCCGTGCCGGACGAGCCCTCCGGCGGCCGGAAGCCGGTCGATGAGGGTCACCTCGGCCCGGGTGTGCAGCAGCAGGTCCTCGGCGGCGTACATGCCGGCCGGTCCGGTGCCGACGACGGCGACCCGCAACGCCCTGAAATCCGAGGGCAGGACCCGGTCGAAGGCGGGCCGGGACCAGGCGTGGAGGTTCGGTCCGGGGACCGGCCCCGTCAGCTCCCGCTCCGAAGTCCCGTCATCCTCCGGGGACTTCGCCCCGCCGGGATCGAAGTAGGCGGCGTTGATCCGCGCGTACTCGCGTTGCGTGGCGGGCAGCCGGTCGACCGGGAGGACGGCGTCCACCGGACAGGCGTCGGCGCAGGCCCCGCAGTCGATACAGCTCTTCGGGTCGATGTGCAGCATCTCCGTGCTGCCGAAGGCGCGTTCCCCGGGCGCGGGGTGAATACAGTTGACCGGGCAGACGGACACGCAGGTGGCGTCGCTGCAGCAGGTCTGGGTGATCGCGAAGGCCATGGTCGTCGTCCGCTCCGCTGAAGGCCGGGACAGGTGCAGGGGCAGGGTGCAGGTCGTCAGATGAGGTGGGCGCGCCTGTAGAAGAAGAGCGCGGGCCGGGTGAGCAGTCCCACCGAGGCCAGGAACTCCATCAGGCCCGAACAGCTCGCGCGCATCATCGACCTGTGGTGTTCGTTGGCCTTCGCCTCGCGCAGCGCGCGTTCCTCGTCCAGGCCGGCGTTCGCGTAGACCTTCCGGTTCACCATGCTGGTGACGATGACGTAGGCGGCGACGGCTATGAGGACGGCGTGCACGCGGCGGCGCAGCCGGCCCGCCCGAGCGAGGTGCCTGCGCGTCTTGTCACGGGCGAACTTCATGTGCCGCGACTCCTCGACGACATGGATGTTGTTGATGGTGCGGACGAACGGCACCACCCGCTCGTCGCGCATCCAGTCGCGCTGCATGACGTCCAGGACCTCCTCGGCGACCAGGATCGACGCGTACGCGGCCTCACCGAAGGCAACGGTCTTGAAGAACCTGCCGAGTTCGATCGCCACCCGGTGCGGACGGTAGGCCGGGGCCCGGAGCTTCTTCGCGCCGCGGGCGAACATGATCGAGTGCCGGCACTCGTCGGCGATCTCGGTGAGCGCCCACTGGACGGTGTCGTCCGTCGGATCCTTGGCGTAGATGTCCCGCAGCACCATCTGCTGCAGGATCATCTCGAACCAGATCCCGGTGCCGGCGACGGACGCCGCCTCCTGGCGGGTCAGCGCCTTGCGCTGCGCTTCGGTCAGCTCCTGCCAGTACGGCGTCCCGTAGAGCGTGCTCCACTCCGGGCTGGTGCCGTGGAAGTCCGTGTCGAGAGGGGTGTCCCAGTCGACCTCGGTGAGCGGGTCGTAGGAGAGCCGCGCGGACGAGTCGAGCAGCCGCCGGGCCGCGTTGTCGTCGGAGGGCCGGCTCGGAGACTCCGGCTGAGAGGTGCTGCTGGCCATGCTGAGGGCTCCTCCGGGTCGGGACCATGCAGGATTACCGTGGGTAACAGCCGCCGCTGCTGACGAACTGTATAGCAAGAACGGCCGACTTCCTACCCCTCGGTAGGAAGCCGGCCGCAGCCGGATCCGGACCTCCGCATCGACCGGCGTCAGGCCCGCCGGAAGCGATCACCCGGCCGACCCGCTCGCCCTGCCGGGTGGCTCAGAGGCCGGTGACCTTGCTGCTCGCCGACACCTCGTAAGCCAGGGTGACGGTGCGCCGGCCGCCGGGGCCCATCGGGATGTTCCAGCGGACGATGCCGTCCGCGTCGACCGCGTCGGGCGCCGGCGAACAGGCGTCCCGGAGCAGTCGTACCTCCACCGCCGAGACCTCGGAAACGGGGATGCGCTCCCGGAGGACGACCACTCTGTCGTCCTCCTCGCCGGGGGCGGAGAACCTGGACAGGTGGAGCCGGACAGTCCGGGTGAGAACGGTCCGCTGGGTGATTCCCGTGGTCTCGCGGGTCTCCTCGGTCTCCCGCAGGACCCGGTGGTCGTCCCGGCTGCCGAAGGCGAGATCGACGGGAGAGCCGGGGGCGGTGAAGTCCAGGGTGCCGCGTCCGCCGAACCCGCTGCCGCCGACGAGATCGACAGGCCCGGCGAGCAGTGCGTGCCCCGACCGGTTGTCGAACCGCACCACCTGGCTGACCAGCGGCGACAGCTCGGGCGAGCAGGTGTACTCATTGCGTGCGGACGAGGTGAAGGAGGAGAGCGGCACACGGTGGGCGCGGCCGTCCGCCGGTACGGAGACCGGCGCGGGGGAGTGGAGCACCCGTACCTCGCCCCCGTCGTCCACTCCGGGCAGCCCGGGCACAGGGGCGGGGCCGAGTTCCGTGATCTCCTCCTCGCGCAGGCCGACATGGACGGTACGGCGCTCCTCGGGGGAGCGGTCCGTGAGCGTCAGCCGGTCCTCGCCGAGCCGCGGCGGCCGGGTCGCCGACGCGGAACGGGCGGTCGACAGGGTCAGCCGTACGTTCGACCAGTCCTCGCCGGTGCGCTGCCAGACGAACGCGTCCGTGCTCAGGGTGAGGTCCTGCCCGTCCAGGACGGCCCGGTAGGCGGGCCGCCACAGGGCGCACGGGGTGAGGTGGCGCACCCGCAGCTCGGCCCGGCCGTCGGCCGGGGCGTGGACGGTCAGCTCTATGTGGCCGGTCAACTCCGCGGGTTCCGTCCCGTAGAGGTCCATGGCCCGGTGCGCCTCGGAGAGTTCGGCGGCGAGGCCGGCCAGTCCGGCCTCCACCTCGCGCAACCGCTCACCGCAGGCGTCGCGTTCGCCGTCCACCCGGTCCAGCTCCCGGCCCCAGCGGCCCGGTTCCGGCTCCCCGGAACCGGCACCCTCGCCGATGTCCCGCAGCAGGTCGGCGGCGACACGGCCGAGCAGCTCGGCCCTCGCGCGCAGCCGGTCACGCCGGTGTTCCAGGGCCGACCGCTCCTCCTCCAGGGCTGTCACACGGCGGCGCAGCGCGGAGTCGTCGTCGGCGGGCCCGGGGCCGCGCGGAGTCCAGCTGCGCACGATCCGCGCGTCGAGCACGGTCGCCGGGACGCCGGCGGTCAGTTCCGCGTGCAGGCTGCGGTCGACGGCCGTCGCGCTCACCGGCCCGAGGCGCAGTCGCCGGGTACCGGCCCTCAGATCGAGCACGGCGGTCCGCTCCACGTGGGCGCGGTCCTCCGTACAGGTGACGGCGGTGACGGGCAGGGGGATCGGCTCCGATGACGTAGACATGACTGTGTCAGCTCCTGCGGTTGCCGCCGGTGAGGGCCTTGCCCGCCGGGATCCGGATCTCGTAGCCGCCGTCCAGGGCGGCGGTGCCGCCGGCGGGCAGCTCGGCCCGCCACAGACGCGTGCCGGGCGTGTGGCGCTCCGGCTCCCCGTCGTTCCCGGGCGCCGTCCAGTCGGCCTGTTCCTCGATCCGGATGTCCGACTCGGAGGTGACGGGCACGCGCTCGCGGACTTCGACGAGGACGGGGACGGTGAGCCGGTTGGCCAGTTCCACGTGGACGCGGTGGTCGAGCACGGTGGTGTTGTTGCGCAGGCCGGCGGTCGACTCGTGCAGGTTCGTACGGCGGGTGACCCCGATGGCCTCGGCCGGCCCGAGGCCCACCCGGCACTCGCAGCCCGGGGCGAGCGTGGGCAGGGAGGCGGTCAGCAGGAACTCCTCGTCCACGGTCACCTCCACCGGGCCGGCCAGCAGCGCCTGTCCGGTGGCGTTGGAGAGCATCAGGGTCGTGTACACGGTCTGTTCCACGGACGGAACACAGAGGTACTCGGTCCGCAGGCCGACCGGGATCTCGCCGACGGTGACGGTGTGCCAGGTGCCGTCCGAGGGAATGTCGGCCGGTGCGGCCGCATCGAACCGGTGGTCGAAGGAGCCGGCGGACTCGCGGGGCCGCACGGCGTGCCCGGGAAGCGGCAGCGCGGCCACCGTCTCGGCGCGGCGGCGGT
>NZ_NEUB01000524.1 GCF_002910825.1 Streptomyces sp. SM1 | reverse complement strand
GGCTCAGGTCCTGCCTGGACGGACGGCTCACCCAGTTCCCCGAGCGCCCGCTTCGCCCGCGGCGCGTGCAGCGGTGAGAACCACGGGTTGATCCGAAGGGCCTCCGTCAGGTGCCGCCGCGCCGCCCCGTACCGCTCCAGCGACCGCTCGGTCATCCCCCGGTGGAACACGTACAGCGCACTGCGCACACCCCCGCCCTCCGTCCCCTCCGTCGCCCGCACGGCGAACGGCAGCGCCTCCTCGTCCCGCCCGGCCCGGTGCAGCGCCCACCCCAGCGCGTCCGCCACCTCCGTCGACGGCTGCCGCTCCCACTCCCTCCGGAGCCGCCGCACGGCCTCGGCCGCGTCCCCGTGATCCGCCTCGAACCGCCCCAGCACCAGCTCCTCGTCCGCCCCGTGCCCGGCGGCCAGCCGCACCCGCTCCCGCAGCACCCCGTACTGCACCCCCGCCGCCTGCTTCAGCCCCAGCGACTCGTACAGCTCGCCCAGCTCCAGCGCGTACTCCGGCCGGGGCTGCTTCGCCAGCGCCGCCCGGTACGCGCTCAGCGCCTCCGTCGTCCGCCCCAGCGACGCCAGCGCCCTGCCCTGCCCCGCCTGCGCCGCCCGCTGATCGGGGTCGGTCCGCACCGCCTCCCGGAAGTGCCGCAACGCGTCCTCCCGGTCGCCGCGCTCCCAGGCGAGCTGCCCGGCCCGCTCCAGATACGCCGCCCGCTCGGCCGGCTTCCCGGCCGCCGACACCGCGTCCGCGAGCTTCGCCGCCGCGTCCTCCCGCCAGCCCCGGTCCCGGTACACGGCAGCCGCCCGCGCCATCACCGCGGGGCCGTCGCGCAGCGCGGTGAGTCTCTCCAGCAGCCTGCCCGTCTCCTCGTCGTCCCCGAGCCCCGCCGACGCCTCGATCAGCGGCGGATACGTCGTCCACCGCTTCGGCTCCAGTTTCCGCGCCGCCTCGCCCCACTCGCGCGCCCGGGGGAAGTCCCGCCGCGCGTTGGCGAGCGCCGCGAGTCCCCGCAGCGCCGGGGCGTTGCCCTCCGGCCGTACCTTCAGCGAGGTGCGCAGCGCCTTCTCGGCGCGCCGCCAGTACGCCGGGTCGGCCAGCCGCAGCCCCTGTTCCACCCGGGCCGACCCGAGCACCGCCCACGCCAGGGCGTCCTTCGGGTGCCGCCTCAGACGCCGTTCCCGCTCCGCGGCCAGTGCCTCCAGGTCGGGCAGCGCGGCGGGCACCCCGCTGCCGACGGCCGCCAGCGCCCGCGCCTCGGGAGTCGGCGCGAGCGGCGTTCCCCGGTCCCACGGCAGCAGCACCAGAACCCCGCCGATCACCGTGGATCCGGCGGCCGAGGCGAGCAGCGCCCGCCGAAGGCCCCGGCGGCCCCGCCGGCGGGGCGGCTCAGATGGCTTGTCGTCCATGACGCCCACTGTGCGTCACCCGCCGTGTACGTACGATGATCACACTCCGATATGACGCGGCTGCCGTACGCGGGGTTCACACCGATGGTCCTGGCTGCGACGCTGTGATCATGAGCGGTATCGAAACGCGACGCGACGCAGACACGGTGGCGACCGGCCCTCTCGTCGACCGGCTGCTCGACGGCCTGCCCGTGGACGCCGTCCTCACCGACCCCGACATCACGGCCTCCTACGCCCACGACATGGCGAGCTTCTGCCCGGCCGGCAGCCCGGCGGTGGTGGTCCTGCCGCGCACGGTCGAACAGGTGCAGCACGTCATGCGCACCGCCACCGCACTGCGCGTACCGGTCGTCCCGCAGGGCGCCCGCACCGGACTGTCCGGCGCCGCCAACGCCACCGACGGCTGCGTCGTGCTCTCCCTGACCAGGATGGACCGCATCCTGGAGATCAGCCCGGTCGACCGGATCGCCGTCGTCGAACCCGGCGTCGTCAACGCGGCGCTCTCCCGCGCCGTCGGCGGGCACGGGCTCGCCTACCCGCCGGACCCCTCCAGCTGGGAGACGTGCACCATCGGCGGCAACATCGGCACCGCGTCGGGCGGTCTGTGCTGCGTCAAGTACGGCGTGACGGCCGAGTACGTCCTCGGACTGGACGTCGTCCTCGCCGACGGCCGCCTGATGTCCACCGGCCGCCGCACCGCCAAGGGCGTCGCCGGATACGACCTGACCCGTCTCTTCGTCGGCTCCGAGGGCTCCCTCGGCATTGTCGTCCGCGCGGTCCTCGCCCTGCGGCCCAAGCCGCCCGGGCAGCTGGTGCTGGCCGCCGAGTTCTCCTCCGGCGCCGCCGCCTGCGACGCCGTGTGCCGCATCATGGCCGGCGGCCACGTCCCCTCACTCCTCGAACTCATGGACCGTACGACGGTCAAGGCCGTCAACGACACGGCCCGCATGGGCCTGCCGGAGTCCACCGAGGCGCTGCTGATGGCCGCCTTCGACACCACCGACCCGGCGGCGGACCTCGCCGCCGTCGGCGCGCTGTGCGAGGCCGCCGGCGCCACCGGGGTCGTCCCGGCCGAGGACGCCGCGGAGTCCGAACTGCTGCTCCAGGCACGGCGGATGTCCCTGGTCGCGCTGGAAGCGGTCAAGGGCGCCACGATGATCGACGACGTGTGCGTGCCCCGCTCCAGGCTCGGCGAGTTCCTCGACGGCGTCGAGCGGATCTCCGAGAAGTACCGGCTGACCATCGGCGTCGTCGCGCACGCCGGCGACGGCAACACCCACCCGACGGTCTGCTTCGACGCCACCGACCCGGAGGAGTCGCGGCGGGCCCGGGAGTCCTTCGACGAGATCATGGCGCTCGGTCTGGAACTCGGCGGCACCATCACCGGCGAACACGGCGTGGGCGTGCTGAAGAAGGAGTGGCTGGCGCGCGAACTCGGACCCGTGGGCCTGGAGATGCAGCGGTCCGTCAAGAAGGTCTTCGATCCGCTCGGCATTCTCAACCCGGGCAAGCTCTTCTGACCAAGAAGGTGCCCGAAAGGGGTGGGGTCCGGCCGGACGGGCGGTCAGGCCGCCGCCCGTCTGATAGATGTGGTCACCCCGACCCACCCATCGAGCAGATACGGGACGACGGAATGAGTGCCCCAACCCCGGCCCCCGGTGACGACAGGCCCCGCGAAGGGTACTACCCGGACCCGTCCATTCCCGGATATGTCCGGTACTGGAACGGTGCCTCCTGGGTACCGGGCACGAGCCGTCCGGCCCCGGGGGACGGCGAACCGCTCGCGGCGCCGTCCGGTGCGGGCCCCGCGCTGCCCTCCGTCGAGGAGACCGGACCGCACTTCTTCGACGAGGACCCGGCGGACCGACCGGCCTTCCCGTCCCCGGCCCCCGAGCCGTCCCCGGC
>NZ_NEUB01000523.1 GCF_002910825.1 Streptomyces sp. SM1 | reverse complement strand
TCCACCACCGGCAGCCGCGCCTGGGCCCCGGGGTGGGCCAGCCGCCGCAGCCCCGCCTGTACGTGCTCGGCCTCGGTCTCCGCCGCCGCCAGCAGCCCCGCCTCGAACCGGCGCACCCTGCCCTGCCCGCACAGCAGCACCTGCACCCGACCGTCGAGCACCGCGAGCTCCACCAGCCGTACGTCCTCACCCAGCCGCGCCAGGAGCCGGCCGACGTCGAGACGGTCCCCGCCGTCGGGCGCCTCGCCGCGTATGTGCAGGGTCCGCGAGCGGATCTCCCGTTCCAGACGCCGCTGTTCCCGCTCCAGGGCCGGCACGGGCCGGCCCTCCATCCGGGCCTCCTCCGCGCGGGCGGCGATCTCCCGGTAGGCGGTCATGTCGCTGAGCAGCGCGGGGTCGGCGGG
>NZ_NEUB01000522.1 GCF_002910825.1 Streptomyces sp. SM1 | reverse complement strand
TGAAGCCGGCCCGGGTCAGCCGGTCGCGGAAGGCGGGGGCGGTGTCGAAGGCGAGGACACTGTGCCAGAGGTGGCGGTAGAGGGCCCGGTCGCCGGTGAGCGTGCCCGCCGGGATGACGGCCCCTCGGCAGATCGCCGTCCACAGGGCCCGGTGCGTCCGCGAGCCGCTGAGGCTGTACTCGTGGACGGCGAGACGTCCGCCCGGCCGCAGCAGCGTCCGGACGCTGCCGAGGAGCGCGTCCGGGTCGGTGACGTTCCGGAACAGGTAGGCGGCGAAGACGGCGTCGAAGGGGCCCTCGTCCGCCGCCGCGACCTCTTCGGCGCTCAGGTGCAGGAAGCGCACGTGTGCGGGCCACGGCTTGGCCGTGGCGCGGCGCAGCATGCCCGCCGACGCGTCCACCGCCGTGATCCGGGCCCGGGGGGCGGCCCTGAGCAGGGCCAGGGTCGAGGCGCCGGTGCCGCAGCCGAGGTCGAGGATGTGCAGTCCGGCTCCGTCCCCGGGGAGCCGCAGGCGGCGGGCCGAGCGCAGGAGGTCGGTGCGGTAGCCGGGGTTGAGGGAGGTGAGGCTGTCGTAGGTGTGGGAGGCGTGGTCGAAGGCGCGGGCCAGGTCGTGGTCGCGCAGGAGGCTCATCGGGGGCTCTCTCCGTTTCTCGCTGGTGGCCGGGAGCGGCGGGGCAGGAAGGGCAGTTCGGCCGCCGTGCGGAGCATCGGCCGGACGGGGGTGCGCAGCCCGATGCCCCACTCCTCACCGGGTGTGGTGGCGCCGTCGAGGAAGCGCAGCAGGCGCTCGGCCGGGATGCGGCGGAACAGGTCGGTGAAGAAGTCCGGTCCGCTGATCCGGCCGGTGTCCAGGGCGCGCAGCAGTACCGCGTCCATGGCCAGCGCGCGTCGCCCGTGGGGTGCCGGGACGGTTCCGTGCCCCTCGCGCAGGGCGGCGGCGATGGCCCTGCTCTGCCGTTGCACGGCGGCGAACGTGTAACCGGTGGCCGGGCGGGTCGCTCCGCCCGCGGTCCCGATGCGGAAGACGGCCGTCCCGGAGCGGCGGGGGAAGCGGGCGTCGGTCATGGGGATGACGCCCTGCTCCGTCCGTTCCACGGTGAGCGCGCCGAGCCCCAGGACGTCCTGGCAGTACCGGCCGAGTGCCGACTCGTACGCGCCGGTGGTCAGCGGGGCCCGGGAGAACTCGGTGTACTCCACGAGCGCGCGGCCGGGGGCGAGCGGCAGCACGTATCCGAAGGCGAGGCCGTGCGCGGGCTGGGGCACGCGGAAGTCCATCAGGTCGGCGACCGCGGGATCGAACCGTTCGGCGCCGGTACGGACGAACCAGCCGCGGAAGTGCTGGAGCATCCGGGTCCGGGCGGGCGGCAGGGCGGGCAGCGGCCGCGAGTCGAACACGCGCCGGGCGCGCAGGGTCAGGAGCCCTCCGGTGGGGAGCGTGCACCGGACCTCCGCGCCGCCGGGCACGTCGCGTACCGTGTCCGCCGTCGCCCGCAGGAGGCGGCTGCCGGGTGAACGGGCCAGGAGCCTGTGGACGTGCTGTTCGAACGGTGTGGAGCGCACCATGCGGTAGGTGAACGGGGCCGGGTCGACGACGACTTGGCGGCCGTCGGCACCGTGCACCCGCAGGCGTGACCAGGACGCGCTGACGACCTGGTCGAGGTCTCCGTCCTCCCGGTCCCAGTAGCACCAGGTCCGTTCCGGCGGGCGCAGCGGACCGTCCGGGGGCTCGACCACGGTGACGGTGGCCGCGCCCGTCTCGGTCAGCCGGTGGGCGAGGCTGAGGCCGGCCGCGCCACCACCGATGACGACCACGTCGGAGGTGTCGGCGGGGGGACGCGTCACCGTGCCCGCCGCCCGGCGTCGGGCGTCCCGTCCGGGCCGGAGCCCGGGCGTACGGTGCCGGGGGCGGCGTGGGAGAACCCTGCGGGCGGAGGGCAG
>NZ_NEUB01000521.1 GCF_002910825.1 Streptomyces sp. SM1 | reverse complement strand
GACGGTGGCGCTGTTGTCGGCGGTGGCCGCGTACCTCCACGGGATGACGGGGGCCGAGGACCTGACGATCGGCGTGCCGGTCACCGCGCGGCTGGGCGCCCGGTCACGCAACGCGCCCGGCATGCTGTCGAACACGCTGCCGCTGCGCCTGACCGTCCGGCCGGCCGAGAGCCGCACCGCCCTGGTCCGGCAGGTCGCCCGCCGGCTCGGCGAGCTGCTGACGCACCAGCGCTACCCGTACGACGAACTGCGGCGCGACCTGCGGCTGCTGGGCAGCGGTGAGCAGTTGTACGGCGCCCTCGTCAACATCATGCCGGCCGGCTCGGAGACGGCCTTCACGGGACCCGAGGCGAAGCTGACCACGTTGTCCGGCGGTCCGGTGACCGACCTGAACATCACCTGCCATCCGCATCCGGACGGCAGCGGCGCGCGGGTGTCCTTCGAGGCGAACCCCGATCGCTACTCCCCCGCCGAACTGGAGTCGCACCGTGAGCGGTTCACCGCGTTCCTGGCCCGGTTCCTGGCCGCCCCGGCGGATCTCCCGCCGGCCCGGACCGAGGTACTGACGACGGCCGAGCGGGCGACGGTGCTCGCCGCCGGGGAAGGTGCCGGGGGTGTGCCGCCGCGCACCTTCCCGGAGCTGTTCGAGGAGCAGGTCCGCCGCGACCCGCGCGCCCTCGCGGTCCTCTCCCCGGCCGGTTCCCTGGACTACACCGGGCTCAACGCCCGCGCCAACCGGCTGGCCCGGACGCTGGTGGCCCGCGGCGCGGGGCCCGAGGGTCTGGTGGCGGTGGCCGTGCCACGCGGCGCCGACGCCCTGACCGCCGTGGTGGCGGTGCTGAAGTCGGGCGCGGCCTATCTGCCGGTCGACCTCGGCTATCCCCGGGCCCGTCTGACCGCGATGCTCGACGACACCCGGCCGCTGCTGGTCCTGACCACCCGTGAGGCCGACGACCCGACACTCGCGCCCGCGGCGCCCCGGCTGTACGTGGACGACGGGGCCGCCGTCACCGGTCCCGCCGACCCGGACCCGGCCGCCGCCGACCTCACCGACGCGGACCGCCGTGCCCCGCTCACCCCCGGGCATCCGGCGTACGTCATCTACACCTCGGGCTCGACCGGACGTCCCAAGGGCGTCGTGGTCACCCACACCGGTCTGGCCGCGCTGGTGCGGCATCAGCGGGAGCTGCTGCGGCTGCGGCCGGGCGCCCGGGTGCTCCAGTTCGCCTCGCCGAGTTTCGACGCCTCGGTGTGGGAGCTGACGACGGCGCTGCTCACCGGAGCCGCCGCCGTGGTCGCGCCGGACGAGCGGCTCGTGCCCGGGCCCCCGCTGGCGGGTCTGGTGGCGGAGCTGGGCGTGACCTGCCTGCTGCTGGCCCCGTCCGTGCTGGCGGCACTGCCGGCGGACGCGCTGCCCGGGGGAACGGACCTGGTGGTGGGCGCCGAGGCGTGCTCCCCCGAGCTGGTGGCCCGCTGGTCGCCCGGCCGGCACATGGTCAACGCCTACGGCCCCACCGAGTCGACGGTCATCGCCACCCAGACGGGCCGGCTCTCCGGCCGGACCGTGCCGCCGATGGGCCGTCCGGTGCCCGGCACCCGGGTCCGGCTGCTGGACGCGGCGCTGCGCCCGGTGCCGCCCGGGGTTCCCGGCGAGGTGTACCTGAGCGGTGACGGCCTTGCCCGCGGCTACCTGGCGCGTCCCGGCACGACGGCGGAGCGTTTCGTCGCCGACCCGTTCGGGCCGCCCGGCACCCGCATGTACCGCACCGGCGACCTGGCCCGCTGGGCGGCCGACGGCGGCCTGGTCCACCTGGGCCGCGCCGACAGCCAGGTGAAGGTGCGCGGCTTCCGTATCGAGCCCGGCGAGGTGGAGGGTGTGCTGACCGGGGCGCCGGGTGTCGGCGGGGCCGTGGTCGTCGCCCGCGAGACCGGGGCGGG
>NZ_NEUB01000520.1 GCF_002910825.1 Streptomyces sp. SM1 | reverse complement strand
AGGCCCTGCACGAAGCGCCGGGCGGCGGCTATGTCCGGGTGGGCGGAGGGGCCCGTACCGGCGACGACCGGAGCGAGGACCGCGCGCAGTTCGCCCACGCGCATCCACCACAGGAACGGGGAGCCGATCACCAGCACCGGCGCGGCCGGCGCCCCGCGCGGAGGCCGCCCCGCGCCCGCTATGTCGCCGTGCTCCTCGGCCGGCGGAGGGCCGTGGGCCGGATGGGTGCGGTCCTCCAGCCAGCTGTCGCAGTCCGGGGTGAGCGCTATCGCGGACGGAGCCGGGACGTCGAGGCGGTCGGCCAGGTCACGCACCATCCGGTACAGGTCGGGGGCCGCCTCCTCGGCGATCGGCACCGTGGGACTCATGGCGGGGCGGGCCCGGGCGACGACCAGGGCGACCCCCGCGGCGAGAAGCAGGACGAGCACCGCGACGGGCGTCA
>NZ_NEUB01000519.1 GCF_002910825.1 Streptomyces sp. SM1 | reverse complement strand
TCGCGGTCGCGGGGCTGAGCCTGACGTGCTGTCGATCGACGCGGCGGCGCACGGCAGTCGCTGGCGCCGCCGCCATCCCGTGGAGAAGGCCGTACTGGGGGTGGGTCTCACCCTGCTCGCGATCTCGCTGCCGGCCTGGCCGGGCGCGGCCCTGGTGCTGGTGACCGCGCTCGCGGTGCTGCTCGGCCCGGCGGGCGTGCCCGTACGGCGGCTGTGGCGGGCGTACCGGGTGCCGCTCGGCTTCTGTGCCACCGGGGCGCTCACGCTGCTCGTCCAGGTCGGCGGACCCGGCGGGTTCGTCTCTCCGGCGCCGGACGGACCGCTGCGCGCGGGGGAGTTGCTGCTCCGTACGTCCGCCGCCTCCCTCGGCGTGCTGCTGTTCGCGTTCACCACGCCCATGTCGGATCTGCTGCCGCGTCTGGTGCGCGCCGGGGTGCCCGCACCGCTCGTGGACGTGGCGCTGGTGACGTACCGGATGAGCTTCCTGCTGCTGGACTCGGTGCGCCGGATCCGGGACGCGCAGGCGGCCCGCCTGGGGCACACCACCCGGGCGGCGGCGTGGCGTTCGCTCGGCGGGCTCGGGGCCACCGCGTTCGTCCGGGCCTTCGACCGGGCGGCGCGGCTGCAGACGGGGCTCGCCGGGCGCGGCTACGACGGCACCCTGCGCGTGCTGGTGCCCGAGGCCCGCGTCTCCCTCCGGTTCACGGCGCTGAGCATGGCGCTGCTGGCGGCACTGGCCGCCGTCACCCTTGTTCTGGAAAGGCCGTTGTCATGACCGAGTCCGTGCTGGTGGCGCTGCGGGGCGCGTCGTTCGCCTACGAGGGCGGCCCGCCCGTGTTCAGCCGCCTCGACTTCGAGGTGCGCGAGGGGCGTGCGCTGGCCCTGCTGGGGCGCAACGGCAGCGGGAAGACGACGCTGATGCGGCTGCTGAGCGGTGGACTGCGTCCGCACGGCGGCGAGTTGACGGTGGGGGGGCGGGTGGTGCGGTACGACCGGAAAGGGCTGACGGAGCTGCGGACCACCGTGCAGCTGGTGGTCCAGGATCCCGACGACCAGCTGTTCGCGGCGTCCGTCGGCCAGGACGTGTCGTTCGGACCGCTCAACCTCGGCCTGCCCGACGCGGAGGTACGCGCCCGGGTGGCGGAGTCGCTCGCCGCACTGGACATCGCGGCTCTCGTGGACCGGCCCACACACCTGTTGTCCTACGGGCAGCGCAAACGCACGGCGATCGCGGGCGCGGTCGCCATGCGGCCCCGCGTCCTGATCCTGGACGAGCCGACGGCGGGCCTCGACCCGGACGGCCAGGAACGCCTGCTGGCCACCCTCGACGCGTTGCGCGGGGGCGGCACCACGGTGGTGATGGCCACCCACGACGTGGATCTGGCCCTGCGCTGGGCCGACGACGCGGCGCTGCTCACGCCGTCCGGCGCGCACACCGGTCCCGCGGACGGGACGCTGGCCCGCGCGGATCTCCTCGCGGCGGCGGGGCTGCGGCTTCCCTGGGGTGTCGCGACGGCGCATCTCCTGCGCCGGTGCGGTCTGTTGGCGCAGGAGGGCATCGGCCCGCGCACGGCGGAGGAACTGGTCGCCGCGCTGGCGGACGGGTGAGCGCACCGGTGCGGGGGCGCGCCGGCCTTCTGCCGACAGCCCCCGCACCCGCACGGTCTAGGCCATCGAGCGGAAGGCGGGCAGGTATCCGTTCGACTGACCGACGGCCTTCGGGTGGTAGGAGTTGGTGATCGGGAGGGTCACGCTGTGCAGCCACGCGTCGCCGGAGCAGAGTTCGTGTCCGGTGAAGTCGTCAGCCACCGAGGAGAAGGTGAATCCGGCGTCGGCGGCCCGCTTCGCGAGCACCCCGTTCAGCACGTTCGAGGCGTTGTTGATCGCGCCGCGTTCGGTCTCGGTGAGGCCGGCGATGCAACTGCCCGACAGCTTGTAGAACCGCGGGTACCCCAGCACCACCACGTGTGCCTGCGGGGAACGGGAGCGGATGCCGGAGTACAGCGAGTCGAGCCTGCCCGGCAGGGAGCTCTGCATCTGTGAGACCGCGGTGTCGACCCGGGAGACGCAGGTGGCCTCGCTCCGCAGGACACATGCCTGCATGACGTCCGCGAAGCCGACGTCGTTCCCGCCCGCGGTGACGCTGACGAGCGTGGTCGAGGAGGACAGTGCGCTCAGTTGGCCGGAGGACACGCTCGACGTCGTCGCCCCCGAGCAGGCGACGAACCTGAACGACGACGGGGAGTTGGCGTTCGCCCACAACTGCGGGTACGCCTTGGTACTGCGCTTGCAGGCACCGCTCTCGGACGTGTAGCTCCCGGCACCCACACCGGAGGAGTAGGAGTCGCCGAGGGCAACGTAGTTGTCGCCGGCGGCCGAGGCCGGCTGAGCCATACCGAGCACGGCCACGGCACCCATCGCAAGGGTCGCCAGGGAAGCCCGGAGTGAACGCACTGACACGTGACAGTCCGCCCTTCGCAGAGGAGGGTCACAGGGGTGGTTGATGAGGCAATGAAGGTTGTAGCAGGCCTGTGTACCGCTCGGTAACACCTGGGAAAGAAGTCATCCGGAATGCCCGAATGATCGTTCGGCCGGGTCAGCTCCGCGCGTAGATAAACCTTCAATCCGCTCTGGAGAGGGTGAATTTCAGGCGTGATTCAGGGGCCGGACGGGCCGTCTACCGGCGGGGGCCGGCCGCCCGGGTGATGGCCGACTCGACGGAGGCGATGCGGTCGCCGAGGAGGGCGAGCGCGGCCACCGCGCGGGCCAGGGCGTCCTCGTCGGGACCGCCCGGGGCCCGGGTGCGGACATGAGCGGCCTTCAGCTCCGCCCATCGCTCCGCCTGTCCGGCGGTGAAGGTGCCGCGCAGTTCCCCGAGCTTGAGCAGGCTCGCCTCGGCGCCGGAGGTGAGGGTCTGGGCCTCGGCCGTGTAGTGGTCCTCGACGACGGCGGTCAGCTCGGTGTCGTTCATGACGGGCTGGATCCGCTGGGCGATCTTGTTCATGTTGCGGTAGGAGCCCTGGAGCCGGAACGGCGGTTCGGTGCGGGCGTCGTCGGACCGGGCGGCGGAGGCGATGTAGGCGGCGTTGACGGCGAGGACCGTGCGGCGGGCGGTGAGGAGATGGCGGAGTACGGCCAGGATCCGGTCCAGTTCGGTGGGCGCGTACGGGTGGGTGAGGCGGTCGGGGCGGGCGGTGGGGTCGTTCTCGGCGAGGCGGATCAGCAGCTCCAGGTCGGCGCGGTCGCGTCCGGCGAGCGGGGCGAGCACCGGGTTGGCGGTGAGGGCGTTCTCCACGAAGCTGAGCGCGAAGACATCCTCCTTCCCGGTGAGGACGTCGCCGAGGTTCCACACGTCGGCGCGGTTGGCGAGCATGTCCGGGACCCGGAAGACCTCGCCGGACTCGGTGTAGGGGTTGCCGGACATGCAGACGGCGAACCGCTTGCCCCGCAGGTCGTAGGTGCGCGGCTCGCCCTCCCACACGCCCTCCATCCGTCGCGTGGCGTCGCACAGCGGGATGAACTTCTGGAGCAGTTCGGGCGAGGTGTGCTGGATGTCGTCGAGGTAGAGGAGGGTGTTGTTGCCGGCGGCCAGCGCGAAGTTGATCTTCTCGACCTCCTGGCGGGCGGTGGCGTTCGGCGCCTCGGCCGGGTCCAGTGAGGTGACCGCGTGGCCGAGCGCCGGGCCACTGATCCGGACCAGGACCAGGCCGAGCCGGTGGGCGACGTACTCCATGAGGGTCGTCTTGCCGTAGCCGGGCGGGGAGACCAGCAGCAGCAGTCCGCCGGCTCCGGTCCGGGCCGACTCTCCCGTGGTGCCGAGCTGCTTGGCGAGGCTGTCGCCGACCAGGGGGAGGTAGACCTCGTCGACCAGCCGGTTGCGGACGAACGACGACATGACGCGCGGCCGGTGGTCGTCCAGGCGCAGCCGGGTGCGCTCGGCGGTCACCAGGGCGGTGCGGCGGCGCTGGAAGGCCCGGAAGGCCGGCACGTCGCGCTCCCTGAACTCCTCCGTGCGGGCGAGGAACTCGTCGAGCCGCAGGGTGAGCCGGCGGTCGGTGATCCGGGGGTGGGTGGAGATCAGCCCCTCCACCGTGACGGTCAGGGGCGCGTCCGACTCGTGGCGGGGCAGGTCGGGGCAGAGCTCGGCGGCCACGGCCTCCGCGAGGTCACCGGGGGTCACCTCCTCGCCGGCCGCGGCGGTGTACGCGGTCAACCATGCCTCGACCAGCTGGCGGCGGGCGGTGAGGTCGCCGAGGGCGGGGAGGTCCTCCTCGTAGGCCCCGGTCGCGACGGTGCGGCGGAACTTGTCGAGCAGGGTGCGGGTCCGGGCGCTGATGACGAAGCCGTCGGGGCCGGTGGTCAGTTCGTCGAAGAGGTACGCGGCGCAGGCCTCCGGGCGCACCCCGGCGTCCGGGTCCCACTCCTCCACGGCGCGGGCGAGTTCGGCCCGCAGCGCGTCGAGCGCGGGCGGCGGGCCGAAGGCGTCACGGACCCGGGCCAGGGAGCGGGCGCGCCGGGTGAACCCGGCGCGCTCCTGGGACGTGGTGCCGTGCGCCCAGTACAGCAGGGCGTGCGCGCGGGCGGCGGACGCGTGGCGCAGGGTTCCGGCGGCGTCGTACAGGGGCAGCACGGCGGTGAGGACGGCCGTGGCGTCGTGGTCGTGGACGCCCCGCTCGTAGCCCTCGTCGTACGCCTCCTCCGCGGCCCTTCGGACCAGTGCGGCGAGGTCGTCGGCGCCGGTCAGGGCATCGCTGCCGTGCTCGTGCAGCAGGCGGGCGGCGAGGTGTTCGGCGCGCTGGACCCCGGGTGATTCGGACGGCAGGTGCCGGTTCCACAGGGGGCGGTCGGCGAGGAGGGCGGGGTCGGTGACGGGGGCGCGGAAGTCCGTGCCGGTGAGGGCGACGGCGAGGGAATCGCCGTGCGGGACGACGGTGAGGTCGAACGGCTCGGTGGAGACGGCGAAGCGGTGGTCCCCGAGGCGGATGACGCGTCCGCCGTCCGCGTAGAGGTCGGTGCGGTCGCGCAGGGCGCGCAGAGCCTCCTCGTGGGCGGAGCGCAGCCGGCCGTCGAGTTCCTCGGCCCGTACCCGGTCGCCCAGTTCGCGCAGTTCACCGGAGGTGCGGCGGATCTTGGCGACGAGCGGGTCGGAGGCGAAGTAGGTGCTCACCGCGTCGTGGTCGGCGAGCGCCGCGGAGCGCCGGGCGATCGTCGTGAGGACGCGCTCGGCGGCGGAGGCGAGCTGTCCGGCGCGGCGGGCACGGGCGTCGGTGAGGCTCTGCCTGCGGGCGGAGAACGCCTCGTAGACCTCGGTGCGCCGGGCGGCGAGTTCACCGAGGACGTCGTCGAACTCCGCGAAGCGGGACTCCAGTGCCTCCAGCTGGGTGAGGATCCGGGTCAGCTGGTCGTCGCAGGTCTCGGGGTCGCCGGCGACGGCGAGGGCCCCGGTGACGGTCTGGCCGAGCAGGGCGAGTTCGGCGGCGAACCCGGCGCGTGCCTCCCGGTCGAGCAGGCCGCGGCGGCGGGTCTCGAGGGTGGCGCGGGCGCGGTTGACGCCGCCCAGGGCCTCGGCGACCCGTTCCAGGACGGCCGTGCGGACGGTGGCGTCGGTGATGTCGAGTCCGGCGACCACCTCGGTCACCGTGCCCAGTCCGTCGGCGAGTTCGTCGAGGCGGTCGGCGACGGGGGCGGCCTCGGCGGTGGTGGTGACCGACTCGATGTCGGCGTGCAGCTGTTCGAGGTGCGTGTGGTGGGTGGCGAAGGCGTCCTCGCGGGCCAGGAAGGCGATCGCGCGCCGGCCGAAGCCGGCGAGGTCCGTCCCGGCCCCGCCGGCGAGTGCGTCGATGCGGGCGTGGTCCGCGTACCGCATGTTTTTGAGGGCCAGCAGATGGCCCTGGGCCTGGCGGAGTTCGGTGAGGCCGGTGACCCAGGCGGCGGCCTCGCGGGGCTGCTCGCCGCGCAGCCGGCGCACCACCGCGGCGATCCGGTCCGCCGCCTCGTCGAGCGCTTCGGCGGCCCGGCGGGTGAGGTCGCGTACGGTCTCGAACTCGGCCAGCACCTGCTCGGCGGTGGCCCGGACATCGGCCAAGGGGGCTCGTAGGTCACCGAGTTCGGGGTCACCGAGCCAGTGGTGGGTGTCCAGGGCGCGGACGCAGGCGGCCGCCAGGGTGGTGTAGATCTCGGCCGTCGGGGTGGTCTCGGCGGCGGAGCGGGCCAGGGACAGGCAGTCGGAGACGCCGCGGACGAGGTCGGCGTTGCCGACCCGGGCCAGCGCTCCCGCACCGGCGGGCTGTGCGGCGGCATAGGTGTCGGAGACGTAGGGCGACTGCCAGAGCTGGACCGGGTGGACGCGGGCGGCGTCGTCGCCCTCGGGACGGAGCAGGACGAGCAGTCCGTCGTCGAACAGTGCCCAGCCGTGGCAGGCCATCGGGGTGGCGACCGCCTCGCGGATCTGGTTGTACGACAGCAGCAGCCCGCGTCCCCGTGCGGGGGCGTGGAAGGCGTACAGCACGTCCTCGCCGTGCGGCGAGCGCACCTCCCGCTCGAACTCCATCCCGTTGGTGTCGAGTTCGTACGTCTTGTGCGCGCCGACGGCGAGGCAGTAGCCGCCCGGGAACACGATGCCCTGGTCCTCGGGCAGCCGGCGGCAGCCCTGTCCGATGCCGTCGAGGCGGACGAGGGTGCGGGTGAGGGAGTTGAAGACCAGGTAGCGGTGTGCGGTCTCCTTGTAGGGGAGGACGCGCAGCAGGATCAGGGCGCCGACGCGGGCGTGGGCGATCTCGGCGTCGGCGAGGGACTGCAGCGGCTCGTCGACGGGCTCGCTGTGGATGCCGCCGGGGCTGTCGGTGTCGTCGTCGGTCCTGACGGTGAGGGTGCCGCCGAGGGTGTCGACGAAGACCTCGCCCTGGACGGAGACATGGGGGTGGCGGCCGAGGACGTGGTCCTCGCGGGTGGTGGGGATCCAGTCGATGCCGTCGGGCTCGGTGACCGCGTGGTCGCGGTCGCCGCGTGCGTCGAGGAACGTGGCGTGGCCGTCCTCGGACACCGACCAGCGCAGCACGCGGATGTCGCCGGCCTTCTCGCCGGTCTGGAAGACGGCGAGCAGTCTGCCGTCGACACGGCGCAGCCGCAGCAGGCGGGCCTGCCGGTAGTAGCGGTGCAGGGCGGCGAACTCGCGGACGAAGTGCGGGTCGTCGAGGAGTCCGGGCACGGCGTCGTCGGACAGGCGGTTCAGCTCGCGGTCGTGCGGGGCGAGGACGTCGCCGACCGCGGTCTCCCGGTCGGGCCGGGGCCGGGACTCGTAGCCGAAGAGGAGCACGTCGCCGACGGCGACGATGTCGCGGGGCACGCTGCCCCGGTCGGTGCGCAGCCGTTCGGTGCCGGTGAGGCGCAGCCC
>NZ_NEUB01000518.1 GCF_002910825.1 Streptomyces sp. SM1 | reverse complement strand
GGCCAGGCGGTCGGCGTGCTTGTTCCGCTCGCGGGGGATCCACTCGTACGTCACCCGCTCCGGCGGGAAGACGCGGGCCGCCTCCGCCGCCAGCGGCCTCATCGCCGGGTGCTTGATCTTCCAGCGGCCCGTCATCTGCTCGACGACGAGCTTGGAGTCCATCCGGACGTGGACCCGCGCCTGCGGGTCCAGCGCGCGGGCGGCGTTCAGGCCGGCCAGCAGGCCCCGGTACTCGGCGACGTTGTTGGTGGCGACACCGAGGTACTCGGCCGCCTCCGCCAGGGTCTCCCCCGTCGCCGCGTCGCTCACCACGGCCCCGTAGCCCGCGGGCCCCGGGTTGCCCCGCGACCCGCCGTCCGCCTCGACGATGAACTCCCGCACGGCCACGAACCCCTACAGCCCCGACTCGGACGTACGCACCAGGATGCGACGGCAGTTCTCGCAGCGGATCACCGTGTCGGGAGCGGCGGAGCGGATCTCGTTCAGCTCGGTGATGGCGAGTTCCTGGCGGCAGCCCTGGCAGCTGCGGGCGTACAGCTTCGCCGCGCCGACACCGCCCTGCTGCGCGCGCAGCTTGTCGTACAGGCTCAACAGCGGGGCGGGTACGGAGCCCGAGACGACCTCGCGCTCCTTCGTCACGGAGGCCACCTCCGCGTCGATCGCCTCGACGGCCGTGTCCCGGCGCACGGTCGCGTCGTCGATCTTCCCCTGGACGGAGCCGACCCGCTCGGTCAGTTCGGTGACCCGGTCCTGCGCGGACTCGCGGCGCTCCATGACCTCCAGGACGACGTCCTCGAGGTCGCCCTGCCGCTTGGCGAGGGAGGCGATCTCGCGCTGGAGGTTCTCCAGGTCCTTGGGCGAGGAGACGGCCCCCGAGTCGAGGCGCTTCTGGTCGCGGACGGCACGCTGGCGCACCTGGTCGACGTCCTGCTCGGCCTTGGTCTGCTCGCGGGCGCAGTCGCTCTCCTCGGTCTGCGCGGCGACGAGCAGGTCGCGCAGCTGGGTGAGGTCCCGGTTCAGCGACTCGATCTCGCCGTGCTCGGGAAGCGACCGGCGCCTGTGGGCGAGCTGCTGGAGACGGACGTCGAGGTCCTGGACGTCGAGGAGTCGGATCTGGTCGGCGGGCTCGGCGTTCAGTTGGGGGCTCCAGATGTGTCGGGATCGGAAGGGGCGCGCACGGCGCTCCCCGGTACGGCGGTGGTGGGCGACGGACGGGCCGTGGACGCCGCGTGGGCGGTCCAGGGGTCGGTGGCCGTCTTCGAGACGTGGACCCTGAGGTCCCATCCGTGGCGGTCGGAGACCTCGTCGAGCTGCGCCGCGGCCAGCTCGCACCAGGGCCACTCGGTGGCCCAGTGCGCCGCGTCGAGCAGCGCGGGGGAACCGGGGGTGCCGGCCGCCATGAACTCGGAGGCCGGGTGGTGGCGCAGGTCCGCGGTGAGGAAGGCGTCCACGCCGGCGGCCCGGACGTGGTCGAAGAGGCTGTCGCCGGATCCGCCGCTGACGGCGACCGTGCGTACCGGCGCGTCGGGATCGCCGGCGACGCGGATGCCCTGCGCGGTGGCGGGGAGCCGTTCGGCGGCGCGGGCGGCGAGTTCGCGGACGGTCAGCGGGTGGATCGGTTCGCACACGCGGCCGAGGCCCCGGCGGCCGTCCGGATCGGACGGGTCCGGCACGAGGGGCCGTACGACCCTGAGGTCCAGGGCGCCGGCGAGGGCGTCGGAGACACCCGGGTCGGCGCTGTCGGCGTTGGTGTGGGCGACGTGCAGCGCGATGTCGTTCTTGATGAGGGTGTGCACCACGCGGCCCTTGAAGGTGGAGGCCGCGACCGTGGTCGTTCCGCGCAGATAGAGCGGGTGGTGGGTGACGAGCAGATCGGCGTCCAGTCCCACCGCCTCGTCGACGATCTCCTGGACCGGGTCGACGGCGAACAGGACCCGTCGGACCTGCATGCCGGGATCGCCCACGACGGTGCCGACCGCGTCCCAGGACTCGGCCCGCTCGGCGGGCCACAGGTTCTCCAGCGCGGCGATGACTTCTGACAGACGGGGCACGCCGCCAAGGCTACCTGGCCGGCCTGCGCGCCCGAACCGGCGGCGCTCCCCCGGAGCCGGCCGCCGGCCGTCCCGGCGCCTCGCTCCGTCGACCGGTGGCCGCGACCGCCGGGGAGTGATTCCGCACCGCCGTTCCGGCTCCTGGAGCACAACCCCTCCCTGCCCTCAGGCGAATCGTTCCTGGAGCACCCTTATGTGTGAAGCGAGGGCTCAGCGGTCCATCGCGGGAGGTGCGATAACTACCGTTAGTCACCGGAGGTGACCGAACAATGACGGTCTGTGCCATCGAACCTGCGACGGGACACGAGAACGGAGCCGGGCGGGCGGGCTGCGCCATCACCACGGACGGGAGCTACGCCGCGCGCCTCGCCCTCGCCGGCGACTCCTTCTTCCCGGAGCGCTGGACCCTGGGCGGACCCGAGCCCTACGCGGTACCCCTGCCCGGCAACCAGCCCGAGGAGCCCGGTACGGAGGTGCAGCCGCTCGGCGACGGGCGGGTCCTCATCCACCGGCTGGTGGACGGACGGCACGCCTTCTCCCTGCTGTACCCGGCCGGCACCGGCACCGGGGAGCTGCCGCTCGGCACGGTCGGGTGCCAGGACGAGGCCGCGCGGTTACGGCTGCTGCCACCCGCGCCGGGCGGGGAGCGTGCGTACGCCCTCGCCGTGGGCCGGGAGTCGACTTCGGTGTGGCTGGTCGCGGGCGGATCACGCGGGCCGGAGCGGGTCGCGGAGGTTCCCGGCCGCTGCTCGGGCGGGGTGTGGCTGGACCGGGACGGGCGGATGCTGGCCCTGGACCGGGAGAGCGGCGGGCGCACCAAGGCGGTCGTGGTCGACCTGGGGCGCGGCGGCGAGATGTCCCCGCTGCTGCAGATCACCGACGAGAGCGACGACCGGGTGCTGCTCGCCGACCCGGACAGCGGTCTGCTGCTGATCCGCTCGGACGCGCCCTCCCAAGGGCGGGACCGGCTCGGCTGGGGGGTGCTGGGCAGCACGCTGCCGGTGCGCTTCCCGGAGTGCCTGCGGCTGCCGGACTGCACGGTGACGCCGTTCGCGATCCAGCCGGGGCAGATGCTGACCCCGGAGGGGTGCGCGGTGGCGCTGCGCGTCGACGGCGCGGCGGGCAGCTGGGTCGGGGTGTGGCGGCCCGCGGAGCGGAAGGTGCGCCATGTCCCGGCCCCGGCGGGGTGGTTGGCCGGGGCCGGTCTGTGGACGGCGGACGGGGTACTGCGGCTGCCGTACGCCACCCGGTCGGTGCCGTGCGGTGTGGCGGTACTGAGGATGCCGGGGCAGGAGCGGCGGCCGGAGGGGCTGGAGGTCCGTCCGGGGGCGGAGGTCCGGGGGGCCCCGCCGGGTGAACTGCCGGCGCATCGGGTGGAGTCGCAGGCCCTCCCCGGCGAACTGCCGTCCTCCGAGGCTCCCGTGGCGTACGGGGTGTGCGAATCCCTGTCCGCCGCCCGCCCCGTGCCCCTGCAACAGGCGCCTCTGGGACGGCTTGTAACGAAGTAGTGGCGGTCGGCGTGGCCGCCTGGATCCGGGGTGTGGTGGGCCGGATAGACTCGCCCGGCTGTAGGAAAGATCATGTTTACGGGGTGAATTCCTTCTGATGAACGACGTCATCACACACCAGGCGCAGTCCACCGACGACGGACAGGCCACCTCCGGCCACGGCAGGCACCGGGGACCGGTCTCCACGCAGGAGCCCGAAGCGTCCCCGCGCGGCCGTCACCGCAGGCCGGCACCGGAGAACGAGCACGTGGAGTCGGCTGCCTGACGTCCCGTCGGGCCGGGGGTGGTCCGCCGCCTCCCGCCTGCCGCTGTCCGTCCGAAACGGCCCCGCCCGTCGCACACCGACGGGCGGGGCCGTTCGTCGTCCACCGGTTCAGGAGTGGGTGACGGTGGTGTCCGTGAGCACGGGTGCCTCTCCCCGGTCGACGGCGCTCACGGCCACCGTCACCTCGCCGTCCCCGCGCCACATCCGGACCCGCAGCGTCTCGCCCGGGTGGACGACCCCCGCGAAACGGGTGGCGCAGGAGCGGACGCGGGTGACGTCACCGTCGAGCAGGGTGTCGACGACCGCCTTGAGTGTCATGCCGTACGTGCACAGCCCGTGCAGGACGGGCCGGTCGAACCCGGCGAGCGCCGCGAACGCGGGGTCGGCGTGCAGGGGGTTGCGGTCGCCGGTCAGTCGGTAGAGCAGGGCCTGTTCCTCCCGGACGGCCACACCGAGGGTCCGGTCCGGCGGGCCCGTGGGCGCCCCGCCCCGCGTGGACGGGCCGCGGTCGCCGCCCCAGCCGCCTTCGCCGCGCACGTGGATCCGCGCGTCGCACGTCCACAGCGGGCCGTCGGTGTCGGCCGCCTCGGTGCGCAGGACGAGGAGCGCCGCCTCGCCCTTGTCGTACACGGCGACGATCCGGTCGCTGGTGGTCGCGCTGCCCTCGGCGGGCAGGGGGCGGTGCACGGTGAGCGACTGGCCGGCGTGCAGGACACGGGCCAGGTCGACGTCCACGCCGGGCATGGACAGCGCGCGGATGACCCCGGGCGGTCCGCCGCCCGCGACGGTGGCGAAGCTCGGCAGGACGTGCAGCCGGGACTCCAGGGTGTAGCGCAGTTCGCCGGAGTCGGTGGCGGGGCGGCCCGCGCCGATGCCGAGGTGGTAGAGCAGGACATCCTTGACGGCCCAGGAGATCCGGGCGGTACGGGGTGGGGCGGCGAGCGCCCGGGCTGCGTCGAGGGGCATGGGTCTCCTGATCGCCGTCGTCGGGGACGTCCCTGGCGAGGCTCGTACATCTTGCATGCCGGTACGTCGGTACGTCGTGCACGGCGAGGACACGGTGCCTTCGGGAGCGGCAGGCGGGACATTCGTCCTGCCGAGGACCGTACGGGCGGCTCTGCCGGGCGGGCGGAGCGGGCCCTACCGTCGGGAGTGACGACAGCTGAGGGACGGCTGAGGGACAGCGCGGGGAAACCGTGCGGGAAATGGGGGCTGATCGCATGTCCGGGTCATGTGGGACGGAAGGGCGCGTTCAGGAGAAGTGGCGGGCGGTGCCGCCGGGCGGCTTCGGACTGCTGCCGTGGCTGCTGCTCGGCATGGGTGCCTTCTCCCACCTCTTCCAGGGGACCACCGCGAACCCGTGGATCGGCGGCGCCGGTCTGCTGGTCTTCAACTCGCTCTACGTCTTCCTGGCCTTCAGCACCCACCCGTGCCGGCGCGACGCGCTCTCCACCCGGGTGGCGCTCGCTCTGCTGGCCGCGGTGACCTGCGCTCTCGCCATCGGCTACGGCGGCAGTTGGCTGCTGTTCTTCCCGCTGCTGGGGCTCGCGACCGGCGTGGTCCTGCGCGGGAGGCGGCTGCGGGTGACGGCGGTCGCCGTGACCGTGGTGGCGGGGGTGGTCTCCTGCGTCCACGACGGCTGGGGCGCCCTCGGCATCCTCTACGCGACGGCGGTCTCGACGGTGGTGACGGCCACGATCCTGCGGCTGGCGGAGACGGTGCGGGAGTTGCGGGCGGCACGCGAGGAACTGGCCCAGCGGGCCGTGCAGGAGGAACGCCTGCGGTTCTCCCGTGACCTGCACGATCTGCTCGGGCACACCATGTCGGTGATCGTCGTGAAGTCGGAGGCGGCCCGCCGGCTGGCCCCGCGCGATCTGGACGCGGCGCTCGCCCAGGTCACCGACATCGAGTCGGTCGGCCGGCAGGCGCTCACCGAGATCCGGGAAGCCGTGACGGGTTACCGGGACGGCAGCCTGGACACCGAACTGGACCGGGCACGCTCCGCTCTCACGGCGGCCGGTGTCACCCCGGTGGTACGCCGCTCGGGTCCGCCGCCGGGACCGCGTACGGAGGTGCTGCTGAGCTGGGTGGTCCGCGAGGCGGTCACCAACGTCGTACGGCACAGCGCGGCGGGCCGCTGCGAGATCGCGGTCACGACGACACCGGAACGGGTCCGGCTGACCATCACCGACGACGGTGACGGCGCCCGCGGGACGGACACGGACGGTACGGGTCTGCACGGTCTGACCGAGCGGCTCGCTGCGGCGGGCGGCACACTGCGCACGGGCGTGGGCGTGGGCGGGGACGGGGACGGGGACGGGGACGCCGAGGGGGACGACGCGTCGCGGGCGGGTTTCACACTTTCGGCGGAGCTGCCGGCCGACACCGCCGACTCCACCGGCACCCCTGCGGCGGCACCGGAGCCCGTGGCGGCGGGGGCACGGCCGGGGCCGGCGGACCGTGCGAAGACCCCGGTCTGAGCCACGGTGTCCGCACCGGCCGGGCGCGTTCCGTCTTCCGCGCCCTACGCTTCCCCTGTGAACGAGATGCCCCGCGACCACCGGCCCGCCACGTCCGTCCGGGTACTGCTCGCGGAGGACCAGGGGATGATGCGGGGAGCGCTCGCGCTGCTGCTGGGGATGGAGCCCGACATCGAGGTCGTGGCGCAGGTGGCGGCGGGTGATGTGATCGTGGACACGGCACTCCTCCACCGCCCCGATGTCGCTCTCCTCGACATCGAGCTGCCGGGCATGAGCGGTCTGGAGGCCGCCGCGGAACTGCGGACGCAGGTGCCGGACTGCCGGGTGCTGATCCTCACCACATTCGGGCGCCCCGGCTATCTGAGGCGGGCCATGGAGGCGGGCGCGGCGGGGTTCCTCGTCAAGGACGGGCCCGTGGAGGAACTGGCCTCGGCGATCCGCCGGGTGCTGACGGGGGAGACGGTGGTCGACCCCGCGCTGGCCGCGGCGGCGCTGAGCGCGGGACCCAGCCCGCTCTCGGCCCGCGAGTGCGACGTCCTGCGGGCATCGGCGGACGGCGCGACGGTCGCCGACATCGCAGCCCGCCTCCACCTCTCGGAGTCCACGGTCCGCAACCATCTCTCCGCCGTCATCGGCAAGACCGGCACCCGCAACCGCACGGAGGCCCTCCACGAGGCCCGCCACCAGGGCTGGCTGTAACCGGCGGCCGGGGACACCGTCTCGTCCGGGACGGACCGTGCGGGCGGACGGCGGCGGAACCCACGTCGAAGCACCGGCCGGCACCACACGGCACCGGCGCCGGCACCAGTGACCACGGGGACTACGGGCCCGCGGCCGGTCCCGTCGGGACGCCACCGTGCCTTGCCCTGCCGCACCTGCGAAGCCGACCGGCCCGGCGCAGACCCCCACCTCCTCCCGGCCGGCCGGGCCTACCGTGGTGGCGCCGCCGGCCGGCGCGGTAGCCAGACCCACATCAGTACGGCACCGACCGCCAGCACCACCGCACCCGTGCCGAAGACCAGCGCGTACCCCTCCGTCAGCGCCTCCGGGGTCCGGACTCCCGCCGTGTGGGTCGCCGCGATGGTCGACATGACGGCGAGGCCCAGGGAGCCGCCCATCGTGCGGGACGTGTTGACCAGACCGGAGACCAGGCCGGCCTCCTCCGGCGCCGCGCCGGACATGGCCACCGCGGCGAGCGGGGTCCCGGCGAGGCCCGCGCCCAGCATCATCAGGATCCCGGGGAACATGATCGCGGTCAGATACGCCCCGTCGGCGGTCATCGTCGACTGCCAGCCGAACCCGGCCAGCGCGATCAGCGTGCCGAGCACCGCCACCGCGCGCGGTCCGGCCGTACGCATCAGGCGGGGCGCGAGTTTGGAGCCGAGGATCACGGCGAGCGAGCTCGGCACCAGGGCGAGTCCTGCCTCCAGCGGGGTGTAGCCGAGCACGTTCTGCGCGTACAGGGTCATGAAGAACCACATGCAGAACATCGCGGAGCCGCTCAGGAACATCCCCACGTTCGCCGACGCCACCGACCGCAGCCGCAGCAGACCGAGCGGCATCAGCGGGGCCCTGCTCCGCGCCTCGACGACGAGGAAGAGCGCGATCAGGGAGAGCCCCGCGCACAGCGGCACCAGACTGGCCCCCGCCGCCCAGCCCTCCGCCTCGGTCTGCGAGATGCCGTACGCCAGGGTGGCGAGGCCGGCCGTCACCAGTACCGCGCCCGGGAGGTCGAGCCGCCGCCCGTCACCGGCCCGGCTCTCGGTCAGCCACAGGGCGGCCCCGGCCAGTACCACCGCGCCGACCGGCACGTTGATCAGCAGCACCCACCGCCAGGACAGCATGTCCACCAGCACCCCGCCGACGAACCCGCCGGCCGCGCCACCGCCCGCCCCGACGGCCGTCCAGGTCGCGATGGCCCGGGCACGGGCCGCGCCCTCCGGCACGGCCGAGGTGACGATGGTCAGCGTGGAGGGCGCCAGCACGGCCGCCCCCAGCCCCTGCACCGCCCGCGCCAGCAGCAGCTGCCAGTCCGCCTGGGCCAGCCCGCCCGCCAGCGAGGCCAGTGTGAACAGGCCGAGGCCAACGAGGAACATGCGCTTGCGCCCGTAGAGGTCGCCGGCGCGGCCGCCGAGCAGCATGAAGCCGGCGAAGGCGATGGAGTACGCGTTGACCACCCACTGGAGTCCCCGCTCGTCGAGCGCCAGCCCCGTACGCATCGACGGCAGTGCGACGTTCACCACCGAGATGTCCAGCACGACGAGGAACTGGCCGGCACAGGCCAGCGCCACCACCAGCCATGTCGGGGGCGAGGCGCGTCCGGGCTTGCGGATCGTGTCGGTGGCTTCGAGCATGGTCGCCATGCTCTCAACCGGCCCGCGTCGCCCGCATCGGCATTACGGCACCGTTGCCACCGGCGGCGGTCTCGTGTGACCCTCCGGTACCGGCGATGGCCAAGGAACGGTCAAGATTTCGACAGGGTGCCGACGCATCGGAATAGTTGCCTCGGTGTACGGGGTTCGGATTGCACGTATCACCGGGCATCCCCGTACCTCCCTGTGCGCCCCTGTGATCCACCCCCGTAGACGGCCGGCCCCGGAGGCACCCTTCATGACGCAGACGACGACCGACCGTCCCTCCGGCAGAGCGGGCGGGGCCGTGGTCCCGGTGCTCGCCTTCGCGGGCATCGTCGTCGCGGTGATGCAGACCCTGCTGGTCCCGGTCATCAAGGACCTGCCGCGCCTGCTGGACGCCTCCCCCGCCGACGCCACCTGGGTCCTCACCTCCACCCTGCTGTCCGGCGCCGTGGCCACCCCGATCATGGGCCGGCTCGGCGACCTGTACGGCAAGCGGCGCATGCTGGTGGCCAGCCTCGCGGTGATGGTGATCGGCGCGCTGATCAGCGCGTCCACCAGTGATCTCATCCTGATGATCACCGGCCGCACGCTCCAGGGCGTCGCGATGGGCGCCATCCCGCTCGGCATCGGCCTGATGCGCGACATGCTTCCGCGCGAGCGGCTGGGTTCCGCGATGGCCCTGATGAGTTCCTCCATAGGCGTCGGCGGCGGTCTCGCGCTGCCCGCCGCCGCGCTGGTCGCCCAGCACTCCGACTGGCACGCCCTCTACCTCGGGGCCGCCGGCCTCGGCGTCCTCGCGATCGTCCTCACCCTCACCGTCGTGCCGGAGTCCCCGGTGCGCGCCGAGGGCACCTTCGACCTGCCGGGCGCGCTGGGCCTGTCCGCCGGGCTCGTGCTGTTCCTGCTCCCCGTCTCCAAGGGCAGCGACTGGGGCTGGACCTCCGGCACCACCCTGGGCCTGCTCGGCGCGGCCGTCGTGGTCCTGCTCCTGTGGGGCGTGATGGAGCTGCGCGTCCCCGCGCCCCTGGTGGACCTGCGCACCAGCGCCCGCCGCGAGGTCCTGCTCACCAACCTCGCGTCGATCATGGTCGGCGTCTCCTTCTTCGTCGTCTCCCTGGTCCTCCCCCAGCTGCTCCAGCTGCCCGCCGGGTACGGGCTCGGCCAGTCGATGGTCGTCGCGGGCCTGTGCGTGGCCCCGCTGGGCGTGACGATGATGTTCACCGCCCCCGTCTACGCCCGGCTGTCGGCCCGGTACGGCCCGAAGACCACGCTCATCCTCGGCCTGCTGATCATCGCGGCGGGCTACGGGGGCGGCCTCGGCCTGATGAACGCCGCCTGGCAGACCGTCCTCACCTCGGTGATCCTCGGCGCGGGCATCGGCCTCGCCTACTCCTCCCTGCCCGCGCTGATCATCAACGCGGTCCCGGCCTCGGAGACCGGTGCGGCGAACGGTCTCAACACGCTGATGCGTTCCATCGGTACGTCGGTGTCGAGTGCCGTCATCGGCATGGTGCTGGCGAACACGGCCGACACCGTGGGCGGGGTGGAGATCCCGACCCTGCACGGCTTCCGCCTCTCCTTCCTGATCGCGACGGCCGCGGTGACCGTGGGTCTGCTGCTGGCCCTGTTCCTGCCCGGCACGCGCCCCTCGGAGCAGCTTCCGCGGCTACGGGCGAGCAGCGAGGAGGACGCGAACCTGGAGCGC
>NZ_NEUB01000517.1 GCF_002910825.1 Streptomyces sp. SM1 | reverse complement strand
TCCGCCGACTGGGACACCGACGTCGCCCACTTCGTCGACAAGTGCCGGGCCACGCGGAGACGGCCGGGGTGCCGGTGGCGCCCGAGGCGCCGGACACCGGGACCGTTCCGCCGGCCGACGGGACCGTTCCGGCGGCCGACGTACCGGAGTACGGCGGGCCGGACCGGATGGACCAGGGCGCCCAGGTGCCCGGCATCCCCGGCGAACCGCCCGCGGCGTCCACCGTGACCGGACAGGAGCCGGATTCCGGCGTCCCGGTAACCGAGACCGCCGTACCGGCGTTCGAGAACCGTGTGCCCGGCCTGTCCACGGTGCCCGCCGTGCCGGACAGCGCGCAGGAGTCGACCGGGCTGCCCGGCGAGGAGACCGGCCACACGGCGGAACCCGTGCCGGCGGAGGCCCCCGTGCCCCAGGCACCGGACGCGGCTCTGCCGACGCCGGGCGCCGGGGCCGTACCGGAGACGGCTCTCGCGCCTCAGGAGCCCCAGGCCGCTCCGGAGGCGCCGAGGACCGTTCAGGAAACCGGTGCGGAGGGCGCTGTACCCGGGCCGCAGCAGGTCATGGAGGTGCCGGAGGCGGCTCAGGCGCCCGAGGAGGCGCCGGCCGTTGAGCTGCCGGACGCGCAGGACGCCGCGCCCGGAGTGCCGCGGGAGGGAGAGCCGCAGGAGGCTGCTCCGGCCGGGGCGCCGCAGGCCGTTCAGGCGCCGGGTGCGGAGGAACTCCAGCCGGAGGCGCCCCAGGTCATGGAGGCGCTGGAGGCTGCTCAGACACCGGAGGATGCGCCGGCCGTCCAGGTGCCGGGCGCTCCCGCCGAGGTGCCCCAGGTGGCGGAGGCTCCCGAGGCGGTCCGGACGGTGGAGGAGTCGCAGGCCGCCCAGGTGCCGCCCGCCGGGGCCGCCGTCACGGCGGACGTACAGGTGCCGGAGCGAGCTCAGGACATCGAGGTACCGCCGGTCGCCCAGGCACCCGGTGCCGAGACGTTCGCGCCGGAGTACGACCGGGCCGCGGAGGTGCCGCCGGTACCGGACGCCACGGTGCCGCAGGACGCCCCGCAGCCCGGCGTCGAAGGCCTTGCCTTCCACGAGGTTGCCGGCGCCCTGTGGGACGCCGCACCGGCCGGTGCCGTCGTACCGGACCCGGAGCCCGGTCCGGAACCGACGGCCGTCGTCACGGCCGCGGAGACAGCCGAGGAGACGGCCACGGGAACGGCTGCGGAAACGGCCACGGCAACGGCCGGGCAGCCGGCTGTGGACCGGGTCACCCCGGCGTCCGACGGAACCGTCACCGCCCCGGCGGACGGCGAAGCCCTCGCCGCTACCCCCTCGCCGCACCAGGCCCCGGCCGCCGGCGGTCCGGAGACGTCCGGGACCCCCGACGGGACGGCCTGGACCGGTACCGCACCGGCCCCGGCGGACCCGGTCCAGGGACCCCAGCAGACGCCCGCCACCCCCCTCCCCGGCTCCTTCCCCCTCGTCCCCGGGCCGGAGCAGTCCCCCGGCCGGCCCCTTCCCGCGCCCGCCGCCCCGCAGGACGTGACCGTTCCCGCCGGGGAACCGCACGGGGCGGGCGCCGACGCCGTACCGTCCGCGCCCGGCCCCGAACTCGCCCAGGACCCCGCGGACCTGGACACGCAGGGCGCCGGCGTGGATCCGGAAGCGGCACCGCCCACCGGACCGGCCGCCCCCGGCTACGACGACGCCGAGCGCGAGGCCGTGCTCAAGGTGATGCGCGAGCGCCGGGACATCCGCAACGGTTTCCGCAGCGACCCCATCCCGCACGAGGTGCTGCTCCGGGTGCTGGAGGCCGCCCACACCGCGCCCTCCGTCGGCCACTCGCAGCCCTGGGACTTCGTCGTCATCCGCTCCGCCGAGACCCGGCGCGGCATGCACGAACTGGCCATGCGTCAGCGCGACGCCTACGCCAAGTCCCTCCCCAAGGGCCGGGCGAAGCAGTTCAAGCAGATGAAGATCGAGGCCATCCTCGACACGCCGGTGAACATCGTCGTCACCGCCGACCCCACCCGCGGCGGCCGCCACACCCTCGGCCGGCACACCCAGCCGCAGATGGCGCCGTACTCCTCCGCGCTCGCCGTGGAGAACCTCTGGCTCGCCGCCCGCGCGGAGGGCCTCGGCGTGGGCTGGGTCAGCTTCTTCGACGAGCGCGAGATGGTCCGCGCCCTGGGACTGCCCGACCATCTCGAGGTCGTCGCCTACCTGTGCGTCGGGTACGTCGACGAGTTCCCGGACGAGCCCGAGCTGACGCGGGCCGGCTGGTCCAGGCGCCGCCCGCTGTCCTGGGTCGTGCACGAGGAGACGTACGGCCGCCGCGCCCTGCCCGGAGAGGACCCCCACGACCTGCTTGCCGAGACCGTCGCGCAGATCCGCCCGCTGGACGCCAAGGCGCTCGGTGAGGCGTGGGAGCGCCAGAAGCGCATGACCAAGCCCGCCGGAGCACTCGGCATGCTGGAGATCATCTCCGCCCAGCTGTCCGGCCTGTCCCGCCAGTGCCCGCCGCCCATCCCGGAACCCGCGGCCGTCGCGATCTTCGCCGGCGACCACGGGGTGCACGCCCAGGGAGTCACTCCCTGGCCGCAGGAGGTCACCGCCCAGATGGTGGCCAACTTCCTCGGCGGGGGAGCGGTCTGCAACGCCTTCGCCGCACAGGTGGGCGCCGAGGTCTGCGTCGTCGACGTGGGTGTCTCCTCCGACCTCCCGGCCACCCCCGGGCTGCTGCCGCGCAAGATCCGCACCGGTACGTCCGACATGACCACCGGGCCCGCGATGACCCGCGAGGAGGCCAAGCGGGCCATCGAGGTCGGCATCGAGACCGCCCGCGACCTGGTGGCAGCCGGCAACAAGGCCCTGCTCACCGGTGAGATGGGCATCGCGAACACCACCGCGTCCGCCGCCCTCATCTCCGTCTTCACCGGCGCCGACCCCGCCGAGGTCACCGGCCGCGGCACCGGCATCAACGACGAGACCCTCGTCCGCAAGACCGACGTGGTGCGCCGCGCCCTGGAACTGCACCAGCCGGACCCGGCGGACCCGATCGGCGTCCTGGCCGCCGTCGGCGGTTTCGAGCACGCGGCCATCGTCGGCCTGCTCCTCGGCGGGGCGTCGCTGCGTACGCCGGTGATCCTGGACGGCGTCAGCGCCGGAGCCGCCGCCCTGGTGGCCCGGGCCATCGCCCCCGAGGTCCTGGCCGCCTGCATCGCGGGGCACCGCAGCGCCGAGCCCGGCCACGTGGCCGCCCTCAACAAGCTCGGCCTGCGCCCCCTGGTCGACCTCGACCTCCGCCTGGGCGAGGGCACGGGCGCCCTGCTCGCCCTGCCCCTGGTGCAGAGCACCGCGCGGGCCATGCACGAGGTGGCCACGTTCGACTCGGCGGGGGTCACCGAGAAGTAGCCCGCACGGCTGGGGGACGGCCGACGGGCGCGGCCGTGCCCCCCCCACCCGCCCGCGCGTGGGGGGGCACGGCCCCGGTTCCGGGAAGGGGCGGGCCGGGGAAACACCCCACCCGTCCCGGCCCCACCGGACGCGCGCATAAAATCCCCCACGTCAGGCCCGCTCCGAAGCCGCAGCGTGCCCGCTGACCCCCCGCTTGCCCGAGGAGCCCCTCCTGATGGCCGAACACCCCGCCTACCCCGTAGGACTCCGCCTCACCGGCCGCCGCGTGGTCGTCCTCGGCGCCGGCCAGGTCGCCCAGCGCCGCCTCCCCGCCCTCATCGCGGCGGGCGCCGACGTCCACCTCGTGTCCCCCGAGGCCACCCCCTCCGTGGAGGCCATGGCGGACACCGGCGAGATCACCTGGCACCGGCGCGACTACGCCGAAGGCGACCTCGCCGAGGCCTGGTACGCCCTCATCGCCACCAGCGACCCGGACGCCAACACCGCGGCCTCCGCCGAGGCGGAGCGCCGCCGCGTCTGGTGCGTCCGCTCCGACGACGCCGACGCGGCGACGGCGTGGACCCCCGCCACCGGCTCCAGCGAAGGCGTCACCGTCGCCGTGCTCACGACGAAGGCACGCGGCCGGGACCCCCGCCACACCGCCGCCATCCGCGACGCCGTGGTCGAGGGCCTGCGCGACGGCACCCTGGTCGCCCCGCACCACCGGTCCCGCACCGCCGGCGTCGCCCTCGTCGGCGGCGGCCCCGGCGACCCGGACCTGATCACGGTGCGCGGCCGCCGCCTGCTCGCCGAGGCGGACGTCGTCATCGCCGACCGGCTCGGACCGCGCGACCTGCTCGCGGAACTCCCGCCGCACGTCGAGGTGATCGACGCCGCCAAGATCCCCTACGGCCGTTACATGGCCCAGGAGGCCATCAACAACGCGCTCGTCGAGCACGCCCGCCAGGGCAGGTCGGTGGTGCGGCTCAAGGGCGGCGACCCCTACGTCTTCGGCCGCGGCATGGAGGAGCTCCAGGCACTCGCCGAGGCGGGCATCCCCTGCACCGTCGTCCCCGGCATCTCCAGCTCCGTCTCCGTCCCGGGCGCGGCCGGCATCCCCGTCACCCACCGCGGTGTGGCGCACGAGTTCACCGTCGTCAGCGGGCATGTCGCCCCCGACGACGAACGCTCCCTCGTCGACTGGCCGTCCCTGGCCAAGCTGACCGGCACCCTCGTCGTCCTCATGGGCGTCGACAAGATCGGCCGGATCGCCGAGACCCTCGTGGCGCACGGCAGGTCCCCGGACACCCCCGTCGCCCTGGTCCAGGAGGGCACCACGGCCGCCCAGCGCCGCGTCGACGCCACCCTCGCCACCGTCGCCGAAACCGTCGTCGCGCAGGACGTCAGGCCGCCGGCCGTCATCGTCATCGGCGACGTCGTCGGCGTGGGCCCGCACGGGGCGGCCTGACATGGCCGAGATCATCACCGTCGACGACCCGGGCGACCCCCGGCTGCACGACTACACCGGCCTGACCGACGTCGAACTGCGCCGCCGGCGCGAACCCGCCGAGGGCCTGTTCATCGCCGAGGGCGAGAAGGTCATCAGGCGTGCCGGCGAAGCCGGCTACGCGATGCGGTCGATGCTGCTCTCCGCGAAGTGGCTCGACGCCATGCGGGACGTCATCGACCGCTCCGACGCCCCGGTGTACGTGGTGGACCCCGCGCTCGCCGAAGAGGTCACCGGCTACCACGTGCACCGCGGCGCCCTCGCGTCCATGCAGCGCCGGCCCCTGCCCACGACGGGCGACGTGCTGCGCGCCGCCCGCCGGGTCGTCGTGATGGAGTCGGTCAACGACCACACCAACATCGGCGCCATATTCCGCTCGGCCGCCGCCCTGGGCATGGACGCCGTCCTGCTCTCCCCGGACTGCGCCGACCCCTTGTACCGGCGCAGTGTGAAGGTCTCGATGGGCGCCGTCTTCTCGGTGCCGTACGCGCGGGTGGACACCTGGCCCAAGGGGCTGGACACGGTGCGCGGGGCCGGGTTCCGGCTGCTCGCCCTCACGCCCGGCGAGCAGGCCCGGCCGCTGGACGACGTGGCACCGCACCGGATGGAACGGGTGGCCCTGATGCTCGGTGCGGAGGGCAGCGGCCTGTCCGCCCGCGCCCTGGCCGCCGCCGACGACCGGGTCCGCATCCCGATGTCCCACGGTGTCGACTCCCTCAACGTGGGAGCGGCGGCCGCGGTCGCGTTCTACGCCGTGGCCACCGGGCGTCCGCGGGAGTAGCGGATCCGACGCGTCCGTCACCCCCGGGTGCCCGCCCGGGGGCGGTCCGCCCCTCGTGCCGCCGGGGCGGGGAGCGGTGCGGCCCGGGAGGGTGCCCGTGGTCCTTCCGGCCATGGCGCTCCACCGGTGCGTGCCGACTCCGCCCGGGCGTACCGCGGCACGGGTGTACGCGCCTGTGCTCACACGGGTCGGGCGGGGGCTCGCGGCCGGGTGCGCACCCGGGGTTCCGCCCGCCGCCCTCGGCTGCTCACCCCGGGCCCTGGCAGCCCTGCACCAGCGCGATGCCCAGCGCGACCACCAGCGTCACCACGACGAACACCAACAGCCGCTGTCTGAGCAGCCGCGGATTGGCCGGCCGCAGGCCCGTCCCGGTTCTCCGGGGGCCCGGGCGGCGGGCACCGCCGCCGGAGCGGGTCGTACTGCGGGAGGAGGGCCCGGGCCGCGGCCCGGACCGGGACGGG
>NZ_NEUB01000516.1 GCF_002910825.1 Streptomyces sp. SM1 | reverse complement strand
GTCCGTCGCGTGGCGAACACGCGGGTGACACGTGGGGGATCGCGCCGCGCGGCGCAGCCGTGCACCGGGTACGGCCCGCGCCCCTGGTGGACCGCCCCGCCGTCCCCGGCGGGCGGACGTGGGACGCGTCACACAACGGCCCGGCGTCTCGTTCAGGCGTGACAAGTGCGAGGATAGGGCTCGGCAGGACAGGGCCCCACCTAAGGGCCGAGAACAAAGAGCGGCCGGACACCAGCCGCCGACCGGTCACTGGAGACCGGCGTGGCGCACATGCATGGAGGACGTGACGTGGCGAACGACGCCAGCACCGTTTTCGACCTAGTGATCCTCGGCGGTGGCAGCGGTGGGTACGCCGCAGCCCTGCGCGGGGCACAGCTGGGCCTGGACGTCGCCCTGATCGAGAAGAACAAGCTCGGCGGCACCTGCCTGCACAACGGCTGTATCCCCACCAAAGCCCTGCTGCACGCGGGCGAGATCGCCGACCAGGCCCGCGAGAGCGAGCAGTTCGGCATCAAGACGTCCTTCGAGGGCGTCGACATGGCGGGTGTGCACAAGTACAAGGACGACGTGATCGCCGGCCTGTACAAGGGCCTGCAGGGCCTGGTCGCCTCCCGTAAGGTCACCTACATCGAGGGTGAGGGCCGGCTGTCCTCCCCCACCTCCGTCGACGTCAACGGCCGGCGCGTCGAGGGCCGCCACGTCCTGCTGGCGACCGGCTCCGTGCCGAAGTCGCTGCCGGGCCTGGAGATCGACGGCAACCGCATCATCTCCTCCGACCACGCCCTGGTCCTGGACCGCGTGCCGAAGTCCGCGATCGTCCTGGGCGGCGGCGTGATCGGCGTCGAGTTCGCGTCCGCGTGGAAGTCGTTCGGCACCGAGGTCACGATCGTCGAGGGCCTCAAGCACCTCGTCCCGGTCGAGGACGAGAACAGCTCGAAGCTGCTGGAGCGCGCCTTCCGCAAGCGCGGCATCAAGTTCAACCTGGGCACCTTCTTCCAGAAGGCCGAGTACACCCAGGACGGCGTCAAGGTCACCCTGGCGGACGGCAAGGAGTTCGAGGCCGAGGTCCTGCTCGTCGCCATCGGCCGCGGCCCGGTCTCGCAGGGCCTGGGCTACGAGGAGGCCGGGGTCGCCATGGACCGCGGCTACGTCCTGGTCGACGAGTACATGCGCACCAACGTCCCGACGATCTCCGCCGTCGGTGACCTCGTCCCGACGCTCCAGCTCGCACACGTCGGCTTCGCCGAGGGCATCCTGGTGGCGGAGCGGCTGGCCGGTCTGAAGACCGTCCCGATCGACTACGACGGTGTCCCGCGGGTGACGTACTGCCACCCGGAGGTCGCCTCCGTCGGCATCACCGAGGCCAAGGCCAAGGAGATCTACGGAGCGGACAAGGTCGTCGCCCTGAAGTACAACCTGGCGGGCAACGGCAAGAGCAAGATCCTCAAGACCGCGGGCGAGATCAAGCTCGTCCAGGTCAAGGACGGTGCGGTGGTCGGCGTCCACATGGTCGGTGACCGTATGGGCGAGCAGGTCGGCGAGGCGCAGCTGATCTACAACTGGGAGGCGCTGCCGGCCGAGGTGGCCCAGCTCATCCACGCCCACCCGACGCAGAACGAGGCGATGGGCGAGGCCCACCTGGCCCTGGCCGGAAAGCCGCTCCACTCCCACGACTGACGCCCTCGGTCACCGGGCGCGACGACCAGACTTCCGCACTTCTAAGGAGCAACCGAAACCATGGCGGTTTCCGTAACCCTTCCGGCGCTCGGCGAGAGCGTCACCGAGGGCACTGTCACCCGCTGGCTGAAGGCCGAGGGCGAGCGCGTCGAAGCCGACGAGCCGCTGCTCGAGGTGTCGACCGACAAGGTCGACACCGAGATCCCGGCCCCTGCCTCCGGCGTGCTGTCCTCCATCAAGGTCGCCGAGGACGAGACGGTCGAGGTCGGCGCC
>NZ_NEUB01000049.1 GCF_002910825.1 Streptomyces sp. SM1 | reverse complement strand
TCCGGTTCCCAGGGCGCGCGGAGCGCACCCGGCACACCGGGTGCGCGGGGCCCCCACGGCACGCACGCGCGCCACGACCCGACGGACCGCAGCGGGGCGCGCGCCCTGTTCCTCGAGCTGCGCGTGCTCGAGGACGGCACCGCCGAGTACGCGGAGCTGCGCAACCGGCTGGTGCGCATGCATCTGCCGCTCGTCGAGCATCTCGCGCGCCGCTTCCGCAACCGCGGCGAGCCGCTGGACGACCTGACCCAGGTCGCCACCATCGGTCTGATCAAGTCCGTCGACCGGTTCGACCCGGACCGGGGCGTGGAGTTCTCGACGTACGCCACCCCGACGGTCGTCGGCGAGATCAAGCGGCACTTCCGTGACAAGGGCTGGGCGGTGCGGGTGCCGCGCCGGCTCCAGGAGCTGCGGCTGGCGCTCACCACGGCCACGGCGGAGCTCTCCCAGCTGCACGGCCGCTCCCCCACGGTGCACGAGCTGGCCGAGAAGCTGGCCATCTCCGAGGAGGAGGTCCTGGAGGGCCTGGAGTCCGCCAACGCGTACTCGACGCTGTCCCTGGACGTGCCCGACACCGACGACGAGTCCCCGGCGGTGGCCGACACCCTCGGCGCCGAGGACGAGGCGCTGGAGGGCGTGGAGTACCGGGAGTCGCTCAAGCCGCTGCTGGAGGACCTTCCGCCGCGCGAGAAGCGGATCCTGCTGCTGCGCTTCTTCGGCAACATGACCCAGTCGCAGATCGCGCAGGAGGTCGGCATCTCGCAGATGCACGTCTCCCGGCTGCTGGCCCGCACCCTGGCCCAGCTGCGGGAGAAGCTTCTCGTGGAGGAGTGAACCGGCGTGGTCCCCGGGGCGCCGGGGCGTCGCCGGGGCGCTACTGCCCGGCGTTCCCGGGGCCTCGGATGCCGAGGGCCCGGGTCGTCCCCGGGTTGACCAGCAGGACGAGCGCGGTGACGGCCACGACGGCGAGCACGATCCCGGCGGGGATGGCCACGCCGTCGGACACCAGCAGGTTGTAGGCCACCGGCAGCGCGATGATCTGCGTGATGACCGCGGGGCCCCGGCTCCAGCTCCGCCGCGCGAGCAGCCCCCGTGCGGCGATCAGCGGCAGCAGCGCGAGCAGGACCAGGGTGACTCCGCCGGTGACGGCCTGGCCGCGGTCGTCCGGTTCACCGGTGAGGGCGAGGACCGACATCCACACGCCGACGGCCACCAGCGCCAGCCCTTCCAGGGCGGCCAGCGCCGCGGCGTACGCCGCACGGCGGGCGCCGGCGCCGTCCGGGGAGGTGGTCTCGTCCGGGGCCGTGGTGGGGGTCTGCTCGCTGCTCACCCCTGAAGGGTAGCCCTCGCGGTACGCCCCTCCCGTGGCGAGGTTCACGCCCCCTGTCCCGCCGTGACCGGGCCTCGGTATGGGCCAGGTACCCCTCAGTAGGTACCCTGCACGTCATGCGTGCACTTCTCGTGGTCAATCCGGCGGCAACCACCACAAGTGCGCGCACGCGCGATGTGCTGATCCATGCCCTCGCCAGTGAGATGAAGCTGGAGGCCGTCACCACCGAGTACCGCGGGCACGGGCGCGACCTCGGCCGGCAGGCCGCGGAGAGCGACGACATAGACCTGGTGGTCGCCCTCGGCGGGGACGGCACGGTCAACGAGGTCGTCAACGGTCTGCTGCACGCGGGACCCGATCCGGAGCATCTGCCCGGCCTCGCCGTGGTCCCCGGCGGTTCCACCAATGTCTTCGCCCGCGCCCTGGGACTGCCCAACCAGCCCGTGGAGGCCACCGGCGTCCTGCTGGACGCACTGCGCGAGGGCCGTGAGCGCACGGTGGGCCTGGGGCTGACCTCGGGCACGCCGGGCTCGGAGGACGAGGCCGTGCCGGCCCGCTGGTTCACCTTCAACGCGGGGCTGGGCTTCGACGCCGGTGTGGTCGGCCGGGTGGAGCAGCAGCGGGAGCGCGGCAGGAAGTCCACTCACGCGCTGTACATGCGCCAGGTCGTCCGTCAGCTGCTCGGCGATCCGCACCGCCGGCACGGGGTGATCACCCTGGAGCATCCGGGCGAGGAGCCGGTCACCGATCTGGCACTGTCCATCGTCTCGAACACCTCGCCGTGGACGTTTCTCGGCAATCGTCCGATCTACGCGTCGCCTAAGGCCTCGTTCGATACCGGCCTCGATCTCTTCGGCCTGAGCCGGATGTCCGCCACCGCGGTTGCCCGGTATGGCACGCAGTTGCTCACTTCGTCCCCGGAGCGCGGCCCTCGTGGCAGGCACGCGGTCTCCCGGCACGATCTGACACGCTTCACCTTGCATTCGAAGGTCCCACTGCCCCTCCAGATGGACGGTGACCACCTGGGGCTGCGAACCAGCGTGACGTTCACAGGCGTACGCCGTGCACTGCGTGTGATTGTGTGAGCAGAAAGGGCGAAAGTCCTTTCACTCGAACGTTTAGGCCAGGGTCCACCCCATGGAAGTACGGCTGTGACCTAGTCGACACCGAAGAATCAAAAAAAACTTTTCGGAAGGGGTTGTATCCGCCGCCGAGGTTTGCGAGTCTCTACATGGCGATCGGGACGGCCCGCAACACCGGCCTCAACAGATCACCGGAACCCCTCTTCAAACCCAAGGACCACGCCAGGGAAACCTGACGGTCGGCCCTTCACTTGTTGGGGGATTCGTGAAAGCGTTCACATTCACAAGCACTTGCACGTTATACCAAGGAGAGGTAGCAGCCATGGACTGGCGTCACAACGCCGTTTGCCGCGAGGAAGACCCCGAGCTCTTCTTCCCCATCGGCAACACCGGTCCCGCGCTGCTGCAGATCGAGGAAGCCAAGGCCGTCTGCCGTCGCTGCCCGGTGATCGAGAGCTGCCTCCAGTGGGCGCTCGAGTCCGGTCAGGACTCCGGCGTCTGGGGTGGTCTCAGCGAGGACGAGCGTCGTGCGATGAAGCGCCGCGCCGCCCGCAACCGGGCCCGTCAGGCCTCCGCCTGACACCCCCTGCCGACAGCCTGAGCTTGGCGGCGCGTGTGCCCGACCGGATCACTCCGTAGACGGCGCCCACGCATCTCCCGCCCCCGAGCCGCAGCGCGCGGTTCCCCGAGTGCTCGAACCAACTCGAGCGGGGGAACCACGAGGAACGAGCATCAGCCCCGGACCACTTCCCGGTCCGGGGCCTTTTGCTGTCCCCGGACCCGCCCGGGGACAGCAAAGACCCCGGACCGGGTTCCGTGCGCCCCTACTTGTCCGACTGCACCGGGATGTCGAGGATCACCCTGGTCCCCCGCCCCGGGGCCGGCACCATGTCGAAGGTGCCGCCCAACTCGCCCTCCACCAGGGTCCGTACGATCTGCAGACCGAGGTTGCCCGCGGTGTGCGGGTCGAATCCCTCGGGCAGACCCACCCCGTCGTCCTGGACGGTGACCAGCAGGCGGGTCTCCCTGGAGGTTCCGCCACGGACCGCGGACACCTCGACGGTGCCGGTCTCGCCCTCACCGAAGCCGTGCTCCAGGGCGTTCTGCAGGATCTCGGTCAGCACCATCGACAGCGGGGTGGCGACCTCGGCGTCGAGTATCCCGAAGCGGCCGGAGCGCCGGCCGGTGACCTTGCCCGGAGAGATCTCGGCGACCATGGCGAGGACGCGGTCGGCGATCTCGTCGAACTCCACCCGCTCGTCCAGGTTCTGGGACAGCGTCTCGTGGACGATCGCGATCGACCCCACCCGCCGCACGGCCTCCTCCAGTGCCGCACGGCCGCGTTCGGACCCGATCCGGCGGGCCTGGAGCCGCAGCAGCGCCGCCACCGTCTGGAGGTTGTTCTTCACCCGGTGGTGGATCTCCCGGATGGTCGCGTCCTTGGTGATCAACTCGCGTTCGCGGCGGCGAAGTTCGGTGACGTCGCGCAGCAGGACCAGCGACCCGATGCGGGTGCCCTTCGGCTTGAGCGGGATGGCCCGGAACTGGATCACCCCGTCATGCGCCTCGATCTCGAACTCGCGCGGCGCCCAGCCACTGGCGACCTTGGCCAGCGCCTCGTCCACCGGCCCCTTGGTGGGGGCCAGTTCGGCCGTGGTCCGGCCCAGGTGGTGACCCACCAGGTCGGCGGCGAGACCCATGCGGTGGTAGGCGGACAGGGCGTTCGGCGATGCGTACTGGACGAGACCGTCGGCGTCCAGCCGGATCAGCCCGTCACCGACGCGCGGCGAAGCGTCCATCTCGAGCTGCTGGTTCGCGAACGGGAAGCTGCCGGCCGCGATCATCTGCGCGAGGTCGGAGGCGCTCTGGAGGTAGGTGAGCTCCAGCCGGCTCGGCGTGCGCACGGTGAGCAGGTTGGTGTTGCGGGCGATGACACCGAGGACGCGCCCCTCCCGCCGCACGGGGATGGACTCGACCCGTACGGGGACCTCCTCCCGCCATTCCGGGTCCCCCTCGCGCACGATCCGGCCCTCGTCCAGAGCCGCGTCCAGCATGGGCCGCCGGCCGCGCGGGACGAGGTGGCCGACCATGTCGTCCTGGTAGGAGGTGGGGCCGGTGTTGGGCCGCATCTGGGCGACGGAGACATAGCGGGTGCCGTCGCGGGTGGGGACCCACAGGACCAGGTCGGCGAAGGAGAGGTCGGAGAGCAGCTGCCACTCCGAGACCAGCAGGTGGAGCCACTCGAGGTCGGTGTCGCCGAGGGCGGTGTGCTGGCGTACGAGTTCGTTCATGGAGGGCACGTCTGCGAGCGTACCCGGGGGTGCGCGCGGGCCCTGAGAACACCCGCGGGCCGCGGCGCCTGAGAGGGACCCTCAGCCCTCCCGGCACCGCAGCCCGGAGCAATACCGGCCGGCGGGGTGTGCGGTCCCGGTCGGCCGTGGTCGAGGAGCCGGCGCAGTCAGGGCAGAGAGCTCCGGATCCCCGGTCCGCCTTCCTGTGCGGGGAAGGCAGGCTTGCTGTGTACCGCTACGCATTGTGGACTAGACCACTGTCCCTGTAAATGCGTGGCGCACCGTTCGTTGCGGTCACGAGTCCGTCCGCCCGCGGGCGCAGGCATCCACCGTGCAGCCTAACCCGTACGGCCCCCTCCGGGGGCCGCACGGACGTGGCGGATTCGGCCGGCGGCTCCGGAACTCCGGGGGACGACCCCGCCGCGGACGGCTCCGGCGAGGGGCGGTCGCGCCTGGGAGCGAGCGCACCCCTCTGCTAGATTGATAATTGGTCTAAACCACCTGGTCCCGTCCGTCGGGGCCCGTCCCAGTCGAGTCCCCCTGAAGATCGGCAGGCCCACCGTGGAAGTTGTCATCGTTGCGGACGCCAAGGCGGGCGGCGAACTCATCGCCGAGGCCATGGCACAGCTGCTGCGGCGCAAGCCCGACGCCCTGCTGGGCGTCGCCACCGGCTCCACGCCGCTGCCCGTCTACCAGGCGCTGGCGGGCAAGGTGGACTCCCGGGCCGTCGACACCTCCCGCGCCCGGATCGCCCAGCTCGACGAGTACGTGGGGCTGCCGGCCGACCACCCCGAGTCCTACCGCTCGGTGGTCCGGCGCGAGGTCCTGGAGCCGCTCGGGATCGGGACGGACGCCTTCATGGGCCCCGACGGCGCGGCCGAGGACGTCCAGGGGGCGTGCGAGGCGTACGACCGGGAGCTGGCGGAGGCCGGCGGCGTGGACCTCCAGTTGCTCGGGATCGGGACGGACGGGCACATCGGGTTCAACGAACCGTGCTCCTCGCTCGCCTCGCGCACCCGGATCAAGACGCTGACCGAGCAGACCCGGGCGGACAACGCGCGCTTCTTCGGCGGCGACATCGACCAGGTCCCGCACCACGTCATCACCCAGGGCATCGGCACCATCCTGGAGGCCCGGCACCTGGTCCTGCTGGCCACCGGCGAGGGCAAGGCGGACGCGGTCGCCGCGACCGTCGAGGGCCCGGTGGCGGCGGTGTGCCCGGCGTCCGCGCTGCAGCTGCACCCGCACGCCACGGTGGTCGTCGACGAGGCCGCCGCCGCCGAGCTGAAGCTCGCCGACTACTTCCGCCACACCTACGCGAGCAAGCCGGACTGGCAGGGCATCTGACCGGCGGCCGTGGTCTGGACCAGCCCCCTCCCCAGGGGTATACAAAGGGGATCACGGAGCGCGCGGGGCACACCCCCGCCCTGAGCCGTGCCACGATGTCAGCCGCGGCCGATGGGATGTCGGTCGTTTCGGCACCCGGAGCCGGGAAGGCAGAGCATGAGCACCGACGTCAGCAGTGCGGAGAACGAGGGTGGGACCACGGTCCGTACCGCGCGTGTGCCTAAGTACTACCGGCTGAAGAAACACCTGCTCGACATGACCGAGACGGCGCCGCCCGGTACCCCGGTCCCGCCCGAGCGCACCCTGGCCGCGGAGTTCGACACCTCGCGCACCACCGTGCGCCAGGCACTCCAGGAACTGGTGGTGGAGGGGCGCCTGGAGCGCATCCAGGGCAAGGGCACCTTCGTCGCCAAGCCCAAGGTCTCCCAGGCGCTCCAGCTCACCTCGTACACCGAGGACATGCGCGCCCAGGGTCTGGAGCCCACCTCGCAGCTGCTGGACCTGGGCTATATCACGGCCGACGACCGGCTCGCCGGTCTGCTCGACATCACGACCGGCGGCCGGGTGCTGCGCATCGAGCGGCTGCGCATGGCCAACGCCGAGCCGATGGCCATCGAGACGACCCATCTGAGCGCCAAGCGCTTCCCCGCGCTGCGCCGCAGCCTGACGAAGTACACGTCCCTCTACACCGCCCTCGCCGAGGTGTACGACGTCCATCTCGCTGAGGCCGAGGAGACGATCGAGACGTCCCTGGCCACCCCCCGCGAGGCCGGACTCCTCGGTACCGATGTCGGTCTGCCGATGCTGATGCTCTCCCGCCACTCGCGGGACCGGGACGGACAGCCGGTGGAGTGGGTGCGGTCGGTGTACCGGGGGGACCGGTACAAGTTCGTCGCGCGTCTGAAGCGCCCTCAGGAGTGAACTTCGGGCCACCCCGAAAACCCTACGAAACGGGTGGTTGACAAGAATTTCGTTGCTGTTGCCTCTCGGTTGAGCCGCGCCTGAATACCGCTGTGCCGGCGAGGGGTTACGACCACACCGCGCCCTCACCTAGATTTCCCTGCGCATTGCCGTCGGTGATCAGTGAGGGGACGGAAACCGTCTGATGTCACAAGCCCCGGAAGAAACCAAGGGAGGGCCGGTGGTGACGCCCGTGCGCGTCGTCATCGCCCTCTGTCTCGTCGCACCGTTCGTGGCCATGCTGTGGGTCGGGTCGTACGCGAAGACCGACCCGGTCTTCATCGGCATCCCGTTCTTCTACTGGTACCAGATGCTGTGGGTGCTGATCTCCACCGCGCTGACGGTGGTCGCGTACCAGCTCTGGCAGCGTGACCAGCGCGCCCGCTCGGCCTCGAAGGGCGGTGCGTCGCGGTGAACGACGGCGTCAACGGCGTGGCACTCGCCGTCTTCATCTTCTTCTTCCTGCTCGTCACGGCGATGGGCTTCCTGGCCGCGCGCTGGCGCAGGGCGGCGAACGAGCACAGCCTCGACGAGTGGGGCCTGGGCGGGCGCTCCTTCGGCACCTGGGTCACCTGGTTCCTGCTCGGCGGCGACCTGTACACCGCGTACACCTTCGTGGCCGTACCGGCGGCGATCTACGCGGCGGGCGCGGCCGGCTTCTTCGCCGTGCCGTACACGATCCTGGTGTACCCGCTGATCTTCACCTTCCTGCCCCGTCTGTGGTCGGTGTCGCACAAGCACGGCTATGTGACGACGTCCGACTTCGTGCGCGGCCGGTTCGGCTCGAAGGGGCTGTCGCTGGCCGTCGCGGTCACCGGCATCCTGGCGACGATGCCGTACATCGCGCTCCAGCTGGTCGGCATCCAGGCCGTGCTGGACGTGATGGGCGTCGGCGGCGGCGAGAACACCAACTGGTTCGTCAAGGACCTGCCGCTGCTGATCGCCTTCGGCGTGCTCGCGGCGTACACGTACTCGTCGGGTCTGCGGGCCCCGGCGCTGATCGCGTTCGTCAAGGACACGCTGATCTACATCGTCATCGTGGTGGCGATCATCTACATCCCGGTCAAGCTGGGCGGCTTCGACGAGATCTTCGCCTCCGCGCGAGAGGCGTACAGCGAGACCAACCCGGCCACGGGCGCGCCGCGCGGTTCGCTGGTGCCGAGTGAGGCGGGCCAGTGGACGTACGCCACGCTGGCGCTGGGATCGGCGCTCGCGCTGTTCATGTACCCGCACTCGATCACGGCGACGCTGTCCTCGCGCAGCCGTGAGGTGATCCGCCGCAACACCACGATCCTGCCGCTGTACTCGCTGATGCTGGGGCTGCTGGCGCTGCTCGGCTTCATGGCCATCGCGGCCGGGGTCAAGGTCAGCAACGGCCAGCTGGCGATCCCCCAGCTGTTCGAGAACATGTTCCCGGCCTGGTTCGCGGGCGTGGCCTTCGCGGCGATCGGCATCGGCGCGCTGGTGCCCGCGGCGATCATGTCGATCGCCGCGGCGAACCTGTTCACCCGCAACATCTACAAGGACTTCATCAAGCCGGACGCGACGCCGAGGCAGGAGACCCAGGTCTCCAAGATCGTGTCGCTGCTGGTGAAGGTGGGCGCGCTGGCCTTCGTCCTGACCATGGACAAGACGGTCGCCATCAACTTCCAGCTGCTCGGCGGCATCTGGATCCTGCAGACCTTCCCGGCGCTGGTGGGCGGCCTGTTCACCCGCTGGTTCCACCGCTGGGCGCTGATCGGCGGCTGGGCGGTCGGCATGATCTACGGCACGGTCGCCGCGTACGGGGTGGCCTCGCCGACGCAGAAGCACTTCGGCGGGTCCGCGAAGGAGATTCCCGGCATCGGCGAGATCGGCTACATCGGTCTCACCGCCTTCGTGCTCAACATCGTGGTCACGGTCGTGCTGACCTTCGTCATGCGGGCCCTCAAGGCGCCCGAGGGCCTCGACCAGACCAGGCCGGAGGACTACACGGCGGACGCGGGCGACCCCGGCGTCAAGGCGGAGCTCCCGCCGGCCACCGCGGGCAGCGCCCACTGACACCGCGGGCACCCGGGGTGACGGGCCGCCGGAGAAATCCGGCGGCCCGTCGTCGTACCCGTGCGGCACACTCACGGCATGGACATCGTCATCCGGCCGGTGGATCCCGGCGAGTACACGGAACTCGGTGAGATAACCGCCCAGGCCTATCTGCTGGACGGGCTGCTGGACTTCGGGGAGAGCGACGGATACCTCGGCGAGCTCCGGGACGTGGCGAAGCGTGCCGCGGCCGCCGAGGTGCTGGTCGCCGTGGAGCGCGGGGCGGTGCTCGGCGGGGTGACCTTCGTACCGGGCCCCGGTGCGATGGCCGACCTGGCGGAGCCGGGCGAGACGGAGATCCGGATGCTCGCGGTGGCCCGCGCGGGCCGGGGGCGGGGCGCCGGTGAGGCCCTGGTGCGCGCCTGCGTCGACCGGGCACGGGCGATCGAGGGGTGCCGGCGGATCGTACTGTCGAGCCAGCGCACCATGCGCTCCGCCCACCGGATCTACGAACGGCTCGGCTTCACCCGTACTCCCGAGCGGGACTGGAACCCGCTGCCGGAGCTGGACGACATCATGCTCATCACCTACGCGTTGACGCTCTGACACCAGCACGACACAACATATGGGGCTGCCGGCGGCGCCCGGCACAAGATGTATGCTCATGCTCGCTGTCGCCGCAGGGGAATCCGGTGTGAATCCGGAACTGTCCCGCAACGGTGTACCCATGCCCGCGCACGCTGAGGTGCGCGGCGGAGTCAGTCCGAGGACCTGCCGACAGTGCGCCCGGCCGTACGGCCCGGGTGCTCCGACGTCCGGGCCTCGCGGAATGGGCCGGTGGACGCGACGCCGCGTGCGCGCGTGTACTGCCCCCTGCGCTCTTCGAGGCCCCCGTGCCGAGCGAGGGAGAGCCCCACGTGACCATCGCGCCAGCCGATCCGGCTTCAGCGACCGACGTGCCCCGGGTGAGCGACGGTCCCGGTGCCGCGCTGCTGCGGACCCTGACCGAGCTGACCGCCGACCTGC
>NZ_NEUB01000515.1 GCF_002910825.1 Streptomyces sp. SM1 | reverse complement strand
GGCGCGGCCGGGGCGGGTGTTCGCCCGTTCCGGGCAGGGCGGGAGGGGGGCCGGGACCGCGGTGAGCCGCGTCGGAGAGGGGAGCGGGGGGGGGAGGGCGACGGGAGGGTTCGTCGCCCCCGCCGCCCCTTCCCTCCCCCATCGTCCCTGGGGCTGCGCCCCGGACCCCCTTGCGCAGTTCCCCGCGCCCCTTTCGCGTGCCCTTTTGGCGATCCTCAGCGGCAGCCGCAGGCCGCGAGGGCGGTGGCTGCCTTGTCGAGGGCGGTCTGGGCCGCCTCCGGGCCGGCGGTGTTGTTGGCCAGGAAGGCGAAGGCCAGCAGCCGGCCGTCCTTGTCGACGACGGTGCCCGCCAGCGTGTTCACGCCGGTGAGCGTTCCGGTCTTGGCGCGTACGACTCCGGCCGCGCCGTCGTCGTAACGGCCGGCCAGGGTGCCGGTGAAGCCGGCGACGGGCAGGCCGGTGAGGGCGGGGCGCAGTTCGGGGCGGGCCGGGTCGCCGGCCTTGACGAGCAGCGCGGTGAGCAGGTCGGCGGTGAGTCTGCCACGCCGGTCGAGGCCGCTGCCGTCCTTGACGTCGGCGCCCTTCACCGGGAGGCCGAGGCGCTTGAGGCGGGCGGTGATCGCCGCGCCGCCGCCGGCGAAGTCGGCGGGTTTGCCGGTGGCGAGGGCGGTGTGCCGGGCGAGGGCCTCGGCGAGGTCGTTGTCGCTGTTGGTCAGCATCCGTTCGACGAGGACGGCGAGCGGGGGCGAGGAGACCGTGGCGAGGGTGGTGGCCCGGGTGGTGGCCTTCGACGGTCCGGGCGGCGTGACCTTGATGCCGCGTTCCGTCAGCAGCTCGCCGAACTTCCGCGCGGCGTCGGCCGCCGGGTCCGGGACGCGCGGGGCGGGACCGCTGGTGGAGTCGTCGGTCCGGCCCTCGTCGACCATCAGGGGGGTGACGGCGGCAAGATTGGGGTTGACCCCGATCGGGTGCATCGTGGCGCCCTTGTAGAGGGTCGTGTCGTACGACAGCGTCACCTCGCGCACACCGCGTCCGGCCAGGTCGGCGGCGGACCGCTCGGCGAGCTCCCGCAGGCCGGCGAGACCGCGGGCCTTCTTGCGGGCGGTGAGCGTGGGGTCGCCGCCGCCGACCAGGACGACCTCTTTCGTGTCGGGTTCGTACACCACGCGGGTGGTGAGGCGGTGGTCGGCGCCCATGGCGGAGAGCGCGGCGACAGCGGTGGCGATCTTCGTGGTCGAGGCGGGGGTGGCCGCCTCCGCGGGGCCGGCACCGTACAGCCGTTCGCCGGTGGCCACGTCGACCACGGCGGCGGAGCTGCTGCCGAGCGCCGGGATCCTCAGCAGCGGGTCGAGGACCCCGGCGAG
>NZ_NEUB01000514.1 GCF_002910825.1 Streptomyces sp. SM1 | reverse complement strand
CGGCGGCGGTCGCCGGGCGGTGGGCCCTGACGGGCGCGGTGGCGCTGCTGGTGGCCGCCTGCTGGCCGTACTTCGATGTCTTCGCGCTGGCCGGGGACGGCAGCGTGGACGCGATGCACCGGCGGCTGTACCTGGACCTCCCCGGCCAGTTCGGGCTGGCGCTGCTCGGGCTGCCGGTGCTGTGGCTGCGGGCCCGGCGCACCTCGTGGCGTGACCCGCTGGTGCTGATGTTCGCGGCGGACTGCCTGATGGTGGCGTACGGCTGGGTCAGCGGCCACTACACCTACGGCAGGGTGCTCGG
>NZ_NEUB01000002.1 GCF_002910825.1 Streptomyces sp. SM1 | reverse complement strand
GGGCCGCGGCGCAGCAGGTACGTGTCCATGATCCAGCCCTTGCGCTCACGGGCCTCCGCGCGCAGCCGCTCGATGCGCGGAGCGGCCTCGGCGAGCGGTCCGGAGACCAGGATCTCGTCCGGCGTGCCGATGTAGGCCCCCCAGTAGATGTCCACGTCCTGGTCGGCGTACGCGCGGAAGGCCTGGTGGGCGTCCAGCATCACCACCACGTCGTCCACGCCCTCCGGGAAGCCCTCGGCGAGCCGCCGGCCGGTGGTGATCTGGACCGGGCGGGCGACCCGGTTGAGCCCCGTGCGGTGCCGGGCCACGAGCGCCGAGACGCTGCTGATTCCCGGCACGACGTCATAGGTGAAGGACACCGCTCCCCGCTCCAGGACCTCTTCGAGAATCCCGAGCGTGCTGTCGTACAGCGACGGATCGCCCCAGACCAGGAACGCGCCGGTCTCCTCCTCGCCCAGTTCCTCGGCGATCAGCCGCTCGTAGATGTCCGCGCGGGCGCTGCGCCAGTCCCCGACGGCGGGGGAGTAGGCGGACCCGCCCGCCGACCGGTCCCGCTCCGGGTCACGCGCCTCGACGACGCGGTAGGCACCCCCCGGTACGTGCGCGTCGAGCATGTCCCGGCGCAGCCCCGTCAGGTCAGCCTTCGCCTCCCCCTTGTCCAGGATGAAGAACACGTCCGTGCCCCGCAGCGCCCTGACCGCCTGCAGGGTCAGCTGTTCGGGGTCGCCCGCACCGATACCGATGACATGAATCGCTCGCACGCCCCGAGTCTGCCGCACGGCACTGACCGTGCGTGCACCGCACCCGGCCTCTCCGCCAGTCAGCGGGCGGACCGCAGCCGGGGCGCCCGCGCCCCCGCGTCCACCGGAACGCCCCGCTCCACCTCCCCGGCCAGGTCCCGGGCCCAGGCGAT
>NZ_NEUB01000048.1 GCF_002910825.1 Streptomyces sp. SM1 | reverse complement strand
GCACTGGCGATGCCCAGCACCGCCCCCGCCGCCACGTCGCCCGGATAGTGCACCCCCGTATGGATACGGGAGTATCCCACCGCCCCCGCCAGCGCCCCCAGCGGCACGGACGCCGCGGGCACCACCGTGCCGACCGCCGTGGCGAACGCGACCGCCGACGCGGTGTGCCCGGAAGGGAACGACGCCGACGTCGGCATCGGTACGTGCCGGTCCACCGTCACCCGCGCCGCTTCCCGGTCCGGCCGGTCCCTGCGCACCAGGCGTTTGCCCAGCAGATTGGCCGAGGCCGAGGCCACCGCTATGGCTCCGACCCCGGCGAGCGCCGCCCGGCGCGGGCGTGACCCGGCCAGCGCGAGCGCGCCCGCGATGGCGAACGAGATCTTGGAGTGGTCCGCCGTGTGGGAGAGGCGGCGCAGCGCCCGGTCGAGGGTCGGCGTCGGTGTGGCCGCGACCGCCGCGTACAGGGCGCCGTCCACCGCCCTGAGATCACCGAGTACCGCGGAGACGACCCTGCGCAGTCCGTCGGCCGGCGGTACGGGCTCGGTGAGCGGACGGGTGACGTCCTGGGCGGTGGTGGGCGGCTCGCTCATCTGTCTCTCCCGCAGTGGCATCGTGGAGTGGCGTACCCGCACCGTGGTGCGGGAATCACCAGGTGCCCACGGTACGCAACCACACGAGGGGCCCGCCCGCCCCGGCCGTTCGCCGGATCAGGCCGCCCGGAACGTGCGCAGGCGCAGGGAGTTGCCGACCACGAAGACCGAGGAGAAGGCCATGGCCGCCCCCGCGATCATGGGGTTCAGCAGCCCGGCCGCCGCGAGCGGCAGCGCGCCGACGTTGTAGGCGAACGCCCAGAACAGGTTGGTCCGGATGGTGCCGAGGGTGCGGCGGGCGAGACGGATGGCGTCCGCGGCGGTCCGCAGGTCCCCTCGGACCAGGGTCAGGTCACCGGCCTCGATCGCGGCGGCCGTGCCGGTGCCCATGGCCAGACCCAGATCCGCCTGTGCCAGCGCCGCCGCGTCGTTGACCCCGTCACCGACCATGGCGACCGAACGGCCCTGCCCCTGCAACCGCTTGACGACGTCCACCTTCTCCTGCGGCAGCACCTCGGCGATGACGTCCTCCGGCGCGATCCCGACCTCGCGTGCGACCGTACGGGCCACCGCCTTGTTGTCACCGGTCAGCAGGACCGGCCGCAGCCCGAGTGCCCGCAGCCGGCGGACGGCCTCCGGGCTGGTGTCCTTCACGGCGTCGGCGATCTCCAGGACCGCACGCGCCTCCCCGTCCCAGGCGGCGATCACGGCGGTGCGCCCCGCCTCCTCGGCGCGGTCCCTGGCCCGGGCCAGGTCGCCCGGCAGGTCCAGGGACCATTCCCGCAGAAGCCGGCCGCTGCCGACGAGGACCGCGTGGCCGTCGACCACACCCTGGACTCCGAGGCCGGGTACGTTCACGAAGTCCTCCGGTGTGGGCAGCCCGCCCAGCCTCTCCCGCGCCCCCTCGGCGACCGCCCTGGCCACGGGGTGTTCCGAGGCGTGCTCCAACGCGCCCGCCAGCCGCAGTACGTCGGTCTCCCCGGTACCGGCGGTGGTGTGCACGGCCAGGAGGGCCATCCGGCCCGTGGTGACCGTGCCGGTCTTGTCGAGGACCACCGTGTCGACGCGGCGGGTGGACTCCAGGACCTCGGGTCCCTTGATGAGGATGCCGAGTTGGGCCCCGCGGCCGGTACCGACCATCAGCGCGGTGGGCGTGGCCAGCCCGAGGGCGCACGGGCAGGCGATGATCAGGACCGCCACCGCGGCGGTGAACGCGGCCGTGAGGCCGGCGCCGTTGCCGATCCAGAAGCCCAGGGTGCCCAGGGCCAGGGCGATGACGACGGGCACGAAGACGGCGGAGATCCGGTCCGCGAGCCGCTGCGCGGCGGCCTTTCCGTGCTGCGCGTCCTCCACCAGACGCGCCATGCGGGCCAGTTGGGTCTCCGAGCCGACCCGGGTGGCCGTCACGACAAGGCGTCCGCCGACGTTGACGGTCGCCCCGGTGACGGGATCCCCGGCGGTCACCTCCACCGGCACGGACTCGCCGGTGAGCATCGAGGCGTCCACCGCCGAGGAGCCCTCGACGACGGTCCCGTCGGTCGCGATCTTCTCGCCGGGGCGTACCAGGAAGCGGTCGCCGATCGCCAGCTCGGCGACGGGGACCGTCGCCTCACGTCCGTCGGCACGCAGCACGGTGACGTCCTTCGCGCCCAGCTCCAGCAGCGCCCGCAGTGCCGCGCCCGCCTTCCGCTTGGCACGTGCCTCGAAGTAGCGGCCGGCCAGGATGAACGCGGTGACACCCGCCGCCGCCTCCAGATAGATGTTCCCGGCGCCGTCCGAGCGGGCGATGGTCAGCTCGAACGGGTGCGTCATCCCCGGGGTGCCCGCCGTTCCGAGGAACAGCGCCCACAGCGACCACAGGAACGCGGCCGAGGTACCGACCGAGATCAGTGTGTCCATGGTGGCCGCGCCATGCCGTGCGTTGGTGAGAGCGGCCCTGTGGAAGGGCCATGCCGCGTACGTCACGACGGGCGCCGTCAGCGTCAGGGACAGCCACTGCCAGTACTCGAACTGCAGCGCCGGGACCATCGCCATCGCCACGACGGGCACCGCCAGTGCGACGGCGGTGATCAGCCGGTGGCGCAGCCCCTGCAGTTCGTCCGTCTCCGGAGCCGTCCGTTCGGGCGGTGCCGGCTCCTGCGCCGTGTACCCGGTGGCCTCGACGGTCGTGATCAGATCGGTGACGGTCACCTCACCGCGGTAGCTGATCCGGGCCTTCTCGGTGGCGTAGTTGACGGTGGCGGTGACGCCTTCCATCCGGTTGAGCTTCTTCTCGATCCGCGCGGCGCACGAGGCGCAGGTCATGCCGCCGATCGCGAGTTCCACCCCGGCCTCGGCGCCGGCTGTACGGACGGTCATCACTGGGCTCCTGTGACGGTGACGCCGACCCTGGTGGCGGTCGGCTGTATACGGGGAGGGGGTATCGTTGTAAGGCTTCTGTATACCCCCCTTCGGTATGCAGCGCAAGTGGTCGAGTGGCTTGACTGCGTACCCCCCAGGGGTATGATGAGCTCATGGATCGGCTCTGTGTGAGCCGTGCGTCCCTGTCTCGAGGAGACGGTCATGAACACCGGACTGAAAGTCACCGCGTTCGCCGCCGCCCTGGCCGCCACCTTCGGCACGGCCTACGGCATCGGTGAGAGCCTCGACCCGGTTGCCGCCGAGCGTGCGCCGGCGCACGACGAGCGGCACGCCTCGCCGTGACCCGGGGCGAAGGAAGGCGGCGGTCATGCCGGCCACGACAGCACGCCGGCCGGCGGGCTCCAGATCTCCGAGGGCGGCTACACCCTCGATCTGCGGACCCCGCGGATCACGGCCGGACACCGCGCCGAGCTGCGCTTCACCGTGCGGGACGACCACGGACGCGCCGTCACCGAGTACCGCCCCGAACACGGCAGGGAACTCCATCTGATCGTCGCCTCCCGCGACCTGCTCACGTACCGCCACCTGCACCCCACCCGGGTCGCCGACGGCACCTGGAGCATCCCGGCCGACCTGCCCCGGGCCGGTGGATGCCGGGTCTTCGCCGACTTCACCCCGGCGGAGGAGGGCGCGGAGAACCTCACCCTCGGGGCGGACCTCGCGGTCTCTGGCTCCTACCGGCCACAGGACCTGCCCCCGGTGGCCGGCACCGCCCGCGTCGACGGTTACGAAGTCGAGCTGACCGGCTCGCTGCGACCCGGCCGGGCGAGTGAACTGCGTCTGAGCGTCTCGCGGGACGGAGAACCGGTCACCGACCTCCAGCCCTACCTCGGCGCCTACGGCCACCTGGTCGCCCTGCGCTCCGGAGACCTGGCCTACCTGCACGTCCATCCGCAGGGCGAACCCGGCGACGGCCGGACCGACCCCGGACCGGAGGTCTCCTTCACGGCCACCGCGCCCAGCACCGGCAGCTACCGGCTGTTCCTGGACTTCAAGCACGACGGAGTCGCCCGCACCGCGGCGTTCACCGTTCGGGCCGGAGCGGCGCAGACCGGGGCCGAGACCCCTCCGAGCAGCACACCGCCGCACTCCGACGACCACGGGCACTGAGCGTCAGCCCAGGGCACGGTCCAGGGTGAACGCGGCGCTGATCAGGGAGAGATGGGTGAACGCCTGCGGGAAGTTGCCCCGTTGCTCCCCGGTGCGGCCGATCTGCTCGGCGTACAGGCCGAGATGGTTGGCGTACGTCAGCATCTTCTCGAAGGCGAGGGCCGCCTCGTCGAGCCGTCCGGCCCGCGTCAGTGCCTCGACGTACCAGAACGAGCAGATGGAGAACGTGCCTTCGTCGCCGTGCAGTCCGTCCGGGCTCGCCAGCGGGTCGTAGCGGTAGACCAGTGAGTCGGACACCAGCTCCTCGGTGAGGGATGCGAGCGTGGAGAGCCACTTGGGATCGGTCGGTGCGATGAACTTCGCCATCGGCATCATCAGGACCGCCGCGTCCAGGACGTCCCCGCCCTCGTGCTGCAGGAACGCCTGCCGTGACGCGGACCAGCCCCGGCTCATGATCCGCCGGTAGATGGTGTCCCGGCTCGACCGCCAGCGGGGGAGGTCGGCGGGCAGACCGCGCTGGTGGGCCATGCGGATGGCCCGTTCGATCGCCACCCAGCACATCAGCCGCGAGTACAGGAAGTTCTTCCGCCCGCCGCGCGTCTCCCAGATGCCCTCGTCGGGCTGGTCCCAGTGCGCGCACACCCAGTCCACCAGCGCCGTCACATGGTCCCACTGCTCGCTGGAGACCGGCTCGGCCCACTTGTCGTACAGATAGATGGAGTCGATCAGCGCCCCGTAGATGTCGAGCTGCAACTGGTCGGCGGCGGCGTTTCCGGCCCGCACCGGCGCCGAGCCGCGATGGCCCTCCAGATGGCCGAGTACGTGCTCGGTGAGATCGGTGCGGCCGTCGATCCCGTACATGATCTGCAGCGGGCCGGATCCCTTGCAGTCGCCCGGGCTGATGTGCCGGGAGACGAACGCCATGAACGCCTCCGCCTCCTCGGAGAAGCCGAGCCGCAGCAGCGCGTACACACAGAACGCCGCGTCGCGCACCCAGACGTACCGGTAGTCCCAGTTGCGTTCCCCGCCGAGATCCTCGGGCAGGCTGGTCGTCGGCGCCGCCACGATCGCGCCCGTCGGCGCGTAGGTGAGCAGCTTCAGCGTGAGGGCGGAGCGGTGCACCATCTCCCGCCATCGCCCCCGGTAGCGCGACGAGGACAGCCAGCGCCTCCAGTACGACACCGTCGCGGTGAACTCCCGCTCCGCCTCCCCGCACTCACAGCGGTGCGGCGGCGCGTCGGCGTCGAACTGTTCCAGGGTGAGGACGGCCGTCTCGCCTTCGGCCAGCTTGAATTCGGCTCGCACATCCGGTCCGCGGGTCTCCAGCGGGACGGTCGCGGTGAGGGCGAGGGACAGGTCCCGGGATGCGAAGACCGTGATGTCGCCGGCCGGCCGCACGGTGTGCGGGTGTACGCCGTAGCCGAAGCGCGGTGCCACCCGGGTCCGGAACGGCACGGAGCCGCGTACGCACAGCACCCGCCGGATCAGCCGGTGCGGGCGCTCCCCGGTCGAATCGTCGTCGACGGGGATGAAGTCCTGCACCTCGCCGACTCCGTCCTCGGTGAAGAAACGGGTGATCAGGACGTTGGTGTCGGGGAAGTAGAACTGTTTGGTGCGGGCCGGTACGGCCGCTGCCAGCTCGAAGCAGCCGCCCCGCTCGGCGTCCAGGATCGCGGCGAACACACTCGGCGAATCGAAGGACGGGCAGCAGTACCAGTCGACGGTGCCGTCGATCCCGACCAGCGCCGCACTGCGCAGATCACCGATCAGCCCGTGATCGGCGATCGGCGTGTACCGCGGCGCTGCGGACGCGTCCCGTTCCCTGGCCGTCCCGTCCATCGCAGCCTCCCTGGCCGGCGGCGCACACCGTCACCTCTGCGCCACGTCACTCCAGCCTAGGTCCGGTGCCGGGCGGCGGCTCCCTGTCGCCCGCCCGCACCCCGCTCCGCCCCTGACATACCCACCCGGGCGCCGCACCGACGGCAGAGC
>NZ_NEUB01000513.1 GCF_002910825.1 Streptomyces sp. SM1 | reverse complement strand
TGCTCCCGGCCGCCGTCGCTGCGCAGCCACACCGTCCCGGCGTCCGGGGAGAAGCCGCCGACCCACGGGTCGCCGTCGGCGACCGGCAGCGCGCAGGTCACCACCCGGTCGCCGGTGCGGACGACGAGCGCCTCGCGGCGCCCTCGGGGACCCCGGTACACCAGGGCGAGCCGGCCGTCCCGGCTGAGATCGCACACGCGCTGGTTGGCCGCGCCGCGTTCACTCGCCAGCAGGACGGGTGCGGCCACACCCTCGGGGTCGACGAGGTAGGCGGACAGGGCCCTGGGTTCCGGTTCGTCGGCGGAGACCGTCCGGTCGCCGTCGGCGCTCCCCCCGGCCCTCGTGGTCCCCAGTCGTGCGGAGCCTGGTTCCAGCAGCACGGCACGGCCGTCACGGCCCGCCCGGTGAACGGCGTGGGAGGGACCCTGCGGCGCCGCAGGACCGGGGCGCACGGCGAAGGGCGGGGCGGAGTCGGTGACGGTCACCGCGACCGCGGAGCCGTCGTGCTGCCAGCAGCCGAGCCGTGCGGAGGTGCCCGGTTCGCCGCCCGCCAGCAGGTGCCGGCCGGTGCCGTCGGGGCGTACGCACAGGACGCGGGTGAGTTCGCCGCCGTCCGGCGCCGCCGTGTAGGCGATCCAGCGTCCGTCCGGAGACCAGGACACCTCCGTTACCGGGTGGGGGTCCGCGTCGAGCCGGCGCACCTCCTCGCCGGCCACGGGGGCGGTCCACAGCTGCGGCACCCCGGCCCGGTCGCAGACGAAGGCGACGGACCGGCCCCCGGGGTCGACGGACGGGTACCAGCAGCCGTGGACGGCCGGGGGCGGCACGTCGTACGGCGTCGCGGTGTCCGCGAGCCGTACCGGCTCCGGTGCGGGATGCGCACGCGTGGCGGCGTCGGTGCGTGTCTCCATGTGCGTCAGCGGATCCCGTGCGTCTGCAGCCATGTCTCCAGCAGCGCCGCCTGCCACAGGGCGTTCGCCCCTCGCCTGGTGCGGTGCGCGTCGGGCGCGGCGAGCAGTCCGGCGACGTACTCCTCGCGGAAGACGCCGCGGGCCCTGGCCTCGGGGGCGGTGAGGGTCTCGCGGACCCGCTGGAGGACGGGCCCGGCCATGTGCTTGATCGCCGGGACGGGGAAGTAGCCCTTGGGCCGGTCGACGACCTCGCGCGGCAGGACGCGGCGTCCGGCGGCCTTGAGGACGCCCTTGCCGCCGTCCGCGAGCTTCAGTCCGGGCGGACAGGCGGCGGCCAGTTCGACCAGTTCGTGGTCGAGGAACGGCACCCTGGCCTCCAGGCCCCAGTCCATCGTCATGTTGTCGACCCGTTTGACCGGATCGTCGACCATCATCACGAGCGTGTCCAGGCGGAGGTCGGCGTCGAGCGCCGTCTCGGCGCCCTTGGCCGCCATGTGTGCGCGGACGAACTCGGCGGAGGTGTCCCGGTCCGGCAGCAGGCCGGGCTGCACCACGGCCGCGAGGTCGGCGTGCGAGCGGTCGGAGTAGGTGTCGATGTACGCCTGGGCGGCATCCCGGCGCGGCACGTCCGCCATCCGCGGATACCAGTCGTACCCGGCGAACACCTCGTCGGCGCCCTGGCCGCTCTGCACGACCTTGACCTCCTTGGCCACCTGTTCCGAGAGCAGATGGAAGGCCACCACGTCGTGGCTCATCATCGGCTCGCTCATGGCGCGGACCGCCCCGTCCAGGGCGCCTGCCACCCTGTCGGAGGGGACCATCAGCTGGTGGTGGTGGGTGTCGAAGTGCCGGGCCACGAGGTCGGAGTAGTGGAACTCGTCGCCCTCCTCGTCGCCCTCGGACTCGAATCCGACGCTGAACGTCGCGAGGTCCTCCTGGCCCTCCTCGGCCAGCAGCGCCACGATCAGGCTGGAGTCCAGGCCGCCCGAGAGCAGCACTCCGACAGGTACGTCGGCGACCATGCGGCGGCGTACCGCGGTGCGCAGGGCGTCCAGTACGGCGTCGGTCCAGTCGTCGGCGCCGAGGCCGGCGTACTCGGGCCGGCGGGTGTGGACGGGATGCCAGTAGCGGTGATCGTGGTGGCTGCCGTCGGGCCGGACGACCCGCACGGTGGCCGGGGGCAGCTTGCGTACGCCGTTGAGGAGGGTGTGGGGCGCGGCGACGGTGGCGTGCCAGCTGAGGTACTGGTGCAGGGCGACCGGGTCCAGCGAGGTGTCGACGCCGCCGGCCGCGAGCAGCGCGGGCAGGGAGGAGGCGAACCTCAGGCGTTCGGCCGTGGCCGAGAGGTAGAGCGGTTTGATGCCGAGCCGGTCGCGGGCCAGGACCACGCGCCCGGTGTCCTGCTCGACGATCACGAAGGCGAACATGCCGTGGAGGCGGGTGACGCAGTCGGTGCCCCACTGCCGGTACGCCTTGAGGACCACCTCGGTGTCGGACCGGGAGAAGAAGCGGTGGCCGAGGGCGTGGAGCTCGTCGCGCAGCTCGCGGTAGTTGTAGACGCAGCCGTTGAAGACGCCGGCGAGGCGGGCCCCGGGGTCGGTCATGGGCTGGGAGCCGCTGTCCGACAGGTCGATGATCTTCAGACGGCGGTGTCCCAGGGCCGCCGGTCCCTGGGCCCACAGGCCGCGGCCGTCGGGGCCGCGCGGCGCGAGCCGGTCGGTCATGCGTTCCACCGCCGCGATGTCCGGCCGCCCGCCGTCGAACCGTATCTCCCCGCTGAGCCCACACATCAGCGGAACCTCCCCTCGCTCGGGGCCGGGTCCGGGTCCTGGTCCCCGTCCCGGCCCTGGTTCTGGTGCGGGGAAGACTGTGTGCTCCTGGACATGACGGTGTGACACTCTCCTTGGTCAGGGGTCGCCGATGGCGCGCACGAGCGGGGTCCGGA
>NZ_NEUB01000512.1 GCF_002910825.1 Streptomyces sp. SM1 | reverse complement strand
GGTCGCGGCCGCTCGGGCGGCTCCGGCGGCAGGAATCGGACGTCCACGTTCGTCGTCGGTGCGGTGGGGGCGCTGGTGGTCGTCGCCGCCGCGTTCTACGTCATCGGGACCGAGGGTGACAAGAAGCGGGACGACGCGCGGAAGTCCCCGTCGCCCACCGCCACCACCAGCGTGAAGCTGCCTCCCGGCGTGGAGTGCAGCGGCGAGAGCTGCGCCGGCAAGGACGCCGAGGTCATGGGGTGCAGCGGCGACCTGGTCACCACCGCGCGGACCGCGACGGTCGGCGCCACCACGGTCGAGGTCCGCTACAGCGAGACCTGCGGCGCGGCATGGGGACGGATCACCCAGGCCGCGCAGGGTGACACGGTCGAGATCAGCTCGGGCAAGTCGACGCAGAGCGACACCATCTCCGCCGTCGGCGACACCGTCACGTACACCCCGATGGTGCCGGTCGACAGCGCGACGGACGCGGAGGCCTGCGCGGTTCTGGCCGCATCCGGCGAGAAGGGCTGCACGGAGTAGCC
>NZ_NEUB01000511.1 GCF_002910825.1 Streptomyces sp. SM1 | reverse complement strand
TGTCCACAGCGGTCAGTGCGGTGGTGGCGGCCTGGGCGGCGCGGATCCTGATCGGCGGCGGGGCGGTGCCCAGGTCCGCCGCTTCGAGCCACGCGGCGACCGCGGCCTCGCGGTCGGCGTCGTCGCCGTGTGCACGCGCTCTCAGCGACAGGACGTTGCCGTGGTTGTAGAGGCGCAGGGCGCGGTTCGGGTGCTCCTTCGGAGTCGCGGTCCCGTCGATCGTCTCCCGGCTCGCGGCGATCGCCTCGTCCAGGTCACGCGTGTCCCCCCGGTGCTCGTACCGGATGCCCAGGGCCGCCACCAGGTTGGACAGGTAGCCGGGGCGGTGCGGGTGACCGGCAGGTGCCGCATCCACCGCCGCCACCGCCTTCCGGCCGACCGTGATGGCCTCGTCCAGGTCGCCGAGGTCCCCGAAGTACTGGTAGCGGGTGCGGAGTTCCGCGCTGAGGGCGGACAGCCGGGATCCGGCGTTGGGGCTGGTGCCGGGGGTGGCTTCCACTGCCTCGCGGCCCACGGTGATGGCGTCGTCCAGGTCGTCGCGGTCGTGGAGCCGGTCGAACCGGGCGTAGAGGGCGGTGCCGAGGTTGGCGCAGCACAGGCCCCGTTGCGGGGTGCCGGGGGCCGCGAGGTCCGCCGCCTCCCGCAGGTGGCCGATCGCCTCGTCGACGTCACTCATTGCTCCGGTGTGCATGAAGCGGGTGCGTAAGGCCGTGCCGAGGTTCGACAGCACCGTGGCGCGGTAGGGCCTGCGGGCGGGGAAGAGTCCGGCGGCTTCTCTGCCGGCGGTGACGGAGGCGTCCAAGTCCAATGGGTCGCCCTGCCGTTCGAAGCGCACCTGGAGGGCGATGCCGAGGTTGGCGACCACAGCGCCGCGGTGCGGGTGGTCGGGCGGAGCCGCGTCAGCGGCCTCCCGGAACGCGGCCACGGCGTCCGTGAGGTCCTGGGGGTCGGCCGCGCGCTCGAAGCGGGCCCGCAGTGCCGTCCCGAGGGCCACCAGGGGGGCCGCACGGTCGAGGGAGCCGGTGGGAGGGGCCGAGGCCGCCTCCCGGCCCGCGGCGATCGCGGCTTCGAGGTCGTCGACGGACCCGGACTGCTCGTACCGGGTGAACCGTATGGTCGCCACGGTGTGCAGCAGGGTCGGCCGGAGCTCGTGTCCGGCGGGTGAGGTATCGACCGCGTCCCGAGCCAGCCCGACCGCGGCGTCCAGCTCCTCGAGCGAGTTCGTCAGACGGGACCCGAGGTGCAGCGCGGAAGCGAGGCCGGACAGATAGCCGGCCCGGTTCGGGTTGTCGTCGGGTGTCACGGCCAACGCCTTGCGGTAGGCGTCGACGGCGGCTTCGATGTCCGCCGGCGCCCCGGTGGCGGTGAAACGCTTGATCATGTCACTGCCGCGCTGCGCCGCCACATCGGCGAGTGTCCTCCGTAAGCGGTCCTTGAGGCTCATCTTCTCCGTCCCCTCATCCGGTGGTCGTGCTGCCGGCGGCCCTCGGTCCGGTGTCCCGGGTGGGGGGAGAAGCTGCCTCGCGCCAGGAATCATTCCCTTGATCCCGCCGTGCGCAACATCACCGGGGATCGCACATTTCGCCGGTGTGCGGCCCGGAGGGCGGAGCGTCGGCCTGGAACCGGCTCAAGGCCACGGCCGGTGGACACTAGGATCCCTTCGCATGCCGCAACTTGCCTTCGACATCGGCTTCTTCGCCGAACTGCCCAAGCTCCAGCCGCCGGTCAGGAAAGGCGTGCTGGACGCCTGGGAGAAGTTCGGCCGGCTCACCCTCGACCAGCTCTTCAAGGACCCGGGGCTGAAGCTGGAGAGTCTGACGAAGGCGAAAGACAAAAAGATCCGGACGATCCGTATCGACCAGTTCTGGCGCGGGGTGGTGCTGGCACCTGATTCCGGGGACACGTTCGTCCTGCTGCGGGTCCTACCGCACGACAAGGCCATCGCCTGGGCGATGAAGCAGAAGTCCAGCATCAACGCGGTGACGCGGGCGGTGGAGATCCGGGACGCGGCGACCCTGGACGAGATCACACCGGCGTACGAGCGGGTGGCCGAGTTGTCGCCGAAGCCCCGGCTGTTCGCGAAGTTCTCCGACGGGGACCTGTCCGCGCTGGGCATCGACCCGGAGACGCTGCGGCAGGCCCGGTCGCTGGTCGACCAGGAGCAGTTGGACGTCTTCGCGCCGCTGCTGCCGCAGGACCAGCGGGAGGTGCTTCAGTATCTCGCCGCGGGCTGCACGGTGGAGGAGGTCTGGCGGGACATCGTGGCGCCCGCGCTGCAGGATTCCACCCAGCCGGTGGACACGCGGGACTACGAGACGGCGATCCGGCACAGCCGGGCGCGTATCGCGTTGGTGTCGGCGTCCGAGGAACTGCGGGACATCCTCGAGAAGCCCTTCGCGGCCTGGCGGGTCTTCCTGCACCCCTCGCAGCGGAAGGTGGCGTACCGGGCGTCGTACTCGGGGCCCGCGCAGGTCACCGGCGGGCCGGGCACCGGCAAGACGGTCGTCGCGCTGCACCGGGTCAAGCATCTGCTCGGGCATCTGCGGGACGGCGACCGCATCCTGTTGACGACGTACACCAATGCCCTGGTCAACGCGCTCCGGTCGGGCCTGGAGTCGCTGGTGGACGATCCTGAACTGCGCGACCGGGTGGACATCTCGACCGTGGACGGCTTCGCGAACCGTGTCGTCGCGGAGGTGCCGGACGCGGTGACCCTGCGGCCGCTGATGAGCAACGAGGAAGTGAGCCGCTGGGGGAAGGCGGCGAAGGCGACCGACTTCACCGGCAGCGCGCAGTTCCTCGTCCAGGAGTACCGGCATGTCGTCCTGGCGCAGGGCATCGGCAGTCTGCCCGAGTACGAGGCGGCGGACCGGCGGGGGCGGGGCAGCCGGCTGACGGCGGCCGAACGTCCACTGGTGTGGCGGACGGTGGAGCGGTTCACGGCCGATCTGGCGGCGGACGGGTGCCGCACCTGGCTCCAGACGTGCGCGGAGGCGGCGCGGCTGCTGGAGGAGAAGGGGCCCCGGTACCGGCACGTGGTGGTGGACGAGGCGCAGGACCTGCACCCCGCGCAGTGGCGGCTCCTTCGCGCGGCCGTACCGGCCCGACCGGACGACCTGTTCATCGCGGGCGACCCGCACCAGCGCATCTACGACTCCAAGGTGTCGCTGAAGTCGCTCGGCATCAAGGTGACCGGGCGGTCGGTGAAACTGCGCAAGAACTACCGCAGCACGCAGCAGATCCTGCGCTGGTCCACCGCCCTGCTGATCGGCCGGCCGGTCGACCGGCTCGAGGACGAGGCCCGCCATGAAACCCTGCTTGGCTACCGCTCCGCCCTGCACGGCGACGGGCCCGCCGTTCGCGCCGCGGCGAGCGAGGAAGCCGAACTGGACGCGCTCGTCGACCAGGTGCGGGACTGGATAAACGCGGGTGTCGGCGCCGGGGAGATCGGGGTGAGCGCCCGGTTCAACAAGACGTGCGCGAAGGCGGTGGCGCGTCTGAAGGACGCGGACATCCCCGCGGTCAGCCTGCGCAACGCCTCCGGCGACTCCTCGACGGGCGAGGTGACAGCCGTACGGGTCGGCACCATGCACTCGTTCAAGGGGCTGGAGTTCCGCTGCGTCGCGGTCATCGGCGTCGACGACGAGGCACTGCCGTTCCAGAAGGCGGTCACGCCTGCCGAGGTCGACTCCAAGCAGCACGAGACGGACCTGATGTCCGAACGCTGCCTGCTGTTCGTCGCCTGCACACGCGCCCGGGACAGCCTGTACGTGTCCTGGTCGGGTGACCCGAGCGCCTTCCTCACCGAGGCGGGCGTCACCGCCGGGTGAACCGTCGATTTGCCGGCGCCGCGCGTGGTGCGCGGCCGCTTCGGCGTGCCCTCGCAACCGTGGCGCTTCCCTGAGTCTCAGCTCCCCTCGCCTGGAATCACCGCACCCTCGCACGCATTCGATTGACAATGCTTTCAGCATCATGGTTAGGTATTCATGCTTGCGTTGATGCCTGCGGGACAACACCGGAAGCACCTGTCCCTTGTGCCCGAAGGGCCCCGAAGTGCTCCGCATCCCGGGCTTGTTCGGCACCTCTCCGCCGTGGGCCCTCCACGCCGTCACACGTCAGGAACACCATGAAGATCAAGCGCGCCCGCATCGAGAACTTCTGCTGCCTGCGCAGCCTCGACGTCTCCTTCGACGCCATCACCTCTCTCATCGGACCGACGGGTGCCGGCAAGTCCACCGTGCTGCGCGCCCTGGACTGGTTCTTCAACGGTGAGAAGGGCGGCGTACTCGGTGAGGAGGACGTGCACTCCGCCGCGGACACCAAGCGGATCCGCGTGGAAGTCGAGTTCGACGGCCTCACCCCCTCCGACCGCGAGGCCCTCGGCCACTACGTGCCGGACGGGGTGGAGAGTCTGAGCATCTGGCGCACCTGGGAGAACGGGGAGGACCGCATCACCGGCAAGGCCCTGGCCTTCACCCCCTTCGAGAGCGTCCGGGCGTGCGTGGGAAACCGGGACAGGACGGCCGCGTACAAGGCCTTACGTGACCAGGACCCGGCGCTCGGTCTGCCCGCCGTCCGCAGCTGGGACGCCGCCGAAGCCGAGATGCGCTCCTGGGAGGCCAGGAACCGGGACCGGCTCACCGAGGCGGAGGTGGAGAACACGCAGTTCTTCGGTTTCGCCGGCCAGGGCCTGCTCGGGAAGCTGATCGACTTCGTCTTCATCTCGGCCGATCTGCGGGCCTACGAGGAGACCGACGACAACAAGGCGTCCGTGGTGGGGCGGATCCTCGAGCACGCGGTCGACCGCTCGGAGGCGGAAGCCCAGTTCACGGCCATCGAGGAGGACGCCCAGGCAGCCCGCATGAAGGTGCACAAGGAGATCTACGAGCCGGTGCTCGCACGGCTGTCCGGCGCCCTGTCCGCAGAGGTCAGCCGGTTCACCACCGGACGGGACGTCGTCGTCACCCCGACGGCTCAGGTCCCGAAGCGGGCCAGGACCGCCTTCGCCGTCAGTATCCGCGACGGGGCCGCATTGACCCCGGTCCGCCGCCAGGGACACGGATTCCAGCGCGCGCTGGTCATCGCGGCGCTCAGGTACCTCTCGGAGTGCCGCCGCCCCGAGGATGGCACGCGCTCCCTGTGCCTGGCGATCGAGGAACCCGAGCTGTTCCAGCACCCGGCGCAGACCCGGGTGTTCGCGCAGGTCCTGCGCAGTCTGGTCTCGTCGGCCGGGGACCAGACTCAGGTGATGTACGCGACGCACAGTCCGGTGTTCATCGACCCGAGCAACTACCAGCAGGTGCGCAGGCTGTGCCGCGTCGACAGTGGCAAGCACCCGGAGGCGCGTCTGCGCGCCCTCCCCGAAGCGGAGTTGCGCCAGTCCCTCGCCGGCCATGTGAAGGAGACGTCCATCGCACGGCGAGGGGCCACCCGGTACGTCAAGGACCTCGCCGAGGCACTGTTCGCGAACGTCGCCGTCCTGGTCGAGGGCGCCACGGACGAGGGCGTCCTCCTGGCCTTCGCCGAACGGCAGGGCCTCAACCTCGGCGCCGACGGCATCTGCGTGGTGAACGCCGAAGGCAAGGGCAACATGATCCTCTGCCACGCCGTCCTCACCGGGTTCGGCGTGGCCTGCCACCTCGTCTTCGACGCCGACACCGGGCCGCAGAAGACGGCCGACGCGACCACTGACAGGAAGGCCGACGTCCTCCGGGAGAACATCGACAAGAACGCGAAGATCTTCGGCTACCTGGGGATCGCCGCCGGAGCCAGTCCCGAGAGCGTGAGCGAGGCGACCCACACCCTGTTCGAGGACGACCTCGACACCTACCTCAAGGGCTACTGGCCCGCCTGGAACACCCGCCGCCAGGAACTGATCGCGCAGGGCGATGGCTACGTGGACGGCAAGCACGTACCGACCTATGCCGAGGCCGCACGCACCCCAGACGGTGAACCGACGCTGCTGCACGCGCTGTTGGAGAACGTGCGGACCCTCGCGGTCCGGACGACGCCCGGCGCATGACGCGTATCCACAAGATTCATGCCGTTCCTGCCGGACGCCGACCGTAGGCTGTCGCCGGAGAACTGAGAAGAGGGGGAGACGTTGGCTGACGACCGCAAAGGAACCGTTCCGGTATGGACGCTGGCGACCGGTGATGTCCGGGTGCCCGCGCTGACCGGGGACGGGCCGATGACGGCCGAGCGTCTGGCCGAGCTGCGCACCGTGCTGGCCGGCCTGGCCGACGAGCCGATCGCCACGCTTGAGGCGCACCCGCTGCCCGACCAGTTGGACCGCGGCCGGGGCATTCCGCTCGACGCCGCGAGTCCCCTGGCACAGCACCTGTCGCAGCTCATCACGCAGTCGGCACGCGGTTCCTCCGCGTCGGCGCCGGCGGCTGTCGGTGAGGGCCTGTACCGCATGGTGATTCCGGCGAAGTTCGCCGCCCAGTTCGGTCAGGGCATCATTCGCCCGATGGTGGCGAAGGGGGCGGCCGGCGGCCTCCGCGGCCCGCTTGTGGACTCGGCGGGGAAGATCGTCGGCGCCATGAAGCTCGTGCCGGCCGGTCAAGCGGCGACAGCGGGCGCGGTCGGTGGAGCCGGCGCGACGGCCGGCGTGGCCCTCGGCGGCAGTGCGATGCTCACCGTGGCCGCGCCGCTCGTCCTCATGGCCGTGGCAGTGGGGGTGAGCGCGCACGCCGACGGGCAGCGCCGGCAGGCGATCGAGCACATCACGGAACTGCTGGAACAGTTGCGGGAGCAGGAGCTCGAACAGGAGCACAGCGCGCTCGACGGGTGCCGCGACGCCATCGGCAAGGCTACCGCCGTTCTGCTCGACCAGGGCAAGCCCGGTGCCTCGCTGGGACTGGACTCGGCGGTGCATGCCATCAACTCGGCCCTGGGCGCGGCCGATCGCCGCCTCGCCAAGTGGCAGAGCGCGCTCGACAAGTTGCCCGAGGGCGAGGCCGTCGAGCTCAGCACGCTGACCAAGTCGTTCCCCGGTATCGACGACCATGGCGGCATCTTCCGCGCCCACCTCGAACTCGCCGCCCTGGCTATCGCGTTGAAGCGACGGGTCGTCGTTCTTCAGGCCGTCGAGCACGCCCAGTCCGACCCCGGCAACCTGTTCGAGAGCTTCACCCGCGAGCTCAAGCGCGACCAGCAGCGCCTCGACGAATTGGAGTCGGACATCGCCGGTGTCCTGGTCCGCCTGTCAACGCTGGAGCTGGCCCGCCCGCAGGGTCTGCGACCCGTCTTCACCACCGCGGAGGTCGACCGTCTCATGCGCGCGGCACACCGCATCCGCCGGCTGGGCGACGGCGCCGTGCTCGACGGCCGCGCGACGGACGTGGCGATCGAGATCGCCCGCGACGAGGACGGCTCGGTGCTCGTGTTCCCGGCGATGGCTGCGTCGGCGTAGGCGGCCCGCTCACCGGCCAGGCGAAGGCTCGGGTCCGGCGCTGATCAGACGGTCCCGCGGCATGGCCGGTGAACCGCTCCGGAAGCGGCTCACCGGCACCGCGCCGAACTGCCCGGTCCGCACCCGCAGCCCGGTTCTACGGCGCCAGGGTGCGCAGCACGCAGAATTCATTGCCCTCGGGATCTGCCATCACCACCCAAGAACGGTCCGGACCCTGGCCCACATCCGTTCTCGTCGCGCCGAGGGCGAGGAGTCTGGCCACCTCCTCCCCGGCACTGCGGTCGATCGGGCTGACGTCGAGGTGGAGCCGGTTCTTCACGGTCTTGCCTTCGGGCACCCGGATGAACAGCAGGGTGGACGGCATCTGTCGGGCGCGAACCTCCTCCACGGTCGGCACCCAGGAACCGATCTGGACCTTGCCCTCGCTCCGGTCGATCACCTCGAAGTCCAGAACCTCACACCAGAAGGCCGCCAGTCCCTCCGGATCACGGCAGTCGACGGCCAATTCGGTGAACCTGCTGGTCTTGAATTCCCTATACGGTGCGACCACCGGGACGGATGCTCCGGAGTTCTTCCCCGGTCGCGGTGACGGTCCAGAAGGACCAGCCCTTGCGATACAGGACGGCCTGCGGGTCGAGCTCCCGGGCCACGGCGACGGCCGCTGCCCCGGGGTTGTCGTACGTGCCCTGGCCGGGCCCGGACGGAATCGTCACCGCCCCGGACAAGAGGTCGTAGAAGCCGTCGATATGCCGGCCGTCATGGACGGCAAGGATGGGCACCGCTTGTTCCCCGAGGTGGCCCGGCACGTCGGCCGGGGGCAGGACGGGTGCGGTGGATTCCTCCGCGATCAGCTCCTCGTCGGCCGGGGGCTCGTCGGCGTCCCGGCGCGGAGCCTGCTCATCGGGGACCGGCAGGCCGAGGAGTTCGTTGAGGACGTTGGCCAGCAACCGCCGTCGCGCGGCGAGGAAATCGGGGAAACGGTCGAGGGAGCGCAACTCGGGGTCGCTCGGGATCCACTGTTCGGCGAGGCGGTCGGGGGCGATCCCTCCCATGTAATCGGAAGGAAGCTTCGCACCGATCATCTTGTTGGTCTGTCCCGTCACGAACGCCAGGTTGGCCAGACTGTTCCACTCCTCCTTCGCGTAGACCGACTGGACTTGGGCGCGGGGGAACACATGGTGGAACTCGATTCTGGCTCCGCTGCTCATCGGCTGGTCACTGATGGCGATGTTGGTGGCCCAGTCCCGGGCCTTGTCGCGCAGGGCAGCGATGTAGAGCAGTCGGAAGAAGGCATGCGTGGAGTACTTCTGCTCCAGGTCCCGGGGATGCAGGGGGGTGTCCGCGGAGCGGCTGCCCGAGGCACGGCGGATCAGCTCGGTGAACAGTTCCTCGCCGTCCCTCGTGCGCAACAGGCGTGCCTCCGCGTCAAGTCTTGTCTCGACCTGCAGGGAGTAGTGGCTGAAGGCCATCGCCGTGTAGACCCAGCGGCGCAGCAGGGCCTGCTCGTTGTCCTGGAGCTTTCCCTCACGCTGGTGCAGGAGCAATGCCGGCACGACGATGACGTTGGGCGAGGTCAGGATTCCGGAACGGGGGATCCCGCATTCCTCCCGCAGGAAGTCGATGGCGAGCCGGAGCGCCTTCTCGGTGGCCTGCCAGGCCTGTTTCAGCGCGACCTCGTCGACCGCCGCCCCGATCAGCTTGATGTGCCGGGCGCTGGTGCCCGCGAGCAGGCTCATCAGGCGCAGGACGGCTTCCCGGTCGAGGGAGAAGTCACTGTCGCGCAGGTACTGGTGGAAGGCGTCCATGGTGGCCAGACCGTCCGCCCAGCGGGCGGCGATGGCGCTGTAGACGAGGTCTCCCTTGGAGAGCCTGCGGCCGCCCTTGTTGAGGCGGGCGAAGAGTTCGGCGACCTCCTCGTAGTCGTCCGACTCGTATGTGATCACCGCGATCTGCTGTCGGCGGATGTCGTGCACCTTCTGCAGCCGCTGCATCCACTCGCCGAAGTCCGGGTCGGAGTACTCGACTCCGGCCTCCTTGAGGACCTCGTGGTACTGCACGTTCTCCTGCAGCAGGGTGGAGACGCGGAACAGCATGGGGTCCCTGCCCTGGACGGCACTGGGGTTGACGAATTCCTCGGTGCGCACGTCGAAGCGGAGGTCGATGAGGCGCCCGTCCGCCTTCGACTCCGGGCGGTACACCCAGGCGAGGGACGTCAACCGCTGCTGACCGTCGAGGAGATAGAGCGGCTGGTGAGTCGGCTTGTCGGCCTGGACCACGGCGGCGGTCTTGAAGGGCACCGTCAGATTCGTCTTCCACAGGAGCAGGGCGCCGACCGGATAGCCCCGGTAGAGGGAGTCGAAGAGGTCACGCACGTCGGGTCTCATCCAGACGAAGTCGCGCTGGATGGACGGGATGACGACCCTGCCGTGCAGCAGGTCCTCCACCTGAGACACGATCTTTTCGTTGGCCAGCCCCATACCGACTCCCCCACACCACGAGTGATCTACTGCCGGCCAGTATTCACACGCGCCCGCCCTCGTGACAAACGGATCACGATGAGTAGCGGTTCACTGATCTCGCACGGTGCGCTCCGGCTTTCCGACCGGGCCTGCGCCGCACTCGACCCGCCCCTGGATATCGGCCCGCAGGCGTCCGCCTCCCGGTCAGGGCGCGGTCAGCGGGAACAGCATGCACGTGCTGGTGGCGTGGGCGAGGACGCGGTCCGTCGCGTCGAGCAACTGGGCCTGGGCCAGAGCGGTCCGGCGGCCGCTGTGGACGATCGTGCCGATGGCGCGGACCCGGCCGGTGTCGACCGTGATCCGGCGCAGGAACTTCACGTTCAGGTCGAGCGAGGTGTACCCCGTGCCGGGCGGCAGGGTGGACTGGACGGCGCAGCCGGCCGCCGAGTCGAGCAGGGTCGCGTAGATCCCGCCGTGCACGCTGCCGATGGGGTTGTAGTGCTCCTCGCCCGGGAGCATCGAGAAGACGGCGCGCCCCTTCTCCACCTCGTCGAGGCTCATGCTCAGTGTCGCGCTCACGGGCGGCGCGGGCAGGTTTCCGGCCTGCAGTTCGCGCAGGAAGTCCAGGCCGGAGGAGAGCCCCACGGCGGCTGCCGAGGATGCGGGATCCCCCCACTCGTACGTACGCGTCCGTCCCACAGCCCCGCTCCTCCCGGTCTGACTTCCGAATCCGAAGTTAGTGGCGCGCCACCTGGCTGTCCATCACGAAGCCAGGATCCTACGATGGGGGGATGGAGTGGCTTGAGACGAGCACGGAGAACTGCCCGGTCCAGCTCACGCTCGGCGTGGTCGGCGAGAAGTGGACCCTGTTGATCCTGCGTGACGCCTGTAACGGGGTCCGTCGCTTCGACGGGTTCCGCCGTCACATCGGCCTGTCGGAGGCCGTCCTCAGCGACCGTCTCCGGAAGCTGACGGCCGCGGGCATCCTGCGGGCCGTGCCGTACCAGGAGCCCGGCAGCCGTTCCCGCAACGAGTACCGGGTGACGCGCAAGGGCTGGGACCTGTGGCCGGTCCTGGTGGCGCTGAAGCAGTGGGGTGAGACACACATGGAGGACGACGGGGCCGGGCCGGTCCTCGATCTGCGGCACGAGGAGTGCGGCACCCCGGTACGCGTGGTGGTCGAGTGCGAGCGCGGGCACAGCGCGCTGTCGCCCGGCGAGATCGTCGCGAGGCCGGGCCCCGCGGCCCTGCCCCGGTCCTGACGTACGCGACGGCGCTAACCGCGCGGAACGTCCCTGACGAACACCACCCCGTCGGTGCGCGGCAGTTGAGCCGGGTCGAGCGGGGCGTAGCCGAAGTACGGGGAGACGCGGGGAGCCGGGTCCGGGTCGCCGAGCGCGGCGGAGAGGTGGGCGGCGTCGAGTACGTACCGGTCCTCGGGGAGGGCGTACAGGCGCCCTTCGAGGGTGTCCGGGGGTGGGGTGTCCACTCCGTGGTGCCGGATGGTGCCGAGGGCCGTGGCGAGGAAGGCGTACCGGTCGCCGAGCCGGGCGCTCACGAGCGCGCCGGCGCTCCACCATTCCAGGAGCGGGTGGTCCCACATGCGCATCGTGCTCCTGTCCCGCTGGAGGTGGCTGTTGTGGGCGTGCACGAGTACGGGTCCCCGTGCGGCGAGGGCGAGGAGGTTGCCGGCCATCATCGCGTCCCGCGTGGCCAGGAGGCGGGTCATGCGCGCACGTGAGGGGTCGGCCAGCCAGGAGTGGTAGCGCAGCAGGCCGGTTGCGGTACGCCCGTACAGAGCCGCCCTGTACCGGTCGTCGGGCGGGGCCGCGGCGATCAGGTGGGGTGCCTGGGTGTCGAGCAGGGACACCAGATCGTCGGCGAGCAGCCGTAGCTCCCTCGCCTCGGCCGACCGGCCCACGGACCGGGAGGGGTCCGTCATCACGGCCGGGTCGGTCCAGCGCTCGTCGGTACCGAGCAGGCGGTCGAGTTCGTCCGCCGGGCAGGGGAGCAGATCCGCGTCGACGTGGGCCGCGAGGTGACCGTGCAGCGCGGTGAGGGACTGTCGCGGGCTCGCCGCCCCGGTGATCTCCAGCGGACCGTCGATGCCCGCGAAGCGGAGCTGGCCGGATGCGTGGCGGTCGCGGTTGTACTCGCGCATCCAGCGCACGAGCTCGCGGTTGGCGGCTGACGCGCCCCACTCGTGGCTGAAGCCGCGTTCCATGACCTCGTCGAGGGTGCCGGTACCGGAGGTGACGTACGCGTCCACGACCAGGGCCCGCAGGCAGTCGCTCTCGAGTGCGATCGTCCGGTAACCCTCCTGCTCCACGAGCTGCCGGAAGAGTTCGTTGCGCAGGTCGAGCAGAGTGTCCTCACCGTGGGTGGGCTCTCCGAGGGCGAGCACGCGCGGGCGGGCCGGAAGCAGCTTCATCACGGCCGGGGCGTCGACGGAATGGGCGATGTCCTTGATGTCGGATGCCATGCCCTCAACGCTATCGTTGAACTTTCGCTGGAGACTTGAGCCCGATATCGTCGTCCCCGTGGGTCAGAACCTTCAAAGTGGTGTCAAGCTCAGGCCGGTCGACCTGGCACGACGGCACGGGCTGTCCACGCAGGCCGTCCGGAACTACGAGGAGGCCGGCATCCTTCCCGCCGCCGGCCGGACGCCGCACGGCTACCGCACCTACACGCCGCTGCACGCGCTGGCCCTGCGCGCGTTCCTCGCCCTGGTCCCCGGCCACGGCCACCGGACGGCGACCGCGATCATGCAGGCCGTGAACCGGGACGCGGCCGACGAGGCGTTCCGCCTGATCGACGAGAGCCACGTCCAACTGCTCGACGACCGGCGCACACTCCAGTCCGTGGAGAGGGCTCTGCGCGACCTCTCGCCCCGGACGGGGGCCGCCCGGGGCGGTGCGGGGCCGGGGTCCCGGAGCGGCCGTACCTTCATCGGCCCGCTGGCCGGCGAACTCGGCATCCGGCCGGCGACCCTGCGCAAGTGGGAGAACGCCGGGCTCGTACGGCCACGCCGCGACCCGGTGACCGGATACCGGGTCTACGACGAGACCGACGTACGCGACGCACGCCTGGTCCATCAGCTCAGGCGCGGCGGCCACCTGCTGGAGCAGATCGCCCCGCTGCTCGGACGGGTGCGGACGGCCGGTGGACCGGAGCCCCTTGAAGGCACCCTGCACGAATGGCACGGCCGGCTCTCCGCCCGCTCCCGGGCGATGCTGACGGGCGCCGCGGAACTGGACGCATACCTCCGCGCACGCGCGTGAAGACCCTCGCCGGCGGAGTGCGGCCGGCCCCCTCGGGGCGCGGGGAGCCGGCGGCGGGCGGCCGGTGTGTGGGTCAGACCGGCAGCGCGTGCAGCTTGGTGCCGTGCAGGGCGAAGACGTGCTTGCCGTCGGTGGCCACCAGCCAGGAGTGGTGGTCGCCGGTGCCGTCGTTGCACGTCCAGCGAACGGCACCGTTCTTCGCGTCCATGGCGATGATGCCGCCCTCCGGGTCCAGGTCCGTGGCGCCGTAAAGGGTGTCGCCCGCCTTGACGTACTGCCGTGGCACCTGGAGTTCCGCGTCCGCGAGGGCCGTGGACTGCCAGAGCTGCTTGCCGGTGCGCGGATCGACGGCCCGCACCGTCCTGGCACTGTCGGCGACGTAGAGCACGTCCTCCACCACCGCCGGCTCCTTGAAGAGCGTGAAGTCCGCTGTCTCCAGGGACCACTTCTCCTTGCCGTCGGACAGGGCGAAGGCCTGGACCCGCTGCCCCTGCGGGACGATCACCAGATCCTGGTGGACGGCGAAGAAGCCGTAGTTGGTCTTCGTCGTCCTGTGCGTCCACACCTGCCTGCCGGTGGCGGTGTCGCGCACGGTGAGGTTCTTCTTGCCGTCGGTGTAGACGAGGTGGCGGCCGCGGACGGCGGCGTGGATGCCGTCCTGCATGGTGCCCACGTCGCGCTGTTCCTTCCAGGTGATCCTGCCGGTGGTGCTGTCGAGGGCCGCGATGACGTTGGTCGTGGACGACCCGTCGTCCTCCAGGATCTCGGCGATGACGTACACCTGGTTCTCGTCCACCGCGATCGGGCGCGGCTGCCGGTAGCTCTTTCCCAGGCGGCTGCGCCAGGTCTCCTTGCCGGAGGCCGGGTCGTATCCGGTGACGGTACCGTCGTACTGGCTGCTGGCCAGGTACAACGTCTCCTCGCTGAGCAGCAGCGGGGCGCCGGGGACCACGCCGCCCGGCAGCGACCACTTCCGCTTGCCCGTCCCGGCCTCGAGAGCGGCGAGCGGGGTGCCGCTGGCGATCACGGCGCCCCCGGCGACCACGAGCTCGCCGTTGTCCCCGAAGGTCTCGGCCGAGGTCGTCTCCGTCCACAGCGGTTCGGGGGCCCCACCGCTCCGGTCGGCACCGCCGTCGCCGGAACCGCCCTTGTCGTCGCCCTCCGGCTTGCCGCCTCCGGCGCTCGCGGGGTCCCTGACGTCCACCGCCTCCTCTTCACAGCCGACCGTGCCGGCGGTCAGGGCGGCCAGCGCGAGACCGCCCCCGGCCAGCCTCAGCACCCGCCGGCGGGACGTCGTTCGGGACATCCCCGACGACCTGGACGATCCGCTGTCCGACTTGCTGTCCGCCATGGCCATTCGCCATACCCCCGTGGTTCGTCAGAGCAGGAACATGATCAGGGAGGCTCCCACGCGGTACCGGGCATCCGGGCGCACAGGAGCACGACCCTGCGGCCAGGAACGTTGACCAAGACCCCGCGGCGTGTACGCCCCCGGGTCCCAACCGGAACAGCACCGTGAAGCATTCGGAACACCGCGGCTCCGGAGTCGGGCACACAGTCCGCACGTGACACCGCGCTGCCCTGGGACCCCTGGGCGGAGGGGCATTCCTGGCCATCCCGCCCCGTCCCGTCCCGGCTCTGCGGTGTCGGCCAGGGCGGGGTGAGCCAGGGCGGGGCGTCGACCAGGGGTGCGGCCCCCGACCACATCTGGAAGGACCCGGGCCCACCCAACCTGCCGGCTCCCGTACTCCTCCCTGTCGCCCTCTTCACCGGCTCGGGCGCGCCTCGAAGACATGACGAATATCAGGCCCGGCACGGCCCGTTGCGTTCAATCCATTGACACGTGCATTACATGGGCTTTACGTTCCGGCCATCTGAGAGCGCTCTCAGAGTCTCCCCACTGTCACGACTTGAGGTGACGCATGCCATCCCCACGCACCAGACCGGCAACCGTTCTGCTGCTGGCCTCAGCCCTCGCCGTCGCGGGCCTGGGCGGCCCTGCCGCCGCACCCGCGGCCGCCGCCACCGTCCCCGTGGGCAACGGCAGTTACTCCGACACCCGGCCACCCGGCACGTCGGGCCCCACCACCAACACGGGAACACCGGTCACGCCCAAGGTGACCGCCGCCGCCAAGGACCGGCCCGTGCCCACCAACGACTGGTGGTCATCCCTCGCCTTCCAGCGCTACGGCGACAACCCGTACTCGACCCCCATGTACGGACACCCCCTCACCTACCAGGCCACGTCCGGCGGACTCGACGTCGGCTACCCGACGTCGCCGGCGATCGTCGGCGACGGCCGCCAGTACGAGTACGCCCACAAGCGCGACCTCACCATCGGACTGACCGGCCTCAACTCCCCCGACACCAAGGCCGACGACTGGTCCGACTGGACGGTCACCCCCTACTGGTCCGACGGCGCCCGCACCCTGCGCACCACCATCGGTCACGGCTCCCCCTTCGTGTACGCCAAGGGCTCCGGCGGCAACGCCCAGATCACCACCGCCAACGCGCCCGCCGTCTTCGCCGACCAGGGCAACGTCCTCGGCATCACCGTCGCCGGGCACCACTACGCCCTCTTCGCGCCGAGCGGCAGCGACTGGAACGTCGCCGGGTCCACCGTCACCGCGGGTCTCGGTTCCAAGGACTACTTCTCCGTCGCCGTGCTGCCCTCCACCGGCGCGCTGGCCACGTTCAAGAAGTACGCCTACAGCTTCGTCACCGGCTCCAAGGTGACCTGGAACTACTCCGGGGGCACCGTCGGGGCCACCTACACGCTCACCACCGAGGCGAAGGAAGGCACCGAGCGGGGCACGCTCCAGGCCCTCTACCGGCACCAGTGGCTGCACACCACGGACCCGCTCACCTCCTACACCTACGTCTCACCGCGCGGCACCATGAAGGTCCGCGAGTCGGCCTCCTTCACCACCAGCCAGAAGGCGGCGGCGGCGCTTCCCGCGCTGCCCAAGTCGAACGGCGTGGACACCGCCCGGCTGCGCGGCTACCTGAACGACGTCGTGAACGCCTCCGACCCCTTCTCCGGCGCCGCCGACACCTACTGGACCGGCAAGGCCCTCGGCCGTCTCGCCCAACTCGTGCCGGTGGCCGACCAGATCGGTGAGACCGCCGTCCGCGACCGGATGCTCGGCCTGATGAAGGGCAAGCTCCAGGAGTGGTTCACGGCGGGCGGCGCCAACGAGTTCAGCTACGACAAGGACTGGAAGACGCTCACCGGTTACCCCGCCTCCTACGGCAGCGACACCGAACTGAACGACCACCACTTCCACTACGGCTACTACGTCTACGCGGCGGCGATCGTCGCCCAGTACGACCAGGCGTGGGCCGCCGAGTCCGCCTGGGGCGGCATGGTCGAGACCCTCGTACGGGACACCGCCAACCCCAGCCGCAGCGACACCGCCTACCCCTTCCTGCGCGGCTTCGACGTCTACGCGGGCCACAGCTGGGCCTCCGGGCACCAGGGCTTCGCCGCCGGCAACAACCAGGAGTCCTCCTCCGAGTCCACCAACCTCAGCACCGCCCTCATCCTGTGGGGCTCCGCCACCGGCGACACCTCGCTGCGCGACCTCGGCACGTTCCTGCTGACCACCGAGTCGGAGTCGATCGCCCAGTACTGGTTCGACGCGGACGAGCAGGTCTTCCCGTCCTCGTTCGGCCACGACACCGCCGGAATGGTGTGGGGCAGCGGCGCCGCCTACTCCACCTGGTGGACCGCCAACCCCGAGGAGATCCACGGCATCAACGTCCTCCCCGTGACCGGTGGTTCGCTGCACCTCGGCCGCGAGAAGGAAGCCATCCGGCGCAACATCGCCGAGATGGAGCGGGAGAACGGCGGCCCGGCCGTCGAATGGCGTGACCTCCTCTGGGAGTTCGAGTCCTTCGCCGACCCTGCCGCGGCCAGGGCGAAGTGGGACGCGGGCCACGCCGGCTACACACCGGAGGGGGGCGAGTCGAAGGCGCACACCTACCACTGGCTCACCACCCTCGACACGCTGGGCGCCCCGGACGCCACCGTGACCGGTGACATCCCCACCTCCGCCGTCTTCACCAAGGGCACGACCCGGACCTACGCGGCCCACAACCACGGGGCCACAGCCCGCACCGTGACCTTCTCCGACGGCAAGACCCTCTCCGTACCGGCCCGTTCCACCGCGACCGGCACCGGTACCGGGTCCACGGACCCCGACCCCGACCCGGATCCGGAGCCGCCGACCGGGAACACCTTCCAGCTGCGCGGCGGTGGCGTCCTGACCACGGCGACCGGCGGCACGGCGGGCAGCGACATCATCGCCTCCGCCGGCGGCGCCAACCGTGACGGCACCCCGTACCAGCCCCTCGTCTACGAGGTCCGCGGCGTGAACGGCACGCTCACCCCGGGCGCGCAGACCGCCTTCCGGCTCCAGGTGGACGCCGGCACCACGGTCGGCCTCGGCCAGCAGGCGCGGGTCAGCTACGACTTCACCGGCGACGGCAGCTTCGACCGGACGGAGACGTACCACTACTTCGCGACCGATCCGGTCACCGGATGGGAGGAGTACACGCAGGCCCGCGGCCTCAAGGCCACCACGGGCGCCCTGGGCGACCTCGACGGCGGCACCGTACGCCTCGAGGTGTGGAGCGCCATCGGCAACGGCACGGCGAAACTCCAGACGGGCACGGCCACGTCCGTGCTGGTCATCCCGTACGGCTGAAACACCTGGAGGAACCGCGGCGGGGACCGGCATCCGGCCGGCCCCCGCCGCACCGGTATGCCGGCTCGATGAGGTCCTTGCCCGAAACTTGGCGCATGGCGCTCGTTCTCGTCCCGGTTCTTCTTCCCCTCCTGGTCGGCCTGTGGTTCTGGAGCCGGCCGCTGCTCTCCGGCACATGGAGGCACAGTCCCGCGTGGTTCGCCTGGAGCGCGGTGCTCCTCCTCCTGGGAGCCGGTGTCAGCTACCTCGCCGGCTCCCTCGCCGGGGCGTCACTGGACCCGGAGGAGGCGTGCCACGGCGCGGGCCAGACCTACGACCGGGCCTACCGCCGGGCCCACTTCGCGGAGTACACGCGGTGGTTCCCGCTGCACGACAGGTGTCATGCGGGGTACGACCTGGTGCCGGCGTGGGTGAACCCGGCCCTGGTCGCGCTCCCCGTCCTTGCGCTCCTCTGCCTGGCCTGCGCCGCGGGCCTGGGCGTCGGCCGGCGTCGCGGCGGGAGGCGGGGCGCTTCGTGACCGCCGCACGCACCGTGCGGCGGCGTCAGCCGCGTACGCGCAGGGCGCCGAGCAGCATCGGGAGGGAGGCGTGGAGTTCGCGTTCCCAGTAGGCCCAGGTGTGGGTGCCGGGGCCGTAGAAGTTGGTCGTGACGTGTCTGGCGCCGACGCGCTTCAGCTCGGCGGCCAGGGCGTGGTTCTGGCGGTTGAAGTCGGCCTCGAGGGCGCTGGTGGCGCCGGGCCGGTCCAGGGGGCCGGTGGTGCCGTCACCGCAGGACAGGTACACGGGGAGGGACTTGAGGCGTTTGGCGAGGTGGACGGGGTCGTGGGCCCGCCAGATGCGGCGCTGGGCGACGGGGTCGCCCCAGACGCGGAGCGGGTCGTTGTTCTGGCCGGCGAAGAGGCCCAGGATGCGGGTGACCGACTCGTCGTCGAGGAGCGGGTGCGCGGAGCCGGAGTAGGCGGCGGTGGCCCTGAACATACCGGGGTGGCGTGCGGCGTACAGCAGGGCGCCCTGGCCTCCCATCGACAGGCCGGCGACGACGCGGTTGCGGCTCGCGCCCCAGTCGCGCTCCAGGAGGTGCCGCAGTTCGACCGTGTGGAAGGTCTCCCAGGCGGGGTCGCCGCCCTCGCCGTTGTTCCACCAGTCGCTGTACCAGCCGTTCCAGCCGGCCTCGGGCATGACGACCAGCACGTCGCGCAGACTCTCGGTCTCCGCGACGTCGGTCCTGGCGGTCCAGGACGTGTAGTCGCCGCAGCAGCCGTGCAGCAGCCAGAAGGTGGGCCAGTGCCGGCGGCGGTCGTCCGGGTCCCAGCCGTCGGGGGTGAGGAGGCGGACCTTGACCGTCCGGCCGCCGAGGGCCGTCGAGCGGACGGACAGGTCGACCTGACGGTC
>NZ_NEUB01000510.1 GCF_002910825.1 Streptomyces sp. SM1 | reverse complement strand
GCCCTTGACGGGGGTCTCGGGACGCCCGGTGCCGGGGGCCGGGCGGAAGAACAGCTGCTGGTGCAGGGCCGCGGTCCCGCCGTTGATGGCGCCGCCGTGCAGGTTCCGGTCGAGGGACTGGAGCGTGGGCGGAGCCAGGATGCGCCGGGCCCGGATCCTGGTGCGGAAGCCCGGCGCGAAACGCTCCACCTGGCGCTCGACCCGGTCGGCCATGACCTCCTGTTCCCTGGCGTCCCAGGCGCCCGTGAGGGACTCCTCGCCCGCGTCGCCCACGATGTCGTGGGGCACATGGGTGTACGCCCAGGCGGACTCGGTGCCCCGGGGGGAGCGGGAGGCGTCGGAGGTCGTCATCTGACCGAACAGGCAGAAGGGCCGGTCCGGGACGCTGCCGGTGGCGAGCTGGGCGGCGAAGCGGGTGAGCTCGTCGAGCCCGTCCGCGAGATGGACGGTGCCGGCGCCCGCGGCCTGCTCGCAGCTCCAGGGGACCGGGCCGTCGAGCGCCCAGTCGACCTTGAAGGTGGCGAAGTCCCACTGGAAGCGCCGCAGGTCGGACAGGAGCTGGGCGGGCAGGTGCTCGGGGGCGACGAGTTCGCCGTACAGGGCGGGCACCGACACGTCGGCGAGGACGGCGCGGTCCGCGGCGACCGTCTCGCCGCCGGCCGTGCGCACCCCGGTGGCCCGGCCGTCGCGTACGACCACCTGGTCCACGCGCTGCCCGCAGCGCAGCACTCCGCCGCGCGTCTCCAGACGCCGTACCAGTGCCTCGGTGAGGGCTCCGGAACCGCCGGCCGGCACGGGGAAGCCGTACGTCTGTCCGAGCATCGACATCAGCCAGCCGAAGCCGCCGCTGCCCGCGGCCTCCGGCGCAAGGTCGGCGTGGAGCGCGTTGCCGGCCAGCAGCAGCCCGCCTCCGTCGCCCCGGAACTCCTCCTGCGCCATCCGGCGCACCGGCAGCACCAGGGTGCGCGCCATGCGCAGTCCTCCGGTGCCGCGCAGCCGCACGGCCAGCCGGGCCCCGGAACGGACGGGCGGGAAGGGAGTGAACAGGGCGTCAAGGAGATCGGGCCGCAGGGTCTCCCACACGTCGTGCAGCCGGCGCCAGGCCGCGCCGTCGCCCGGCGCGAAGGAGTCCAGCGAGTCCGCGGTGACATCGACCCGGCGGTCGAGGACGGCGCACCGGCCGTCGGTGAGCGGGTGTGCGACGACGTGCGGGGCATGGCTCCAGCGCAGCCCATGGTGTTCCAGGTGCAGCCCGGAGACGACCGGGGAGGCGGCGGCGAGCGGATAGAAGGAGCTGCAGAGGTCGCTGACGAAGCCGGGGTCGGTGCCCCGGTCGTGGCGGACGGCGCCGCCGGGCTCCGGCTGCTCCTCCAGTACCTCCACGCTCCAGCCGGCGTCGGCGAGCAGGTTCGCGGCGACCAGACCGTTGGGTCCGGCCCCGATCACCACGGCGTCAGGCACGAGCGCCTCCCGCGTCGGGGTGCGGTGCGACGACCTGGCCCATGGGGCGGCGTCGCTCCTCCTCCTCGGCATCGGTCTCGCAGAGGGCCGCCAGCCGGGCGAGCATGGCACGGTGGCGGATCTGGATGAGTGCCTCCACGGCTGCGTTGTGCATGCAGCCTCCCGCGCCGCGCAGCGGATGCTCGTCCACCTTCACCAGGGTGTGGTCCCCCCAGGTGTGCACCTCGATGGCGATCCGCGCCGTGCCCAGCGGCCCCGCCTTGGCCTCGAGTTCCAGCACCTCGCCGGGTACGCAGCGCCGGACGACGGTCTCGTTGCACAGGCTGACCGGCCCGAGGCGGATCTCGTAGGCGATCGCGGAACCGAGCTGCGGCCAGTGCCCGCGCACCGGCTCGGACGACGACGTTCCCACGACCCAGTCGGCGTAGCGCGTGCCGTCCTCGAGCACGGCCCACACGGACCGCGGGCTCGCTTTGACCAGACGATGACGAACCGCCACTTCGACCTCCCGTGTCCCTGACCGGTACCAGCCAGCACTGAGTGCCCCGTGCGACCGGTCTCAACCGGCGGACCCGCGGAAGAACCCGCCCGGTCGGCCGGCGCCACGGACCGGACCGCGGCGGTGACGCGGTGCCGGGCGGACGGACGTGCACGGCCCCGGAGCCGGGCGAGGCAACGACATGGCCGGGCCGCGCACGGCGGCACCGGCGCTGCGAAAGAACGCCCGGCCGAGTCAGCCGGTCCGACGGGCCGGTGCCAGGGCCCACCGGATCCCCGCGGTGACGGCGGTGCCGAGCGGACGGACGCACACGCTCTCCGCCGGGGGCACGCGGGGCAGCCGCAGGGCCCGGGAGGCCCACTCCGGCAGGAGGGACACGGCGTTGGCGGCCATGGCGAGGGGGTGGAGCGACTGGAGCAGCAGGGCCGACAGGCCGCCGATGAACATCGAGGCGTCCCCGTGCACCCTTCTGACCGGCCGCTCGGGGCCGAACCAGCGCGGCCCGGGGGTGTCGTGGATGCGCGCGCGGTTGTCCGGGCCGTCCGGTCCGGCGACCCTGGAGAAGATCGCGTGACCGATCCGGTCGCGTACCGCCGCGCCGCCTTCCGTCAGCAGTCCCATCGCGCTCGTTCCGCCCTGTTCGCGCCCACGACGCCGCGGACGCCCCATGTCCTACCTCTGCCCCGATCCGCTCGGAGTGCACACCCGCTCAGGGGACATCGCCCCACCAGTCGTACACCCGGCCGCCGGAGCCCCGGGGCAGGTAGACCGAGCGTCCGCCCGTGCCGTAGCGGCCTATCTCGGTGGGCAGGCGGACGCCGTCCCCCAGTTCCCTCTCGCTGCGGCCGGTGACATCCAGCAGCAGCCCGTCCAGCGGCCCGCCGGCCAGCTCCACGTACGTCCGCCCCGCGCGCGGGCCCGGGTCGTCGTGGTCCGCCCCGTAGACCCGGCCGCGCATGAACTCCAGCTCGTCCATACCGGCAGGGTGGCATCCGCCACTGACAATCGGCCCTACGGTGCGCAGACCCGCGGGCCGGGTGTCTCCGGGCCGGCGGTGTCCGTCTCCCACGGGGCCGGCTCCCGGCCGTCGCTCCAGGCGAGCAGGGCGTCGCGCGGGACGCAGACTATGCCGCACTGCGCGGCGTACTCCTCGGCCGGCGCCGTGAACTCGCTGGTGGTGACGACGAGGGCCAGGTCCGCCCCGTGCACGGTGAAGCAGGTGCCGCCGAAGCGCTGGAGGTCCTGGGAGCCGACCTTGTTGTCGTCGCCGTAGCGCTTGCACTGGATGACGATGCGGCGGCCGTCCGGGGACAGTGCCACCACATCGGCCCCGAGGTCGCCGGCGCCGCCGACCACCTCCACCTGGGTGCAGCCGTCGCGCTCGCACAGCGCCGCGGTCGCCTCCTCGAACTCCTCGGGGCTCAGGGCGTCGAAGTCGTCGTACCCGGGCCGCGGGTCGTCGGCGGGGGGCGCGGGCACGGCCGGAGCGAACGCGGGTGCCGGTGCCGGTGCCTCCAGGGCGTCGAGTGCCGTCGTCGTCCCCCGGTGCAGCGCCAGGCCCGTCCGGCGGGCGATCCGCGCGGCGGACAGCCGTCGCCTGCGCCGATGGCCCAGCACGGCCGCGACGGCCACGCAGAGCAGGATCGCGGCCCACACCGGGCGCCGCTCCACGACCCCGGCCAGCGCGCGCACCGCGAAGCCGCCCGCGACCAGTGCGATGGCGAGGAGACCGAAGAACATGGCGGTCGCGCGCAGGTCGAAACGCCGACCGCGGGGCAACGGACGCGTACGGCGCTGGGGCATGGTCACCGTGGTGGTTCCCTTCTCTGGCAGACGGCACGGCGGGCCCCGGAGTGTGCGGGCCGCCGAAGATCACGTCAGCCGTCTGCCCGTGATCGGTCCGTTTCACCGGCGTGCCGCATATGCGGGCGGGGTAGAGGCGGTGTGTGCCGCGATCGCGGCAACAAGAGAGGCGGACGGGTGGACTGGCAGGGATTCGCGCAGCAGATGGCTTCGATGGCCCGTGATCTTCTGGCCGAGCACACCCTCGACTCGACCCTGGAGCAGATCACGCGCTCCGCGGTGGAGCTCGTCGACGGCTGCGACGCCGCGGGGATCCTCGTCCTGCAGAACGGCCGGGTGAGCTCACTGGCCCCCAGCGAACAGCTCGTCACCGACAGCGACCACCTCCAGGGGCGGCTGGGGGAAGGCCCGTGCTTCGACGCGGCCCGGCCGGACCGGTCCGAGCGGGTCTTCCGCATCACCGACTTCACCAGGGAACCGCAGCGCTGGCCGCTGTTCGTGCCCCGCTGCCGGGAGCTCGGGGTGGGCAGCATGATGGGGTTCCTGCTGTACACGCGGGAGGAGGAGCTGGGGGCGCTCAACATGTACTCCCGCAAGCCGGGGATGTTCACGGAGGACAGCGAGACGGCGGGCTGGCTGCTGGCCTCCCACGCGGCGGTCGCCTTCTCCACCGCCCTGACCGACGCGCAGTTGCAGGAGGCCATCTCCACCCGGCATCTGATCGGCGAGGCGATGGGCATCCTGATGGGGCGGCATCGCATCACGGAGGACCATGCCTTCGACATCCTGCGCACGCAGTCCCAGCGCACCAACACCAAGCTGCGTGAGGTGGCGCGCCGGGTCTGCGAGACCGGTACCGCGGACAAGTGAGCGCGGGCCGGCCTGTGCGTGGGCGGGTCAGCTGCTTCCCGTCCAGGTGTGGGCGACGTCGATGACGAGACGGCCGGGGAGTTCGAGGACGCGGAAGGGGAGCCGGGCGCGCACACCGAGGCCGACCTGCGTCTCGCCCTCGAAGCTGCCGGCGAACCTGGTGTCCCTGAAGGTGCGGTACCCGGTGAGGTCCACACCGGGCAGGGGGCGTCCGGCCCGCGCGGGGTAGGTGGCCTCGCCGGTCTCGGGCGTGTACGACGGCGCGGCCACCCGCACCTCGAGGACGGCGCCGCCGGCGACGGGAAGGTGCCGGCCCGATCCGTCCTGGTACAGACGGTCGACGTAGCGGACGGAGTACCCGAGGCCGTCGGCCGTGGCGCCGGGCAGGTCGACGACCATCCGGTCGAAGCAGTCGTGCCGGCCGGTCCTGATGTCGCGTACCGGCGTGACGGTGCTGTCGGTGTCGGACTTGGCGACGCTGCCCCAGCCGGTGGGGCAGGCCGTGGCCCGGGCGGCCGCGGCCGGGACCGCCGCCGTCGCCAGCATCGCGCCCGCGAGCGCGAACGTCGCACAAATTGTTCTCATTTGAAGCATTTTGCCCCCTGGGCTCGCATCCTGCTGATATAGGGTGAGACGACCGGGATGCCCCGAAGGTTGCGGTCGGGCGCCGGACGGTTGCCGGACGGCCGGTCGCCGGACGGCCGGTCGCCGGACGGCCGGGCATGACACATCCTGGTGGGTAGCAACGGAACGGATGTCCCGTGCGTCCGCACCGGGAGGGCGCGACATGGATGATGCAGCCGCCGTACCGCACGGGGAACGGCCGGCAGGCGGGTACGGCCGGGACGCGGAGGAGATCGGGACCGCGCACCCGGAGTACCGCATCGAGGACGTGCTCGCCGGTCCGGTGGTCGCGGCGGTCCGGGACACCGGCGGATACGGCGGCCTGGTGTATCTGCGCTCGCGCGACCGGCGTTCGCTGGTGCTCTGTGTGGTGTCCGGCGTGCCGCGGTCGCTGCTGAGTCCGTGGTGGCGGATCCCCGTGGGCGGCGCGCTGCCGACGTGCGAGGCGTACCGGCGCGGCGAGGACCTCTGGCTGCCGGACGAGCGTGCGACGATGCTGCGCTTCCCCCAGTTCACCGCCGCCCTGCCGTACTCGTTCGCCCACGCCTACCATCCCGTGCGGGTCGGCGGCGAGAAGGTGGGCGTGCTGGCGGTGCTGCGTTCCGCCACCCGGGAGCGGGCGGCCGAGCAGAGCGTGCGGGCGGCTCTGCACGCGGCCGGATCGGACATGGAGGAGCGTCTCACCGAGTTCGCCCGCCGGATGCCCGGCCGGGAGGGCGCGGACGCCGTGGCCTACGGCATCGACTACGACGACCAGCCGGTGAACGTACGGCTGCCCACTCCGCCGGCGCGAGCCGTGGAGGTCGGAATCCTCGAGTGGGACCTGGACAGCGACCGGTGGTCGGGGGACGACGACGCGCTGTCCCTGCTGGGTGTCACCCGTGCGGAGTTCGGCGGCACCATGGCGGAGGTCGAGGATCGGGTCAGCCCCGAGGACCTGCACGAACTGCGGGCGAGCCGCCGGGAGGCGGGGGACACCGGACAGGTCAGGGCCCGCCACTTCAGGGTGCTGGACGAGCCGGACGACGACGGCCGGAACCGGTACCGGCCGGTGGAGCTGTGGGGCCATGTCGTACGGGTGGAGGGCGCCGCCCGGATCCTGGTGGGAGCCCTGGTCGACGCGGCCGGCGGAGTGAACGCGGCGGAGGCCGCGGAACGGCTGCCCGACGGGCTGTTCTCCCTCGACCAGGACGGCCGGGTCGTCTACGCCAATCGCCGCTGCCAGGAACTGATGGGCTCCGGGCTCGAACGCCTGCTCGGCCATCACCCCTGGGAGGTGCTCCCCTGGCTGGACGATCCGGCCTACGAGGACCGCTACCGGGCGGCGATGCTGACGCAGGAGCCGGTGTCGTACCTGGTGCACGCCCCGGACGGTGTCTGGCTGGGGTTCGTGCTCTATCCCCGTGTGCACGGGCTGACCGGCCGGGTCTTCCGCACCGACGCCCCCGCCGGGGCGGAGCGGGGCCGGGCCCTGGCGCCGGTCAGCGGGGGCACCGGAACGCCGTCCGAGCTGGTCGCCCCGGCCCGCGCGGGGGCCCTGTACCACGTGGTGCAGATGGCCAGCGTGCTGACCGAGGCCGTCACCGTCAGGGACGTGTGCCGGGCCGTGGCCGAACAACTGCTGCCCGGGTTCGGCGCACAGGAGATCGCCCTGTACACGATCCGTGACGGGCGGATGTACCTGTTGTGGGAGTCCGGCTACCCGCAGCATTTCCTCGACCCGTTCGAGGGGGTGCCGCTCGACGCGAACCTGCCCGGCGTGCACGCCCTGACCACCCGGCTCCCGCTGTTCTTCGAGTCGCCCGACGCGCTGGTCAGCGCCTATCCCGGGCTGTCCCTGGACACGATGGGGGCCTGGGCGTTCCTGCCGCTGATCGCCTCCGGTCATCCGGTCGGCTCCTGCATCCTCGGCTGGAAGGCACGGCACCGGTTCGCTCCCGAGGAGCGCAGCGCGCTGACCGCGCTCGGCGGTCTGGCCGCGCAGGCGATGGAGCGGGCCCGGCTCTACGACTCGGAGTCCGCCGTGGCGCGCGGGCTGCAGGAGGGACTGCTGCCGCACCGGTTGCCCGTCATCGACCGGATGCGCACCACCGGCCGCTATCTGCCGGGTACCCAGGGCATGGCCATCGGCGGCGACTGGTACGACGTGATCAGAACGGGGCGCGGGGTGGCCCTGGTCATCGGGGACGTCGAGGGGCACAGTGTCGGCGCCGCGGCCGTCATGGGGCAGCTGCGCAGCGCCGTGCACGCCTTCGCGTCCAGCGGGCGACCGCCGCAGGAGGTCATCACCCGCACCAACCGGCTGCTGGCGGAGCTGGAGACGGACGTCTTCGCCACCTGCTGCTACATCGAGCTCGAACCGGCCACGGGCCGCGCCCTGGCGGTCCGGGCGGGTCATCCACCGCCCCTGCTGCGCCATCCCGACGGACGCACCGAGAGCCTCGATCTGCCCGGCGGTGTCATGCTGGGCGTGCAGCCGGAGGCCGTCTACCCGGTCACGGCGCTGACCCTGGCCCCCGGGAGCGTGCTCGCGCTGTACACGGACGGGCTCGTGGAGACGCCCGGCGGGGACATCGGGACCGGTATCGAGGAGGTCCGTCTCCTGCTCGCCCGCAGCCACACGGACTCCGTGGAGGAACTCGCCGACCAGCTCGTGCGGACCGCCCGGCGGACCGAGGACCGCCCGGACGACGTGGCGCTGCTGCTGACGGCGTACGACCGGGAGAACGGCCGCTGAGAGCGGACGGGGCGCCGGTGAGTACGGCGCACCGAGGGCCTCACAAACGGTGATGGGTTCGCGACGGAAGCCTCACGACCGGGAGCGCCGCCCGCGGGCCGCGTCACAGGCAGTAGCGCACCAGCCATTCGTCCGGGTTGTAGGCGTGTCGTGCCGGGTCCGGGGACGTGGCCGGCCGTTCCTCCACCATGTCTTCGATCCGGACCGGCTCCGGGAGGCGTCCGAAGCGGGCGTGTCGCGCGGTGGCCTCCGCCCCGTCCGCGTCCGCGCGTGTGCGTACCGTCTCCTGCTCCACCGCGACCTCCCTCGGCCGTCCGGTGCGCCCCGTCGGACAACACCGCGGCCCTGCATGCAGTCTCACACACCGGCGGCCGCCGGGGCGTTGCGCGTCCCGCACGCCGGCCCCGGCCCGTGACGGGGGGCCGGGGAGCAGCACGAGGCGGCAGGACCCGCGAGGGGTCCTGCCGCCGTGCGTGTGCCGCGGAGGGATCAGGCGTTGCGCCGCACGCTCCGCAGGACGAAGAAGCCGAAGATCACCAGCACTCCGCCGAGCGCGGCCGGCCAGAGCTGCGCCCCGGTCTCGGCCAGGCTGCCGCCCTGCGCCTGTGCCCCGGTACGGTCCTCGGTCCCGAGCTCCGGGAGACTGCCGGGCACCTGGGCGGCCTGGGCCGCCTGGCCCGCGTCGTCGTTGCCGCCCTTGTCGCCCTCGTCACCGTCCTGGTTTCCGGCGTCGCCGTCCTGGGCCGGGAGCGAGGCCTTGACTCCGGGCTGTGCGGTGGCGTCGTCCGCGGGCTCCTCGGTCGCCGGCTCGGACGGGTTCTGCGAGGGCTGCTCCTGACCGCCGTTGTCCTGGTCGCCGCCGTTGTCCTGGTTGCCGCCGTTGTCCTGGTCGCCGCCGTTGTCCTGGTTGCCGCCGTCACCGGGCTTGTCGCCGCCGTTGTCCTGGCCGGCGTCGTCGCCCTGGTTGCCGTCGTCACCCTGACCGGGGTCGTCGGGAGTGGCCGTGGGCTCCTCCGGCTGCTGGGGCTCCTCGCCCTGATCGCCGCCGTCGTTGTTGCCGCCGTCGCCGTTGCCTCCGTCACCACCGGCGCCGCGACCGCAGGTGCGGCCCTCGTTGATGCAGTCGACCACCTCGTTCATCAGCGCCTCGTCGAAGACGTTGATGAAGTCGCCGTGGTCCGTGATCGGCTTGTGCAGCTGCTCCGGGAAGGAGTCCACCGCGAACAGGGGCGTGGTCCTGCCGCCGTCGTCCAGGCTCGGCGCGTCGACGTCGTAGACGATGCGCTGCACCAGCTGCGGCACGGGCTTGAAGCCGGACGGGCAGGCGCCCGCGGCGTCCGCGAACGCCATGTGCGTACGGTGGTTGGCGCTGTCGATGTTGCGGCCGTCCCAGCAGTTCTGGAAGTCGAACGTGCGCACCACGTCACTGCCCTGCGGGCACAGCGGGTACTTGTCCGTCAGCTGGCGGTCCTCGAAACCGGTGCAGCTCCAGGACGCGTTGGCGTTGCCGGGGCCGTTGACGAACGACTTGGCGTCGCCGGTGATGATGCGCAGCAGCCGCGGCATGGCGGTGACGTCGCCCTGCGGGTTGCCCACGAAGGTGAGCGTGACCTCCTTGGGCGTGACGATCTCACCGGCGTTGCCCTCGATGCCGCCGCCCGGGGCGTTGGCGTCCTGCTCCTCGACCCCGTTCTGCAGGCGCAGCACCGGCCAGTAGTACGACGACTTGTCGCCCTGGTCCGCGCAGCTGGTGTCGGCCTGCGCCAGGTCGTCGTCGCTGGAGAAGGCGTTGGTGGCCTGGTTGCCGATGTAGTCGTGGAAGTGGTGGGCACCGTTGCCGACACCCGGGGCGGCGATCACGTTGTCCGAGTTGAACAGCCCGTTCTCGTTGACGCCGCATTCGCTGGTGAAGATGCCGCGGGAGGCGTTGCCGGTCAGCTTCGGCGCGGAGACGTTGGGCTGGACGCTCTCGATGTCGACGTAGTCGCCGGCCACCGGCCCGTTGCCGGCCTGGCCGCCGTTCCCGCCCTGGTCCTGGTCACCCTGGCCCGGGTTCTGCCGGCCCGGATCCTGCTGACCCGGGTCCTGCTGGTCCTGGCCGTCGCCTCCGTCGCCCGCCTGTTCGCCTCCGTCGCCGTCGCCTTCCTGCCCGGCGCCGGGCTGCGTGGCGTTACCGGACTCGCGCACGGCGCAGCCGGCGAGTTCCTCGAGTCCCTCGGGCCGGTCGCCCACCCGGTCGATCGCGGTCGCGATACGGGCGAGGGTCGCGGAGCGCTTCTCCTCCAGCGGCCCGGCGATCGCGTTCTCCGCGAAGCCCGGGTCCTGCTTCAGGGCGTCGGCGGATTCCCCGAGCCGCTTGTAGGCCTCGGCGATCTGCACGTCCAGGGCGGCGAGTTCCTTGTCCACCTCCGGCCGCGCCTGTTCGGGCACCGACGCCAGTTGGTCGGCCGTGGCCACGTCCGGGCAGTCGATCGTGGCGCCCGAGAGGACCTGCGCGTCGCCCGGCCCGCCCTCTTCCGTCGCGGAAGCGTAGACGTTGGCCGCCATCATCCCGCCTCCGCCCAGGATCAGGGCGAAGGCGGCGAGTGTCGCGCGCTGTTTGGGGCGTCTGCGTGTGTTGCGTGCCACGGTAGTACTCCTACGCATCTGTCGCGGGGGGGTCGGCATGGGATTCCCACGCCCCATACGCAGACGGGCCACCGGGCGTTCAAAGGCTTCATGTTTTCCTCGCGGAATCCCGGGCAGCGCCGGCCCCGGGAACCCCGAGTCCCCGCCGGACGAGGCGTGTCCGACAGGGACTCGACTGCGTGAGTGGTGACGTGGCCGTGGCTCAGCCGAAGTTCACGTCACTGCACAGGAAGTACGTCTGGTCCATGTGCGAGGCCTGCCAGATCGTGTAGACGACGTGGCGGCCGCTGAGGCCGGACGTGCTCACCGGGATCGAGTAGTTCTGGCTGGGTCCGTACGAACCCGTGGTGGCCACCAGCTGCAGATCGCCCCAGCCCATGGACTGCGTGGCGGGGTCGAAGCCCTGCCGGGTGACATAGACGCGGAAGTAGTCCGCGCCGTGGCTGGCCTGGTCGTACAGCTGGACCGTGAAGTTGTCGTTCACGTCCGTCGTCTTCCAGGCGCCCACCGTGTCCAGGGAGTTGTAGCGCCCGCTCTCGGTGCGCCCGCCGCTGCACAGCTGGCCGTCGGGGACGACGGCCTCGAAGTTACCGCCGGAGCCGTTGCGGTAGAGGCCGTTCCAGTTCCACATGGCGTTGGGGTTGTCCTGCCACGCCTGCCAGCACATGGGGTCTTCCTGGGCCATCGCCGGATTCTGGAAGTCGCTCCCCCAGCGCTGCCAGCAGCCGTAGTTGCGGGACGCGGGGTCGACCACGGAGCCGTGGGCGACGGCGGTACCGCTCCAGGGGATCAGACTGAGCAGCGCGGCGACCACGACGGTCAGGACGAGCGAGAGACGGGACCGGACCGGTAATAAGTCATGCGCATGCCAAACCATGAGTTCCTTCTTTCCGCTGCGGGGGTCGTGGGGATGCGGGCGTGCGCCCCCGTCACGTCCATGGGAGCGCTCCCAATGCACAGGCTGCGCCTGATGCAGCGGAGCGGCAACGCGCATTCGCGCCACTTCCCGGCGGGCCGTGGCGCGTTCGATGCGTTCGACGGGGCGCGGCACGTACGAAGCGTCCGAGGCCCCTGAGGCGTATGGTGCGCACGAGGCGCTTCGCCGAGGGAGCGGTGGAGGCGCGGGCCGTCAGAGCCGGTCGAGGTCGCCCGTCGTCCGGCCGAGGCAGACGACCGAGTCGTCCATCGGCGTGGCGATCTCCTCGAAGCCCATGCGGTCGTAGAAGGCGCGGGCGGGCTTGTTGGCCGTCACCATCACCAGGTGGACGGACGGCACTCCCCCGTCCCGCAGGGCGGTGAGGAAGGTCCGCATCAGCCGCCGGCCATGTCCACGGCCCTGCCACTCGGGGAGCAGATCGATGTGCAGATGGGCCGGCCAGTCGGCCAGTTCGGGGACGACCATCCGCTCGGGGTGGTGCAGCAGCCAGGCGATCTCCTCGTCCGGCGTCCGCGGCGGTCCGGACGGCTCGGGGTGGCGGTCGGCGACGAGCGGGAGCCACGCGGCCCGGAAGGTCCTGGCGAAGCGGGCCGTGTCGGCGGCGCCGACGACGTAGCCGACGGCCCGGCCCCGTCCGTCGTCCAGCACGAAGGCCAGTTCGGGTTCCAGATGGACGTAGGGGGCCGCGAAGGTGGCGGGGAAGACATCGGGATCGGCGAAGTGGGGGCGGCTGTCCTGGCCGACGTGCGCGGTGCGGACGCAGATGTCGTCGAGGGCGGGCCGGTCCTCGCGCCGGTACGGGCGGACTCTCGGGGACTCGGTCATGCTGGGCATCCTGCACGCATGGGAGCGCTCCCACAAGTCCTTTTCCGGCCGGACCGTCCTGCACGGTGAGGGCGTGATGTGCCGATCGCTGGTTACCCGGCGGCCATGAAGTTGCATATTCCGGGGCGCAACGGCGGACAGGCCCACGACGAGAACGCGACGGACGGGCACCGTGCGGACGACGGAGCGCGCGCGGCACCGGACGAGCCCCGCCCGGGCCAGGAGCCCCGGCGCGCGGAGACCCGCCGCGAGGAGGAGGGGCCCGGACCGGCCGACGAGGTGGAACGGGCGGCGCCGGACTCACTGGCCAAGCTGCCGAAAGGGGCGTGGCCTGCCGCGCTGAAGGGCAGTCTGCGCGAGTTCAAGGACGACGAGCTCACCGACCGGGCCGCGGCGCTGACCTACTACGGCGTACTGGCGCTGTTCCCGGCGCTGCTGGCCCTGGTGTCGATCCTGGGCCTCACCGGCAAGTCGACCACGGACAAGGTGCTGGAGAACCTCCAGGAACTCACCGCCCCCGGCGCCGCCCGCGACATCATCACCCGGGCGGTGGAACAGCTGCAGGGCAACGCGGGCATCGGCTCGATCGTGGCGATCGCCGGTCTGGTGCTGGCCATCTGGTCGGCGTCGGGCTACGTGGCGGCGTTCATGCGCGCGTCGAACGCCGTCTACGACATGCCCGAGGGGCGTCCGGTCTGGAAGGTGCTGCCGGTGCGGCTCGGGGTGACGGTCGCGCTGATGGTGATGGCCGTGATCAGCGCGCTGATCGTGGTGTTCACCGGCGGGCTGGCCCGTCAGGCGGGCGATCTGCTCGGTCTGGGCGACACCGCGCTGACCGTGTGGTCGATCGCCAAGTGGCCGGTGCTGGTCGTCCTCGTCATCATCATGATCGCGCTGCTGTACTGGGCGGCGCCGAACGCCAAGGTCAGGGGGTTCCGGTGGATCACACCGGGCAGTTTCCTGGCGCTGGCGATCTGGTTGCTCGCCTCCGCCGGGTTCGCCCTCTACGTGGCCAACTTCGGCTCGTACAACAAGACGTACGGCACGATGGCCGGTGTCATCGTGTTCCTGATCTGGCTGTGGATCACCAACCTGGCGATTCTGCTGGGACTCGAGTTCGACGCGGAGATCGCCCGGCAGCGGGCCATCGCCGGGGGCCATCCGCCGGAGGCGGAGCCGTACACGCAGCCGCGCGACACACGCGCCTGGGACGAGCAGGACCGACAGCGGATGGACGAGACCTGACGGCGCCGGCCGAGGGGGCGGGCCGCTGGTGGCGGAGGGGCGGCACCGGCGGACGGGCCGGGCGTCTCAGTCCATCAGGCCCGCGGCGAGCGTGGCGCCCAGTTCCCGGCAGCGCTCGACGGCGGCCCTGTCGGGCTCGCCGGTGACCGTCACGGGCTCCGCGGCACGCCGCCAGCCCAGGCCCGTCGTGATCGTCTCCATGGCCCGCAGCGCGCCGGTGACATCGCTGCCGCCGTGCACGTAGTAGCCGAAGGGGCGGCCCCTGGTGGCGTCCAGGCACGGGTAGTAGACCTGGTCGAAGAAGTGCTTCAGCGCGCCCGACAGGTAGCCGAGGTTGGCCGGGGTGCCGAGGAGGTAGCCGTCGGCGTCGAGCACGTCGGTGGCGGTGGCGGACAGTGCCGCCCGCCTCACCACCCGCACGCCCTCGATCTCCGGGGCGCCGGCACCGGCCAGTACGGCTTCGAGCATCGCCTGGCAGTTGGGCGAGGGCGTGTGGTGGACGATCAGCAGAGTCGGCACACCCCGACCCTGCCGTGCGGGCCGCCGCGCCCGCAAGCCGGGGCCGTTGTACCGGGCGGACGGGGGTGGCACGATGCCCCGCATCGGTACACGGAGACGGGGGTGTGTCTTGGTCGACGAGGAGCACGAGTCACCGGCGGCGGCGGTGTTCGACGCACTGGGCAGCGAGTACGAGCAGGCGTTCGGCTCCTCGGCGGCCCACCGGGCATCCCTGGACTGGCTGCTCGAACGGCTGCCGCCCGGCAGCAGGGTGCTGGACGTGGGCAGCGGCACAGGCCGGCCCACGGCCGCCGCGCTCGCCCGGGCCGGGCACCGGGTGCTGGGCGTCGACGTGTCGCCGGTGATGGTGGAGCTCGCCTCACGGCAGGTGCCCGAGGCGGAGTTCCGTTGCGAGGACATCCGGCGGATGCCTCTCGAGGACGGGACCTTCGACGCCGTCTGTGTGTACTTCGCGCTGCTGCAGATGCCCCGGGCGGAGCAGTCCGTACTCGTGCGCCGGCTGGCGCGGGCGCTGCGGCCGGGCGGCGGCCTGCTCGCGCTGGCCACCGTGCCGCTGGACGTCGAGGAGTTCGACGGGGTGTTCATGGGACAGCCCGTACGGGTCACCCGTTTCGCGGCGGAGGACGTCATCGCCCTCGTGCGCGAGGCGGGGCTGACGGTGCGGTCGCGGGAGAGCGTGATGTTCACCCCGACCCATCCGGACGCCCGCCCCGAGCCGCACCTCTTCCTGCACTGCCGCCGCGAGGACCCGGAAACCGCGGGCTGACCCGGTCAGGTGCCTGCCGGCCGGGCAGGGTGGACCCCCCGGCCGACCGGTCCGGCCCGCGGAAGCTCCGGCCTCACCCGGCCGCCACCGGCTT
>NZ_NEUB01000509.1 GCF_002910825.1 Streptomyces sp. SM1 | reverse complement strand
TGGGCCGCGGCGACGACTCCCGCGGCGGGGTCGGCCAGCAGCACCGGCACACAGTCCGCGGTGAGTACGGCGAGGGCGAGTCCGCGGCGCGCGGTGACGACCGCGTCCGCCTCCGGGACCGGCCGCTCGCCCCAGGGCTCGTCGACCACGAGCGCGTCGGCGCCGTGCACCTGGTTCATCCAGACCACCCGGGCCGGGTCCGCACCGAGCGACTTGGCGGCCAGGTCGCGGTTGGCGCGCACGGCGCCGGGGTCGTCACCGACCGCCCCGCCGAGGTTGAGCTCCGCATACGGAGCGGCGCTCACCCCGCCCCACCGGTCGGTGAAGGCGAAGTGCGCGCCGCTCACGCTCTCGCGCCGTCCTATCACTTCAGGAAGTCCGGTACATCCAGTTCCTCGGCCGCGCTGTCGTACGTCCGCGACGGCGGGACCGGCGGCTGGACGACCGGGATGTCGGCCACCGGCTCCGGTACCACCGGCTCCGGGTCCTCCTTCGGCGTGACGCTGCCGAGCGAACCGAAGGACGGGCGGCTCTCCGCCCGGCCGGCCGGGGCCGGCTCCTCACGCTTGGCCGAGGACGAACCCAGCACGTTGTCCCGCTTGGACGGCGGCTGGCCGCCGTCGAAGCCGGCCGCGATCACGGTGACGCGGACCTCGTCGCCGAGGGCGTCGTCGATCACCGCGCCGAAGATGATGTTGGCCTCGGGATGGGCGGCCTCGCTCACCAGCTGGGCGGCCTCGTTGATCTCGAACAGGCCGAGGTCGGAGCCGCCGGAGATGGAGAGCAGCACACCGCGGGCGCCGTCGATGGACGCCTCCAGCAGCGGTGAGGAGATGGCCATCTCGGCCGCGGCCACCGCGCGGTCGTCGCCGCGGGCCGAGCCGATGCCCATGAGCGCCGAACCGGCCTCGGACATGACCGACTTGACGTCGGCGAAGTCGAGGTTGATCAGGCCGGGGGTGGTGATGAGGTCGGTGATGCCCTGCACACCGGAGAGCAGGACCTGGTCCGCCGACTTGAAGGCGTCGAGGACCGACACCTGACGGTCGGAGATGGACAGCAGCCGGTCGTTCGGGATCACGATGAGGGTGTCGACCTCTTCGCGGAGTTCCGCGATGCCGTCCTCGGCCTGGTTCGCGCGGCGCCGGCCCTCGAAGGTGAACGGCCGGGTGACCACACCGATGGTGAGAGCGCCGAGCGAGCGGGCGATGTTGGCCACGACGGGCGCGCCGCCGGTGCCGGTGCCGCCGCCCTCGCCGGCCGTGACGAAGACCATGTCGGCCCCCTTGAGGACCTCCTCGATCTCCTCGCGGTGGTCCTCGGCGGCCTTGCGGCCGACGGCCGGGTTGGCTCCGGCGCCGAGTCCGCGGGTGAGTTCGCGGCCGACGTCGAGCTTGACGTCGGCGTCGCTCATCAACAGGGCTTGCGCGTCGGTGTTGATGGCGATGAACTCGACGCCCTTGAGACCGACCTCGATCATCCGGTTGATGGCATTGACACCACCGCCGCCGACACCGATGACTTTGATGACTGCGAGGTAGTTCTGCGGTGCTGCCACGTCGAAGGCCTCTCGCCTCGAGTTACGTGTCGCCTTCTCGCGGTTGCGCCGCGATCCGGCGACTGATGCCGAATGGGACGGTCCGTATCGCCGACCCGAACCCTAACGTTGAAGTTTAGGGTTACCAGTGTGTCTGTTCCCTGGAGTCTTCTGAACAGGACACTAAGTCGACAAGTGGCGCACGTTCAACGAACACGCCGAACCTCCCGTTTTTCTTTTCACCCTATGTGATCAGCCGTAGCGCTGCCCAGCCAGGGTGCTGGCCTGCACTGATACCCGTCAACTCCCTGATGACGCCGGGGCTGTGGGAACGCTGACGTCGAAGTGCCGCGCGCCGGGCTCCGCTTTCATCAGCGCGGTGAGAGTACGGCCCTTCTCGGCGCCCTTCTCCTCGCTTCCCCAGTCGACCGTACGGCCGCCCGCCAGCTCCAGCGAGATGTCGTCGTAGGAACGGACCTTGACGCTCCGCGTCGCCCGCGCGACGGCCTCCGGAAGGACGCCGGCCACCCGTACCGCCGCCCGCACCAGCCGGTCGTCGCCGATACGGCGCAGACTCGCCGCCGCGGAACCACTCCTCGACGTTTCCCATTTCAGCTCGGGTACACCCCGGGGAGCCTTGGAAACCGTCGCGAACCGGACACCTTCGTCGTCCACTTCGACGAACTCTCCTTCTTTGCGGACGACGAGAACCGGAGAACGTTCCGTCACATTCAGCGTGATTTCGTCCGGCCAGGAACGGACCACGTCAACCGTGTCAATGCGGGGCAACGCCTTCGCCAGCCGGGCTTCGATCGCCTCGGTGTCGACGGAGATCAGCTGTTCCCCGAGCGGTACGTCGGCGGCGCCGCGCACCTGATCGGGCGTCAGGACGCCGGTCCCGGAGACGGATACGCGCTCCACGCGGACCAGATCCGATCCGTACAGCAGCCAGAAGGCGCCGCTTCCCAGGAACACCAGGACGACCGCCAGTGCGATCATCCGATGAAGGCGCCGTCGTCCGGACCTCCGGACGGGCGGCGGGCCGGACGACTCCCGCTTGCGTTCACCGCGTTCCGCGGTGGTCGATCCGGCCACGCTCCCTGCCTTCCGTCATACGCGTCTAACGATGCGCACGGGCGGCGATCGCCTCGTACACCATGCCGACGAGCAGGTCGTCGGCGTCCCGGCGGCCGAACTCGGCGGCGGCGCGGGACATCTCGTACAGCCGGTGCGGGTCGGCGAGCACCGGCAGCACGTTCTGCTGCAGCCACTCCGGCGTCAGTTCCGCGTCGTCGACCAGCAGCCCGCCACCGGCCTTGACCACCGGCTGGGCGTTGAGCCGCTGTTCGCCGTTGCCGATGGGCAGCGGGACGTAGGCGGCCGGGAGTCCGACGGCGGAGAGTTCGGCGACGGTCATCGCGCCCGCCCGGCAGAGCATCATGTCCGCGGCGGCGTACGCGAGGTCCATCCGGTCCAGGTAACTTACCGGGATGTAGGGCGGCATTCCCGGCATCTGCTGGACCTGCGGCAGTTCGTTCTTCGGGCCGACCGCGTGCAGGACCTGGATGCCGGCCTGCTGGAGCCACGGAGCGACCTGCTGGACGACCTCGTTGAGCCTGCGGGCCCCCTGCGAGCCGCCGGAGACCAGCAGCGTCGGCAGGTTGGGGTCGAGCCCGAACGCGGCGCGCGCCTCGGGGCGCACGGCGGCCCGGTCGAGGGTGGAGATGGAACGGCGCAGCGGGATGCCGATGTAGCGGGAGTTGCGCAGCTTGCTGTCGGGCGTGGACACGGCGACCTGGGCGGCGTAGCGCGAGCCGATCTTGTTGGCCAGCCCGGGCCGGGCGTTGGCCTCGTGGATCACGATCGGCACACCGAGCCGCTTGGCCGCGAGGTAACCGGGCAGGGCGACGTAGCCGCCGAACCCGACCACGGCGTCGGCCTTCGTGCGTTCCAGGATCTGCTCGGCCGCCTTGATGGTGCCCCTCAGCCGGCCCGGGACCGTGATCAGCTCGGGGGTCGGCTTGCGTGGCAGCGGTACGGCGGGGATCAGCGCCAGTTCGTACCCGCGCTCGGGTACGAGACGGGTCTCGAGGCCGCGTTCCGTGCCCAGGGCCGTGATACCCACGGACGGATCCTGCCTGCGCAGGGCGTCCGCGAGGGCGAGCGCGGGCTCGATATGGCCCGCGGTTCCTCCGCCGGCGAGTACGACATGCACCGAAATTCACCGCTCTCCGGACGAACGCACCCCCGGGGCGCGCCGTCGCATCGTGTTCCATCTCCGGGGCCCCTTGGAGCCCCTGACCCGCTTTTTACCAAAGCGGGGTTGCCGCATCGCAAGCGCCATCCGCGCAGCGGGGTCCTCACGCGCGAAGGCGATCAGCAACCCGATGGCGAACATGGTCGGCAGCAGGGCGGACCCTCCGTAGGAGAACAGCGGGAGCGGGACACCGGCGATCGGCAGCAGCCCGAGCACCGCACCCATGTTGATCACGGCCTGCGCCGTGATCCAGGTGGTCACGCCTCCCGCGGCATACCTCACGAAGGGGTCCTCCGTGCGTCCGGCCACGCGGATACCCGCATAGCCTAGAGCCGCGAACAGGGCGAGTACCGACAGTGTCCCCGCCAGGCCCAGTTCCTCACCGGTGACGGCGAAAATGAAGTCCGTGTGCGCTTCGGGTAGTTGGCCCCATTTCTCCACGCCTGCGCCGAGCCCGGAACCGAAGATGCCGCCGGAGGCGAGGGCGTAGATCCCGTGCACGGCCTGCCAGCAGTCGACCGGGCCGGTCTGGGGCTCGGTCGCGCCGAGGCAGGCGAGCCTGGCCATGCGGTTCTCGCTGGTCCCGATGAGGAGCGCGCCGAGCAGCGCGGCGACGGCCAGCACGCCGGCGAACAGCCGGGTGGGCGCCCCGGCCAGCCACAGCAGGCCGAACAGGATCGCCGTCAGGATGATGGCCGTCCCCATGTCGCCGCCCAGCATGATCAGCCCGAGCAGCATGAAGGCGGCCGGGACCAACGGCACCAGCATGTGCTTCCACTGTGCCAGCAGCCGCCTGTCCTGCTTGCGGGCGAGCAGATCGGCGCCCCACAGCACCAGCGCGAGCTTGCCGAACTCGCTGGGCTGGAGCTGGAAACTGCCGCCGAGGGCGATCCAGTTCTGGTTGCCGTTGACCGCGACTCCTATCCCCGGCACCTGCACCAGGGCCATCAGGAAGACGGCTCCCGCCAGGATGGGGTAGGCCAGGGCCCGGTGCAGCTTCACCGGCATGCGGGAGGCCGCGAACAGCAGGACGGCGCCGATCCCGGCGGCCAGGAGCTGCTTGCGGAAGAAGTAGGAGCCCGGCAGGGACATCTGCAACGCCGTGATCTGGGAGGCCGAGTAGACCATCACCAGGCCCAGCACGGTGATCAGCAGACTGCCGCCGAGAATCAGATAGTACGCGGTCAGCGGCCGGTCCCAGGCCCTGCGCGCCCGGGTGACCGCGGTACGGACGGGATTCTCGCGCGGGGTTGCGGCTGCGACGGGCCGGCGCGCGGCGCGCTGCACGGGCGGCCGGCCGGTACGGCTACTGGGCATCACGGCCTCCGGGGTACGCCGGGGAGCAGGCCCCGGGGTGTCGCGCGGATCCCGCCGCGGACCCGGGACCCGGCACGCACCTCAGCGGCGCCGTCGGTCGCCGGGGCTCCGCTCCGGCGAGGTGCTGTCGACTGCCTGCGTCCCGATCCGAACGACAGGCCCTAGACGGTCCCACGCGTCCCTCCCATGGTCGCCCGGCGCCAGGCGGGCCGGGGGTCAGGCGCCGAGCTCGCGCACCGCCTGTGCGAACGCGTCACCGCGCTTGTCGTAGTTGGTGAACATGTCCATCGAGGCGCAGGCGGGGGCCAGCAGTACCGTGTCGCCGGGCCGTGCGAGCCGCTTCGCCTCCTGGACGGCCTGGAGCATCGCCCCAGTGTCGGTCCGGTCGAGGTCGACGACGGGTACCTCCGGGGCGTGTCGCGCCAGGGCTTCGCGGATCAGGGCGCGGTCCCTGCCGATCAGCACGGCACCGCGCAGCCGCTTCGCGGAGCCCGCGACGAGCTCGTCGAAGGTGGCGCCCTTGGCGAGGCCGCCGGCGATCCACACGATCGACTCGTACGCCGCCAACGAGGCCTGCGCGGCGTGGGTGTTGGTGGCCTTGGAATCGTCGACGTACGCGACGCCGTCCAGGTCGGCGACGTGCGCGATGCGGTGGGCGTCCGGGGTGAACGCGCGCAGGCCGTCCCGTACGGCGCTCGCGGGCACTCCGTAGGCCCGCGCGAGGGCGGCGGCCGCGAGGGCGTTGGCGACGTTGTGCGGGGCCGGCGGCCTCACGTCGGAGACCTCGGCGAGTTCCTGGGCGTTCTTCTGCCGGTTCTCGACGAAGGCGCGGTCGACCAGCAGGCCCTCCACGACTCCGAGTTGGGAGGGACCGGGCGTGCCCAGGGTGAAGCCGACGGCGCGGCAGCCCTCCTCGACGTCGGCCTCGCGGACCAGGTCCTCCGTGGAGGGTTTGCCGGTGGCATCGGCGTTGTAGACGCAGGCGACCCGATTTCCCTCGTAGACACGGCCCTTGTCGGCGGCGTACGCCTCCATGGAACCGTGCCAGTCGAGGTGGTCGGGGGCGAGGTTGAGCACGGCGGCGGAGTGGGCGCGCAGCGACGGCGCCCGGTGGAGCTGGTAACTGGACAGCTCCACGGCGAGCACGTCGTACTCCTCCTCGCCGAGCACCACGTCGAGGAGGGAGACGCCGATGTTGCCGACGGCCGCGGTGCGCAGGCCGGCCGCCCGCAGGATGGAGGCGAGCATCTGGACGGTGGTGGTCTTGCCGTTGGTGCCGGTGACCGCGAGCCAGGGGGCCGCGCCGGGCTTCCTGAGCCGCCAGGCGAGTTCGACGTCGCCCCACACCGGCACCCCGGCCTCGTCCGCCGCGGTGAACAGCGGCTTGTCCGGCTTCCAGCCGGGGGCGGTGACGATCAGTTCGGTGCCGTCGGGCAGGCCCGCGGCAGAGCCGCTGTCGGATGCAGTGCCGTCGCCGAGACGGACGGTGACGCCGAGCGCCTCCAGTTCCTCGGCCTGCTCCCGCGCGCGGGCGTCGTCCCCGTCGTTGACGACGGTGACCTTCGCGCCGAGCCCGTGCAGCACCTTCGCCGCCGGGACGCCGGAGACGCCGAGACCGGCGACGGTGACGTGCTTCCCCTGCCAGTCGGTCACTTGTCCGCTGCCCATCCCGCGTAGAAGAGACCCAGTCCGACGATCACACAGATGCCCTGGATGATCCAGAAGCGGACCACCACAAGGACTTCGGACCAGCCTTTGAGTTCGAAGTGATGCTGAAGTGGCGCCATCCGGAAGACCCGCTTACCGGTGAGCCGGAACGAGCCGACCTGGATGACCACCGACATGGTGATGAGGACGAACAGACCGCCCAGGATGGCCAGCAGCAGCTCGGTGCGGGAGCAGATCGCGAGACCCGCGAGCACACCGCCGAGCGCCAGCGAACCGGTGTCGCCCATGAAGATCTTGGCCGGGGAGGTGTTCCACCACAGGAAGCCGAGGCAGGAACCCATCAGCGCCGAGGCGACGACCGCGAGGTCCAGCGGATCGCGCACCTCGTAACAGGCACCCGGGTTGGTCAGCGTCTCGCCGTTGGCGCAGGACTCCTGGAACTGCCAGACGCCGATGAAGGTGTAGGCGCCGAAGACGAGGACGGAGGCGCCGGTGGCGAGGCCGTCCAGACCGTCGGTCAGGTTCACGCCGTTCGACATGGCGAGGATCATGAACAGCGCCCAGACGACGAACAGCACCGGGCCGATGGTCCAGCCGAAGTCGGTGATGAACGACAGCTTCGTGGACGCCGGGGTCTGCCCGCGGGAGTCCGCGAACTGCAGTGAGAGCACCGCGAAGGTGATGCCGACGATCAGCTGGCCGGCCATCTTCGCCTTGGCCCGCAGGCCCAGCGAACGCCGCTTGACGATCTTGATGTAGTCGTCCAGGAAGCCGACCAGGCCCATGCCGACCATCAGGCCCAGCACCAGCACGCCCGAGTACCTCGGCGGCTCGCCGCTGATCACCTTGCTGAGGAAGTACGCGGCGAGCGTCGCGAAGATGAAGGCGATGCCGCCCATGGTCGGTGTACCGCGCTTGCTGGCGTGCTCGCGCGGGCCGTCGTCCCGGATGTACTGCCCGTACCCCTTGCGGGCGAGCAGCTTGATCAGCAGCGGGGTGCCGACCAGGGTCAGGAAGAGGCCAATGACTCCCGCGAACAGGATCTGATTCATCATCGGGCGGCGACCTCACCCTCGGCACCGGTCTCGAGCAGCGCCTGCGCCACGCTCTCGAGCCCGACCGAACGGGACGCCTTCACGAGTACGACATCCCCCGGGCGCAATTCGCTGCGCAACAGGTCGACAGCCGCCTGTGCGTCGGACACGTGCACCGACTCCTCACCCCACGAACCCTCGTTATATGCGCCCAATTGCAGCCAGGCGGCTTCCCTGCCCCCGACCGCGACGAGCTTGCTGACGTTGAGCCGGACGGCGAGCCGCCCGACCGCGTCGTGCTCGGCGAGCGCCTCGTCCCCGAGCTCGGCCATCTTGCCGAGCACCGCCCACGTACGACGTCCTCTGCCCATGGCCGCCAGCGCGCGCAGCGCTGCCTTCATGGACTCGGGGTTCGCGTTGTAGGCGTCGTTGACGACCGTCACGCCGTCCGGGCGCTCGGTGACCTCCATCCGCCAGCGGGAGAGGGAGCCCGCCTCGGAGAGCGCGCGGGCGATCTCGTCAGCGGACATGCCCAACTCGTGGGCGACGGCGGCCGCGGCGAGCGCGTTCGACACGTGATGCTCACCGTACAGGCGCATGGTCACATCGGATGCACCGGAGGGTGTGTGAAGCCTGAAGGAGGGCTGTCCGCTGTCCGTGAGTCGCACGTTCTCCGCCCGAACGTCCGCTTCGTCGGACTCTCCGAAAAGGATCACCTTCGCCTTCGTACGGGAGGCCATGGCCCGTACGAGAGGGTCGTCCGCGTTGAGGACGGCGGTGCCGCCCCGCTCGGCCGGGGGCAGGGACTCCACCAGTTCGCCCTTGGCCTGCGCGATCTGCTCCCGGCCGCCGAACTCGCCGATGTGCGCGGAGCCGACGTTCAGGACCAGGCCGACCTTCGGCGGTGTCAGACCGGCGAGGTAGCGGATGTGGCCGATTCCGCGCGCCCCCATCTCCAGCACGAGGAACCGGGTCTCATCGGTGGCGGTGAGCGCGGTCAGCGGCAGCCCGATCTCGTTGTTGAGGGAGCCGGGGGTGAAGACGGTCGGCGCCTTGCTGCCGAGCACCTGGGCGATGAGGTCCTTGGTGCTGGTCTTTCCGGCCGAGCCGGTGAGCGCGACGAGGGTGGCGCCGAGCCGGCCGACGACATGCCGGGCGAGGGCGCCGAGGGCCGCCTGGACGTCCTCGACGACGATCGCGGGCACCCCGACCGGCCGGGAGGCCAGCACGGCGGCCGCACCCGCCCCGACGACCGCGGCCGCGTAGTCGTGTCCGTCCACGCGCTCGCCGACGAAGGCGACGAACAGGCTGCCGGGCCCCGCCTCCCGCGAGTCCCGGACCACCGGCCCGGTGACCTGGACGGACGGGTCCGGTATGTCGTGCGTCTGCCCGCCGACGACTTCTGCGATCTCGGCGAGGGAGAGGGCGATCACAAGTTCATCCCTGGGTCTTCTTGATGGCTTCGCGAAGCACCTGGCGGTCGTCGAAGGGACGTACCACCCCGGCGATGTCCTGCCCCTGCTCATGGCCCTTGCCCGCGACCAGCACGGTGTCGCCGGGCCGGGCCCGGGCGACGGCGGCGGCGATCGCTGCGGCCCGGTCCTCGAAGACCTGCACCTCGCCGCGCTCGTGGGCGGGCACCGAGGCGGCGCCCAGGAGCATGGCGGCGAGGATCCCGAGGGGATCCTCGGAGCGGGGGTTGTCGGAGGTCAGTACGGCGGTGTCGGCGAGCCGCGCCGCGGCGGCCCCCATGGGCTCCCGCTTGGTGGTGTCGCGGTCGCCGCCGCAGCCGAGCACGATGTGCACCCGGCCCTCCGTGACCTTGCGCAGGGCGCGCAGCACCGATTCGACGGCGTCGGTCTTGTGGGCGTAGTCGACCACCGCCAGGTAGGGCTGGCCCGCGTCCACCCGCTCCAGCCGGCCCGGCACGCCCGGCACGGCGGCGACGCCGTCGGCGGCGGCCTGCGGGTCGAGTCCCGCGGCGGCGAGGGCGACGATCGCGGCCAGGGTGTTGGCCACGTTGAAGGGGCCCGCCAGCGGCGAGCGGGCGGTGATCCGCTCGTCCTTGGGGCCGACCACGGTGAACGTCGAGTCCATCGGGCCGACCTCGACGTCCTCGGCGCGCCAGTCGGCGTCGGGGTGGCCCTCGGCGGAGTAGGTGACGACGGGGACGCCGGCCTCCTTGACGAGGCGGCGGCCGTACTCGTCGTCCACGTTGACCACGCCGAGCCGGCTGCGCGCGGGCGTGAACAGCTGTGCCTTGGCCTGGAAGTAGTCCTCCATCCCGGAGTGGAACTCCATGTGCTCCGGGCTGAGGTTGGTGAAGACGGCGATGTCGAAGACACAGCCGTCGACCCGGCCGAGGACCAGGGCGTGGCTGGAGACCTCCATGGCGACCGCGTCGGTGCCGCGTTCGCGCATGACGGCGAAGAGCGCCTGGAGGTCGGTGGCCTCGGGGGTGGTCCGCTCGGACTTGATGCGCTCGTCCCCGATGCGCATCTCGACCGTGCCGATGAGTCCCGTACTGCGGACGGTCTTCAGGCCGCCCTCGACGAGATAGGCGGTGGTGGTCTTGCCGGAGGTGCCGGTGATGCCGATCTGGAGCAGATCGCGGCCCGGGTGGCCGTAGATGGTCGCGGCCAGCTCGCCCATCCGCGCGCGCGGGTCGTCCACCACCAGCGCCGGCAGCCCGGCCGCGGCGACGCGTTCGGCGCCGGTGGGGTCGGTCAGCACGGCGACCGCGCCGAGGCCGGCGGCCTGGGTGACGTAGTCGGCGCCGTGGGCGCGGGCGCCCGGGAGGGCGGCGTACAGGTCGCCGGGGCGGACGGCACGCGAGTCGTGGGTGATACCCGTGACCCCGGCGGCCCGCTCCGGCGCGGCGGCACCCAGCTGACCGGCGAGTTCCGCGAGAGGTGTGGCGGAGACCCGGTCCGGGCGGGGCGGTCCCGGATATGTCACGGGGTGGCCCTTCTGGGCGGTTTGGGAATGATCGGCGTGTGGCACGGCGGTGAGCGTACCGGGCGTACCGGCTGAGACGGAAAGGTGGGGCCCGCTCGCAGCGCGGTCCGGCACGGGTGGTGGTGGGCGCCGGGTGGGCGAGGGGCGGGTGCCGTGCTTCCCGGGGTCGGGGCTGTTCGTTGTCACGAGGTGGTTCCTGGTGGCTCGGTGCTCGGTACGGGTCAGGGGGTGAAGGTGACCGGGAGGTTGGCGGGGGCGGCGCCGGTCGGCGGGACCTGGAGGGTCTTCAGGGCGAACTCCATGACCTGCTTGTAGACCGGCCCGCAGATCTGGCCGCCGAAGTAGCTGCCCTGGGTGGCGTTCTGGATGACGCAGTAGACGGTGATCCTGGGCTTGTCGGCGGGGGCGAATCCGGCGAAGGACGAGGTGTAGCCGTGGTACTTGCCGGTGGCCGGATCCACGCGGTTCGCCGTACCCGTCTTCCCCGCGACCCGGTAGCCCGGGATGCGCGCCTTGGTTCCGGTGCCCTCCTCGTCGTCCACGACGGACTCCAGCATCCGGGCGAGCGTCTTCGCCGTCTTCTCGCTGACGACCCTGGTCTCCTCGGGCTTCGGGGCGGGGGTGAAGCGTCCGTCGGGCCCCTTGGAGCCGCGTACGAGCGTGGGTTCGATCCGGACGCCGCCGTTGGCGATGGTCGAGTAGACGGAGGCGGCCTGCATGGCGTTGACGGAGACGCCCTGGCCGAAAGGAATCGTGTACTGCTGCGAGGTGGACCAGGCGTCCGGCGGCGCCAGGATGCCCCTGGTCTCGCCGGGGAAACCGAGGCCGGTGTGGTCGCCGAGGCCGAACTTGCGCAGGTAGTCGTAGAGGACCTTGTTGGCCGCGCTCTGGGTCTTGCCGAGCTGGCCGGTGGCGAGGATGGTGCCGATGTTGCTGGACTTGGCGAGCACGCCGTTGAGCGTGAGGTGCCAGGTCGGGTGGTCGATGTCGTCCTTGAAGAGGCGGTCGCCGCGGTGCAGCCGGTTGGGCACCACGACGTGGGTGCCCGGGGTGGCGGCGTTCTCCTCGAGGACGGCGGCCATGGAGAGGACCTTGGCCGTGGAGCCGGGTTCGAAGGCGTCCTGGACGGCCGCGTTGCCGAGCGCCTTGGGGTCGGCCTCGGAGAGGTTGTTCGGGTCGAACCCGGGCGCGTTGGCCATCGCGAGGACCTCACCGGTGCGGGTGTCCTGGACGATGACGTAGCCGCGGTCGGCCGCGGACTCCTCCACCTGCTCGCTGATGGCGTTCTGCGCGGCCCACTGGATGTCCCGGTGGATGGTCAGCTCGATGTCGCTGCCGGGCACGGCCGGGGTCTCGGTGGCGCCGCCGGCGGTCGGGACGAGACGGCCGCCGGACTGGGCGTACCGGATCTTGCCGTCCTCGCCCGCGAGCCGCTTGTCCAGCTGGAGCTCGATGCCGCCGCCGCCCTCGCCCTCGGCGTTGACCCAGCCCAGTATTCCGGCGGCGAGTTCGTTGTTGGGGTACACCCGCTTGCTGGTGGGCACGGAGAAGACGCCGGCCAGGACGTTGACGGTGGAGGCGTCGTGCTCCGCCTTCTTGGCGAGGGCGGCCTTGAGGTCCTTGATCTGCGTCCAGACCTGGGGGGTCTGGCGGCCGGCCAGTTTGACGTAGCGCAGGGCCTTGTTCTCCGGCCGGAGCTTCTCGACCAGGTCCTCCTGGTCCTGGCCCAGGATCGGGGCGAGGAGGGCGGCGGCCTGCTCGGGGCCGTCGGCGACCTCCAGCTCCTGCGGGGCGAACATGGTGGGGTCGGCGGTGATGTCGTAGGCGTCGTCGCTGGTCGCGAGCGCCACACCGGTGCGGTCGGTGATCTCGCCGCGTTCGGCGGCCAGCACCTGGCCGACGTAGCGGTTCTGTTCGGCCTTGCCCGCGTAGGTGCTCGCGTCGACGGCCTGCACCTGGAAGAGGCGCACGACGAAGGCGAGCAGTACGAGGGTCAGGGCCACGCCGACGAGGCGCAGCCGGGGACGCG
>NZ_NEUB01000508.1 GCF_002910825.1 Streptomyces sp. SM1 | reverse complement strand
GCGGGTGCCGGCACCGGCGGCTGCATCTGCGTCTCCCAGGTCTGACCCTGCCACTGCTGGGTGTGCTGCTGATCGGCGTACGGATCGCCGTACTCCTGCTGCTGCCCGGGCCACGCCTGCGGCTGCTGCTGAAGAGGCGGCTGCTGCTGATAAGGCTGCGGCTGCGGCTGATAAGGCTGTGACTGTTGCTGAGACGGGTCGTACGACTGCTGCGGCTCATAGGGCTGATGCTGCGGCTCGTGCGAGGGGTGCGGCTCGTAGGACCCGTACGGCTGGTTCGTCATCGACGCCCTCCTGCGAACGGCGGAAGCACCTCGACCGTGCCGCCGTCGGCCAGCCGTACCGCGTCGTGCGCGCGCTTGCCCACGGGATCACCGTCGACAAGGAACGAGCACCGCAGCAGGACGCGCGTCAGTTCGGCGGAGTGCCGCTCACGCGCGGCGTCGAGCGCGCCGGCCAGCGTCTCCGCCTCGTACGCCTCCTCGGCCACCCCGGCCGCGGCCTTGGCGGCGGCCCAGTACCGGACCGTGACCTTTGCCATCTGCTCGTTCCTCAATCGGGAAGTCGGTTGACGGTGAACACCGTCAGGCTAGCCCGCCCGGGCGACCACCCAGTCCCCGATCCGCCCGAGCAGCGGCTCCGGCGCCGCGTTCTCCGCGTGGCCCATGCCGGCCTCGACCCACAGCTCCCCGTGCTCCCCGGCGGCAGCCGCCAGCATCCGCGGGTGGTCGAGCGGAAAGTACCCGTCCCGGTCCCCGTGCACGATCAGCAGCGGGGTGGGCGCGATCCGCGGCACCGCCTCGACCGGCGACAGCGGTACGGGGTCCCACCGCCGGTGATGGATCCGCGTCCGCAGCCCGTACCGGCCCACCAGCCGCCCGGACGGCCGGGTGACGAGCCAGTGCAGCCGCCGCATGGGAGCGGTGCCCCGGTAGAACCACCGCGCGGGCGCACTCACCGACACCACCGCGTCCACCCCCGCCTCCCGGCCGGCCGCGGCGTGCCGCAGCACCACGGAGCCCCCCATGGAGAACCCGACGGTGGCCACCCGCTCGTACCCCAGCGCACGCGCCCACTGAACGACCGCCGCGAGGTCGAGGACCTCCCGGTCCCCCACGGTCGACCGCCCGCCCGACACCCCGTGCCCCCGGAAGGAGAACGTCACGACACCCCCGTACCGCGCGAAAGCCCGCGCCACCCGACGCACATGCGGCCGGTCCGCCTCCCCGGTGAACCCGTGCGCGATCACGAAGACAAGTCCGGAACCGGAAGCCGAGCCGTAAGCGGAACCGGAAGCGGAAGCTGAAGGGAAATCGGAAGGGGAAGAGGAGGAAGGATCGACGCCCGGTTCGTATACGGCATCGATCGCCACACCGTCCTCGGTGCGCAGGAACTTCCGCAAAGGACCACCGCCGCGCGTCACCTCACGCGTCCCGGAATACGGACCGATGACGGAGCGGAAGGTGCGTCGACCGGAGGACCGATCGGTGGGTCGATCGGTGGGTCGATCGGGGGGCTGATCGGTGGGTCGATCGGGGAGCCGATGCGTGGATCGCGCCACATGACCTGCCGAACCGGTGCTCATGTCGGCTATTCTGCTGCGAAGAGGACTCGGGCAGCGAAGCCCCCGGGTCCTTTTGTGCTTTCGGGAGCGTTGTATACGAACGCGGGAAACCGCAGGTGTACGGGGCCGTCGGACGCACGCAGCAATGCCGTAAACGTCCTCGCAGGGACCGAGGAGGAACCAGACGTTATGGGCGAGCGAACCGTGCACGACCACAGAACGGACCCGACCCGAGCAACCCGGATCCCGGCAGGTGAGGAGACTCGATGAGTTCGCTGCTGCTCCTGACCAACGCACTCCAGCCGTCGACGGAGGTGCTTCCCGCTCTCGGCCTGCTCCTGCACAACGTGCGCGTCGCACCCGCGGAGGGCCCGGCCCTGGTGGACACCCCCGGCGCCGACGTCATCCTCGTCGACGGCCGCCGCGACCTCCCGCAGGTGCGCAGCCTCTGCCAGCTGCTGCGCTCCACCGGCCCCGGCTGCCCGCTCGTCCTGGTGGTCACGGAGGGCGGTCTCGCGGCCGTCACCGCGGACTGGGGCATCGACGACGTCCTGCTGGACACCGCGGGGCCGGCCGAGGTCGAGGCCCGTCTGCGTCTGGCCATGGGCCGCCAGCAGATCGTCAGCGACGACTCCCCGATGGAGATCCGCAACGGCGACCTGTCCGTCGACGAGGCGACCTACTCCGCGAAACTCAAGGGCCGGATCCTCGACCTGACCTTCAAGGAATTCGAACTCCTCAAATATCTCGCGCAGCACCCCGGCCGGGTCTTCACCCGCGCCCAGCTGCTCCAGGAGGTCTGGGGCTACGACTACTTCGGCGGCACCCGCACGGTCGACGTGCACGTACGACGCCTGCGCGCCAAACTCGGCCCCGAGCACGAGTCGCTGATCGGCACCGTCAGGAACGTCGGTTATCGATTCGTTACGCCGGAAAAGGTGGAGCGCGCGGCCGACGAGGCGAAGACGAAGGACGACCGGCAAAAGCCGTCGGATACGGACGAGGCACCCGCGGAGGCCGCTGCCGAGGCACCGTCACGGACGTGACAGCCGCACGCATGAGCGTTGCGTTCGCACATACGAGCCGTTTCGGTGCTGTTCGGAACCCTCTTCACTCCCTGCCCGTTCCGAATATATCCGCGTAGACTCCGCGCGTGGCCAAGGTAACCAGGGATGATGTGGCGCGACTGGCGGGTACGTCCACCGCCGTCGTCAGCTATGTCATCAACAACGGACCCCGGCCGGTCGCCCCGGCCACGCGCGAGCGCGTTCTCGCCGCGATCAAGGAGCTGGGGTACCGGCCCGACCGTGTCGCCCAGGCGATGGCGTCCCGGCGCACGGACCTCATAGGTCTGATCGTGCCGGACGCGCGCCAGCCCTTCTTCGGGGAGATGGCGCACGCGGTCGAACAGGCCGCGTCCGAGCGCGGGAAAATGGTGCTCGTCGGAAACTCCGACTACATCGGTGAGCGCGAGGTCCACTACCTGCGCGCCTTCCTCGGGATGCGCGTCTCCGGGCTGATCCTGGTCAGCCACGCGCTGAACGACCTGGCCGCCGCGGAGATCGACGCGTGGGACGCACGGGTCGTCCTGCTGCACGAGCGCCCGGAGGCGATCGACGACGTGGCGGTCGTCACGGACGACCTCGGCGGCGCCCAGCTCGCCGTACGCCACCTGCTGGAGCACGGGAACGCGTACGTCGCCTGCGTCGGCGGCACGGCGGACACCCCCGCCGTCGGCGACCCCGTCTCGGACCACGTCGAGGGCTGGCGGCGCGCGATGGAGGAGGCCGGCCTGCCGACCGAGGGCCGCCTCTTCGAGGCCCCGTACAACCGCTACGACGCCTACCGCATCGGCCTGGACATCCTCTCCGGCCCGGACCGCCCGCCGGCCGTCTTCTGCTCCACCGACGACCAGGCGATCGGCATCCTGCGCGCCGCGCGTGAGCTGCGCATCGACGTGCCGGGGGAGCTGGCGGTCGCCGGGTTCGACGACATCAAGGAGGCGGCCCTCGCCGACCCGCCCCTGACCACCGTCGCCTCCGACCGCCCGGCGATGGCCCGCTCGGCGGTCGACCTCGTCCTCGACGACGGGGTCCGGGTGGCGGGCTCGCGCCGCGAACGCCTGAAGGTGTTCCCGTCCCGCCTGGTGACCCGCCAGTCCTGCGGCTGCGCGTAACCGGACCCCGTACGCACACCGGGCACCGCTCCGCGGGCGCTCCCGGTCCGGTACACCGCGCCGAGAACCCCGACCCGCTCCGGCGCCGCGCGACAGACCTTTATATCGGGCATACACGGTTCTGTCGGGCTTCTCAGCCAGCACTCAGGGTGCTCTCATCGTCGGGCGCGAGGCTCATGAGCATGACCGAGAGCCCCCGCCCGAGCGGCGAGTACGAGAACAGCCCGCACCAGGTGAACCCGGAATGGCCGCCCCCGCCGGCGTACGCACCGGACGCGGCGGCAGCGCCGGACGCGCCCGCGCAGACCTCGCACCAGGCCCCGAAGCGGAAGCGCACCCGTGGCCCCGCCACCCTGCTCGCCGCCGTGGCCATCGTCGCGGCGGCCGTCGGCGGCGGCACCGCCTACGGCGTCCAGGAGCTGACCGGCAACGGTACGGCCGCCTCCTCGAGCCCGGCCGCCACCAACGTCGTGCCGTCGAGCCAGAAGGGCACGGTGTCCGGCGTCGCCAAGGCGGTCAGCCCGAGCATCGTCGAGATCAGCGCGACCACCGACGCCGGCTCGTCCACGGGTTCCGGAGTGATCATCACCGGCGACGGCGAGATCATCACCAACAGCCACGTCGTCGCCGGGGCCTCCTCGGTCAAGGTGCGCACCGACGACGGCACGGCGTACACCGCGAAGGTCGTCGGCACCGACAGCGGCAAGGACCTGGCGCTGATCAAGCTGGCGGACGCCTCCGGCCTGACGGCGGCCACGCTCGGCGATTCCGACGGCGTGCAGGTGGGCGACCAGGTCGTGGCGATCGGCTCCCCCGAGGGCCTGACCGGCACCGTGACCAGCGGCATCGTCTCGGCGCTCGACCGGGACGTGACCGTCTCCACGGACGAGAGCCAGGGACAGCGGCGGGGGCAGCAGGGCGGCGGCTGGCCGTTCGAGTACGACGGCCGGCAGTTCAACGGCGACACGGGCGGCTCGACCACCACGTACAAGGCGCTCCAGACCGACGCCTCCCTGAACCCCGGCAACTCCGGTGGCGCGCTGATCGACATGAACGGCGCCGTCATCGGCATCAACTCGGCGATGTACGCACCGAGCGGCGCCGACTCCTCCGCGGCGGGCAGCGTGGGCCTGGGCTTCGCCATCCCGGTCGACACGGTCAAGGCCGACCTGCCGGCCCTGCGCTCCGGTGCGACGGACTGACGCGCGGCCCGGCAAACGTGCGACGCTGAGGACCCGGGAGACCGGGCAGCGCACCGGCCCTCCCTCCCCCTCCCCGACGCACCGCCCTTGCAGACAGAGGAAGCCGACACACGATGAGCCCCGCCCCCGCAGAAGGCGACCGAGCCCCCCAGCGCATCCTGATCGTCGACGACGAACCGGCGGTGCGCGAAGCGCTCCAGCGCAGCCTGGCCTTCGAGGGGTACGGCACCGAGGTCGCCGTCGACGGTGCGGACGCCCTGGAGAAGACGGCCGCGTACCGGCCGGACCTGCTGGTCCTCGACATCCAGATGCCCCGCATGGACGGCCTCACCGCCGCCCGCCGCATCCGCGCCACCGGCGACACCACCCCCATCCTGATGCTGACGGCCCGCGACACCGTCGGCGACCGGGTGACGGGTCTGGACGCGGGGGCCGACGACTACCTGGTCAAGCCCTTCGAGCTGGACGAGCTGTTCGCCCGTATCCGCGCGCTGCTGCGCCGCAGCTCGTACGCGGCGGCGGTGGCCGCCTCCGCCGAGTCGGACGACGTGCTCGGCTTCGCCGACCTGCGGATGAACCTGGCCACCCGGGAGGTCACGCGCGGCGACCGGCCCGTGGAGCTGACCCGCACGGAGTTCACCCTCCTGGAGATGTTCATGGCCCACCCGCGTCAGGTGCTCACGCGTGAGCAGATCCTGAAGGCGGTGTGGGGCTTCGACTTCGAGCCGTCCTCCAACTCGCTCGACGTGTACGTCATGTACCTGCGCCGCAAGACCGAGGCGGGCGGCGAACCGCGTCTGGTGCACACGGTGCGGGGGGTGGGGTACGCGTTGCGGCAGGGCGGCGCGGAGTGACCGGGCCGGGCGGAACGGCCGAGCGGCGCAGGGCGGCCGGGCCGGTACGCCGTTTCCGCTCGCTTCCGATCCGGGCGCGGCTGTCCCTGCTGGTGGCGGCGGCGGTGGCGTTCGCGGTGGCGGCGGTCTCCGTGACCTGCTGGTTCATCGTGCAGGGAAAGCTGTACGACGAGATCGACGACGATCTGCGGTCGTCGGTGATCACCCTCCAGCGGGAGGAGTTCGGGCAGCTCACCGACACCTGCGTCCCGGAGCCGTCCGACACGGGCACCATCACCCCGCGCAGCAAGCAGTACGCCCAGCTGGTCGGCGCGGACGGCCGTGTCTGCGTGCTTCCCTACTCCGCGGCCGCGATCGACGTCACGGACGGCGACGAGGAGGTGGCCGCGCACCCGGACCCCGAGGAGGGAGTCTTCCGCAACGGCACCGACAGCGACGGCGAGCGGGTGCGGGTACTGACGACGGCCGTCGTCATCGAGACCGGCCCGCTGAGCCGGGCGGTGGTCCAGGACCAGGCCTTCGTGGTCGCCGTGCCGCTCGGCAACACCCGGTCCACACTCAACGAACTGGCCCTGCTCCTGCTGCTCGTGTCGGGTGTCGGGGTCGTCGGCTCCGCCGCCGCGGGTCTCGCCGTCGCCCGCGCCGGGCTGCGCCCGGTCGACAGGCTCACCGAGGCCGTCGAGCACGTGGCGCGCACCGAGGATCTGGGCATCCGCATCCCCGTGGAGGACGACTCCGAGGACGAGATCGCCCGGCTCTCCCACTCCTTCAACTCCATGACGTCCGCGCTCGCCAGCTCCCGCGATCTGCAGCAGCAGCTCATCGCGGACGCCGGCCATGAACTGCGCACCCCCCTCACCTCCCTGCGCACCAACATCGAACTCCTCACCCGCAGCGAGGAGACGGGCCGCCCCCTGCCCGCCGAGGACCGCACGGCCCTGCTGGCCTCGGTCAAGGCACAGATGACCGAACTGGCAGCCCTCATCGGTGACCTGCAGGAACTGTCCCGCCCGGACACCGATCCGCACGCGGGCCGCACGCAGATCGTCGCCTGGCAGGACGCCGTCGAATCGGCCCTGCGCCGCGCCCGTCTGCGCGGCCCGGAGGTGACCGTCACGGCGGACATCCACCCCTGGTACGTACGGGCGGAACCCGCAGCCCTGGAACGGGCGGTGGTCAACGTGCTGGACAACGCGGTGAAGTTCAGCCCGCCGGGCGGCACGGTCGAGGTCCGCCTCACCGGTGGCGTCCTCACCGTCCGCGACCACGGCCCCGGCGTCCCCGCCGAGGAACTCCCCCACGTCTTCGACCGCTTCTGGCGCTCCCCGGGCGCCCGCGCCCTCCCCGGCTCCGGCCTCGGCCTGTCCATCGTGGCCCGCACGGTCCACCAGGCGGGCGGCGAGGTGACCCTGACCCCGGCCGACGGCACCGGCATGACCGCCACCATCCGCCTCCCGGGCGCCCCGACCCCGCCACCGGACATGCCGTAGCCGGGCGCCGCCCCTCCCCCGCCACCGATGCCGCCGGGGACGGCGGTGTCCGCGCCGTCCTCCGGGACACGGCTCCCCGGCGGTCGTTCAGGCGGGCGGGGGTTCGTCCGGGCGGAGGGCGCCGAGGATGAGGGTGAGGCCGAAGGCGAACTCGTCGGCGTAGTCGTAGCCGGGCCGCAGGACGCGCTCGGTGGCGAGTTCGGTGAGGTGGGGGTAGGCGTCCGCGGGCATCTCGCGCACGATGGCGCCGGCGATCTCCTCCACCTCCGCCGCGTCCTGGAACGGCAGGCTGAGTTCCTGGAGCACGAAGCCGTACAGGTAGCTGTCGATCAGCGAGATGGCGTGTCCGGTCATCGGAACGGAGAAGCCCGCCGCCCGCAGCGACCCGATGACCGCGTCGTGGTGGCGCAGGGTCGCGGGTCCCGGCTTCGAGCGGGAGTCCATGAGGCCGATGGCCCACGGGTGGCTCCGCAGGACGGCACGGGCGGAGTCCGCGCGGTGGCGCATCGCGCTCTTCCAGTCCGTGTCGCGCGGCGGCAGGTCGATCTCGCCGAACACCGCGTCCACCATGCCGTCGAGGATGTCGTCCCGGCCCGCCACGTGGTGGTAGAGCGACATCGCCTCCACCCCGAGCGGCTCGGCGATGGCCCGCATGGTGAGCGCGGCCGACCCCTTCTCGTCCGCCACCGCCATCGCCGTGCGGATCACGCGCTCGCGGCTGAGCGGGGTCCGCGCCTGAGCCCTGCGCCGGCCCTTGCCTCCCTCGGGCATCCGCCCTCTCCTCCTCGGCTCATTGACCACCTTACGGGATAAGGCTACCTTGCCTTACAGCATAAGGTGCATGATGCGGAGGAGGGGCCGGTATGGGCATGGATCAGGTGAAGAAGGTCTGCGTCATCGGGGCTTCGGGGAAGCTCGGGCAGTACATGGTCCGGCACGCGCTCGAACGCGGTTACGAGGTGGTCGGCGTGTGCAGGGAGCGCAGCGTGCCGAAGCTGGCGGACCTCGAGGGCCGGATGACCGTGGTCCCCGGGCCCACGAACGACCCGGACGTGATCCGGCGGGCGGTCGCCGGGTGCGACGGGGTGCTGACGGTGCTGGTGCCCTGGGGCATACGGCAGTACGCGTCGGGCACGGCGCAGGCGGTCCTCGACCACGCGCGGCCGGGCGCCCGTCTGGTCTTCTCCTGCGGCTGGCACATCACCCGCGACGGCAGGGACAGGTACTCGCGGATGTTCATGCTGGGCGTGCGGGTGGCGTCCGTCCTCGGCCGGCTCTTCCGCGCCGTCGAGATCGACGACCAGGTGGAGGCGTGCCGGCGGGTGTTCGCGAGCGACACCCGGTGGACCGTGGTGCGCGGCAGCAGCCTTGAGGAGGGCGAGAGCCAGGGGCTGCCCGTGTGGAGCCGGCACGTGGGCGACCCGGTGCTGGCCAGCGACCGGACCCGCCGCACGGACTTCGCGCTGTTCATGGTGGAGGCCCTCACCGACGACACGCTCGTGCGGGAGGCCCCGGCGATCGTCGGCCGCACGACACCGAGCGCCCTCGCACACGCCCCCGCCGGGTGACACCGCTCCGGGGCGGGCCGTCAGTGGGCGGTGGCAGGGATACCGCATGAACACCGATCACGCCGATCCGGCGGAACTGGCCGCGATACGGGACGCGTTCGAGGGCACGGGCGGGCCGGCGCCCGCGCTGGGGTGGGACGCCGTGCGCGCCTTCGAGGCCGAGCACGGGGTCGTACTGCCCGAGCCGTACCGCACCTTCGTCGCGGAGGTCGCGAACGGCTCCGCCTCCGGGCCGCCGCACTACGGGCTGCTGCCTCCGGGCCGGCTGCCGGACGACTGGGACGGTGACGCGGAGGACCGCGATCTGAGCAGGCCGTTCCCGTTGACGGGGGCCTGGCTGTGGGAGGAGGACGAGGACGCCCCCGACCGCATCGACGACGGGAGCGAGGACCACGGGGGCGAGGACGGCGAGAGCGAGGACGAGGACGAACGCGTCGAGCGGGTCTACAACGACGGATCGATCGTGCTGGGCACCGACGGGTGTGCGATGAACTGGCATCTCGTCGTGAGCGGCCCTCGACGCGGTCACGTGTGGCTGACCGGCGACGTCGGTGCGGTCCCCTTCGGAGCAGAGTCCGGACCCAGCCGGCGGCGGACCGGGGTTCGCCGGCTGGGTCCGGTACTGGGCGGCCGGCGGTCATCACCCGCTCGGGTGACGGGTGTGGCACCGTGGGGGGCATGTCGACACCACCGGACGGGCTGCCCGAGTACCGCGTACTGACCGGACCCGATGACGCCGCGTTCTGCCGGCGGGTCAGCGAGGCGCTGGAGACGGGGTACCGGCTCCATGCCGGGCCCGCCGTCACCTTCGACGGGGAGCGGGTGATCGTCGCGCAGGCGGTGGTGTGGGCCGGATAGGGCAGCCGGCAGCCGCAGGATTCCTCGGGGCGCCTACGGCTTGCCGGTCCACCGCCTCAGCACGTCGACCGTGTTCCCGGGGTCCGTGTTGAAGCCGAGCCGGATTCCGGGCACCGCCTCGGTGAGGACGTTGACCAGCCGCTCGAACAGCGGTGTGTGCTCCGGGAAGAGGCGTACGCCACCGCCGATCACCGCGAGGCCGAACCGGTGCTCCCGGAGGTGCTCCCGGACGGTCTCCTCGGCCTGGTCCGGGGACGGTTCGACGGGGCACCGGATCACGTCGAACCCCGCTTCGCGCAGCGCCGCGTTCCCCGCCTCGAGCCGGGCGGTGAGCACCGCCTCGTCCAGTCCTTCGGGCATGCGGCCGTAGTCGAGCGTGCTCGGACGCAGTCCGATGTACAGGACCTTCGTGTCGCCCGGCAGCGGGATCGATGTCGTCGGTCGGCTCATGGCGGGGCCCTCCCCGGCTCGTGTCGCGGTGGCCTTGCCGGTGGACAACGCGGGGCGGGCGCCCCGTATGCCGCGACGAGCACGCCGCGGGGCCGGTACGAGGTGTGTTCCGCGTCCTCGTACCGGCCCCGGCCGTGACTGCTACTGCACGATGGTGATGCGGTCCGCCGCCGGCGGGGCGAGCGGGGTGGTGGCCGAGGAGTTGGCCGTCAGGTACTGCTCCAGGGCCGTCAGGTCGTCCTCGCCGACCAGGTCGCTCGTGCCCTGGCCGAGGGTCGGGAAGCCGTCGCCGCCGCCCGCGAGGAAGCTGTTCGTCGCGACGCGGTAGGTGGCGGCCGGGTCGATCGCGGAGCCGTCGAGCCTGATGGAGTCCGTGACCACGCGGTCCGCGCCCGTCTTCGTCAGGTCCAGGGTGTAGGTCAGCCCGGACGAGATCTGAAGGATCTTGGGCGCCGCCTCGTTCGGGCCGCTGACCTGCTCCTTCAGCGCCTGGATCAGCTGCGCGCCGGTGAAGTCCTGGAGGTTGACCGTGTTGGCGAACGGCTGGACCGTGAAGCCCTCGGCGTAGGTCACCACGCCGTCGCCCTCGCCGCCACCGGCCGCGTGGGTGAGGGAGGCGCGGATGCCGCCCGGGTTCATCAGGGCCAGGTCGGTCTCCGCGTCCAGCGCCCTGCCGTACGCCAGTTGCGCGTCGGCGATCAGGTCACCGAGCGGGGATTCCGTGCCGTCGCGCACGATGTCGCCGGAGATGTAGCCGATCGGGCGGTTGCCGATCGGGGCGGCGAGCGTGTTCCACCGGTCGATCAGGCGGGTCATGTCGGGCGCCTTGGGGACGTCCCGGGTGACGACGTGGTTCGCCGACTTCACGGCCGTACGGGCGATGTCACCCGTCCGGCGGTCGTACGTCAGCGTGGTGTCCGTGTAGAGGCGGCCGAAGGAGGCGGCCGAGGTGACCGTGCGCGGCTTGCCCGACGGGTCCGGGATGGTGCAGGCGTAGGCCGCGTGGGTGTGGCCGGTGACCAGCGCGTCCACGTCCGGCGTGACGCTCTTGGCGATGTCCGCGATCGGGCCCGAGATGCCGTCGCCGGCGCCCGGGGAGTCGCAGTCGTAGTTGTAGGAGGACGACGCCGGGAAGCCGCCCTCGTGGATGAGCGCCACGATGGACTTCACGCCCTTGCGGCGCAGTTCCCTGGCGTACTTGTTGATCGTCTCGGCCTCGTCCTCGAAGGACAGGCCCTTCACGCCCTCGGCGGAGACGATGTCCGGGGTGCCCTCGAGGGTCACGCCGATGAAGCCGACCTTGACGTCCCTCTGCTTCCACACCCAGTACGGCTTGAGGAGGGGCTTGTCGGTCTTCTCGTCCAGGACGTTCGCCGCCAGGTACGGGAAGTCGGCGCCCTTGAACCTCTTGTCCGTGTAGCAGCCGTCCACCGGGTGGCAGCCGCCGTTCTGGAGGCGGCCCAGCTCGCGCGCGCCCTCGTCGAACTCGTGGTTGCCGACCGAGGTGACGTCCAGGTCGAGCCTGTTCAGCGCCTCGATGGTGGGCTCGTCGTGGAACAGGCCCGAGATCAGCGGGGACGCGCCGACCATGTCGCCGCCGGCCGCGGTGATGGAGTAGCGGTTGCCCTTGCGGGCCTCGCGCAGGTGCGTGGCCAGGTACTCGACGCCGCCCGCGTCGATGGTCTTCGTCGTGCCGTCCGGCTGGAGTTCGGTGACCCGGCCGGACGAGCCCGCCGGGGGTTCCAGGTTGCCGTGCAGGTCGTTGAAGGACAGCAGTTGCACGTCCTGGTAGCGGCCCGGCCGGTCGTGGTGGTGGCCGCGCGGCTCGCCCTTGCTCCCGCTGTTCTCGCCCGCGGTCGCCGAGCCGGGCAGGGCGGCGGCGGCCAGCGCGCCGACGGTGAGGACACCGGCGGCGGTCGCGAGAAGTCGGTTCGTACGGCGTCTGCGGCGCGGGTGGTTCTGGTGCTGCGCCGGGGATGTGGCTGGCATGCGCCCCCCTGTGGGTCCGAGTGGGTACCGGCGCAGCCTAAAGTCAACGCGCGTAGTGCGACAGGTCATTCAGGGTTACATCCTGGTGTGTTTTCACCGACACCGTTGTCGTCCGCTGTGCGCCACCCTTCCGCGCGGTCCCCTTACCCTCGTACGCATGACCAGCGACGACTTCGCACGGCCCGGCCGGCCCCGCTCCCTCCAGACCTACGCCGCGCTCCCCCCGGAGCGGACCGAGGCGGTGCTCGCCCTGCTCGCCGAGGCCGCCCGCGCCGACGGCTCGCAGGCGGTGTCCGAACAGGGGCGGCTGCAACTGCGCGGCGGGGATCGGGAAGGGGTCTCGCATCTGCTGCTCTCCGTCGACGGTGAGCTCGTCGGGTACGCCCAGTTGGAGGACACCGATCCGGTGGAACCGCCGGCCGCCGAACTGGTCGTCCACCCCTCCCACCGTGGCCACGGACACGGGCGGGCCCTCGGGAACGCGCTGCTCGCCGCCTCCGGCAAGCGGCTGCGGGTGTGGGCGCACGGCGGCCACTCCGCCGCCCGGCATCTGGCGCAGGTGCTCGGACTCACGCTGTTCCGCGAACTGCGGCAGCTGCGGCGCCCGTTGGCCGGCCTCGGCGGGCTCGAGCCGGTGCTGCCGGAGGGCGTGCGCGTCCGTACGTTCGTGCCGGGCCGGGACGACGCGGCCTGGCTCGCGCTGAACGCCGCCGCCTTCGCCCACCACCCCGAGCAGGGCTCACTCACCCAGCGCGACCTCGACGACCGCAAGGCCGAACCGTGGTTCGACCCCGAGGGGTTCTTCCTCGCCGAGGACGAGGGCGGCCGGCTCGTCGGCTTCCACTGGACCAAGGCGCACGAGGCGGAGGGGCTCGGCGAGGTGTACGTCCTCGGCGTGAGCCCCGACGCCCAGGGCGGCGGCCTCGGCAAGTCCCTCACCGCGATCGGGCTGCGGTATCTGGCGGGCAGGGGACTGCCGACGGCCATGCTCTACGTCGACGCCGACAACAAGGCGGCGGTCTCCGTCTACGAGCGGCTGGGGTTCGTCACCCACGAGACCGATCTGATGTACCGGACGGAGACCTGAGCCGGCGGCGCACGGAGCGCCGTACCGGCTCCGTGACGGCCACCGCCCCCGTCAGCAGCACGGCGCACAGCAGCACCGTCCAGCGGTCGTGGGCCGCCGCCCACCTCGGATCGTCCGGGCCCACGAACAGGGCCCGGTCGTCGGGGCACAGCAGCGGCGCCAGGATCGCGCAGCCCAGCACGAACCCGGCGACCGCCTGCCCCGGCCGGGCACTGTCCCCGCGGTGCACCGCCAGCGCCGCCCCGGTCAGGGCGAGGGCCAGGGCGGTCGCCGCCTCGACGGTCATGGCGGCCGCCGGGGGGGGCGGGCCGGCTCCGGGACGGCGAGCAGGGACGCGGCCCACCACAGGGCGGCGACCGGGACGAGAAGGGCCAAACGCAGTCCGTGACGGAGGGCGCGCCGGGTGGGAACGGCGGCCGTGGTGTGCCGGGCCGGGTCGTCCAGCAGGAAGGCCGCCCCCAGGGCGAAGGCCACGGCGGACGCCCGCAGCGCGATCAGCGCCGGCCGGCCGCCCGGCTCGTCCTCCGTCAGCCCCGGGTACGCGGCGAGGAGCAGGCCGAGGCCGGCGGCCGCCGCGATCATCCGCCAGGGCATGGTCCGTACGACCGGCCGCAGCAGTTCCGACACCTTCTCCGGCACCGGCACCGGTCCCGGTGGTCCGCCGGCGGCCGGACCTCCGGCCGCCGGCCGGAGGTTCACCGACTCCCCGCTCACTCGCACTCGTCCTCGCCCTCCGGCGCGTCCAGGCCGAGCACCCGGGCGACCTGTTCCGCCGTCACGTCCGGGGCGGTCAGCTCGGCCCAGCCGGCCCTCACCTTCGCGGCGGCCTCGTCACGGGGCAGCCGCAGCAGTTCCACCACGAGTTCCGTGTGGGCGGTGGTCATCGACAGCGGTTCCGTCTGCGAGACGACGATCGCCGAGCCGGAGTCGCCGTCGTCCAGACGCACGCGCCGCAGATCGCTCATCGGGTCGGGCCGGCCGGCGAGGCCCAGCCACATCACGGTGACGATCCGGCCGTCGCACATCTCGCCCAGCGCCTTCTCCTCCCCCGTGGCCAGCACACCGGCGACGGTGACGGCGAACTCCGGGACGCGGTTGCCGCCCCAGGACGTGCCGACGGTCACCTCGCCCGGACGGGGGGACGGGGCGAGCGCGGCGTCGCTGTCCAGGCCGTAACGCGCCTCGAACCGCTGCCGTACGGTCAGCGGCCGGTCCCCGGCGCCACCTCCGGTGCGGGACCGCACGTCCTCCACGATCCCCGCCCAGTCACCGGTACGCGGCCCCCACTCGGGGAAGGCGCAGTACGTGGTGCCGTCCCGTTCGACGCACTTCTGCGTCTTCTCCGGGTCGACCGTGGCCTGCTCGCGCGCCTCGGTCAGCTCCTCCGGCACCCCCCGGGACTGCCCCACCGCACCGACCATGGTCAGCGCCACCGCACAGGCGACACCCGCCTGGACGGTCCGCAGCCGGGCGCCCCCGGCGACCGGCACCGCCACCAGCGCCACGCTCAGGGCGAGGCCCGCGAGGTACAGGGCGTGCCAGCCGGCGGGGCGTCCGATCAGGTCGGAGGGGAGCGTGGCGAGGCTGTTCTCGCCGACCGACGGCACCAGCCACCGTGCCCAGCCCGCGTTGTCGGGCTCCGCCGCGAGCGAGAAGAAGAGGAGGAAGAAGACGATCAGCAGCGGGGCACCGAGGGGCACGGGCAGCAGCCGCCCCAGCAGCACGCCGAACCCGCCGAGCAGCAGCACCGACAGCGGCCCGACCAGGAGTTCGCCCGGGGAGCCGTGCCCGACGGCGCCCGGCTTGAGTGCCTCCCAGGTGAACTGGGCGCCCACGCACAGCGCGACGAGCAGCGCCACCGGCACGACGGACAGCAGATGCGCGACCGTACGGCGCCACGGCTGGACCAGCAGCACGGACAGGTGCCGGTCGGTGTCGTGCCGGCGTGAGCGCAACACGGCCTGGTGCACGCTCAGCAGCACCGCGAGGCCGACGAGCAGCGGCCCGTTCTGGGTGGCCCGGTCGACGTCATGCAGCGCGGGGAAGCCGTCGTACGCGTCGAGGGCGCGCCACACGATCCAGGCGAGGTAGACCGCGAACGCGACCAGGACGGGCACCCGCAGCAGGAGTCTGCGGGTCTCGAAACCGGCCAGGACGAACACGGCCGACCAGGAGGCGCGGGGTCCGGCCGTCACCGCGGCCGGGGACGGGGTCGGCAGCTCGGTCGTCGTGGTCATGCCGTCACCGCCGCGCTCGTTCCGTCGAGGGTGAGCAGGTAGCCGTCCTCCAGGGTGGGTTCGAGCAGGTCGGCGCCGGCGGGCGGGTCGCCCACGTTGCGGAAGGTGCCCGTCCCCGTGCGCCATCCGGCCTTCGCGCCCGCGGCCCGCTCCGCGCTGTTCCACACCCGTCCGGCGGCCTGCGCGGTCAGCTCGGCCGGGGTGCCGTCGAAGCGGACGGCACCGTCGGCCAGCACCACCACCCGGTGGCAGAGCATCGCCACCTCCTCGGTCTGGTGCGTGGACAGCAGCACCGTACGGTCCTCTCCGGCCCGTGCGATCAACTCACGGAACCGCATGCGCTGTTCGGGGTCCAGTCCGACGGTCGGCTCGTCGAGGACGACGAACCCGGGGTCGCCGACGAGCGCGGCCGCCAGCGCCACCCGCTGCCGCATCCCGCCGGACAGCTTCCTGATGCGCTTGCCGCGTACGTCGGCGAGGCCGGCCTCGCCGAGCGCCCGCCGCACCTCACGGTGCCGGGCGGCGCGGTCGGTGAGCTCCTTGACGCAGGGCGTCTCCCCGGCCCGCTGGCTGGCCTCCCGGCTCGCCTTCCCGGCCGCACTGACCGCCGCG
>NZ_NEUB01000507.1 GCF_002910825.1 Streptomyces sp. SM1 | reverse complement strand
GGGTCGCGCTGGCCGCCCGCCCCGGCCTCGCGCCCGACACCTCGGCCCTGGCCCGCGCGGGACTGCGCGAGACCTCCGCCGCCGGGACGGAGTGCCCGAGGACGGTGTCGTGCGAGTGGATCCCGGCGCCGTACGAGGAGTTCGGGGACGGCGACTACGGCAACCACGACCTCGGCGACCGGCCCGCCTCGCAGAAGATCCGCTACATCGTCGTCCATGACACGGAGGGTGCCTGGGAGGGCGTCCTCGACATGGTGCAGGACCCCACCTACGTGTCCTGGCAGTACAGTCTGCGTTCCACGGACGGACACATCGCCCAGCATGTGAAGGCGAAGGACGTGGCCTGGCACGCGGGCAACTGGTACGTCAACGCGGGGTCCATCGGCCTGGAGCACGAGGGTTTCCTGACGGCCCCCGACGCCTGGTACACCGAGGCGATGTACCGGTCCTCGGCCCGGCTGGTGAAGTACCTCGCCGGGAAGTACGGCATCCCGCTGGACCGGCAGCACATCCTGGGGCACGACACGGTGCCGGGGACGACCACGGCGAACATCCCGGGCATGCACACCGACCCCGGACCGTACTGGGACTGGCGGCACTACTTCGAGCTGCTGGGCCGCCCGCTGAAGGCGACGGCCGGCAAGCACTCCGGTGTGGTCACGATCCGCCCCGACTACGCCGCCAACCGGCCGGTCTTCACCGGCTGCGAGAGCGCGGGCGAGCCCTGCGCGACGCACGGGTCCAGCGCGGTACGGCTGTACTCCGACCACGACGAGAGCTCTCCGCTGATCCGGGACATCGGCCTCGGCTCGGCCCCGACCACCGGGGTGAACGACCTGTCGTCGCGGGTCTCCACGGGCCAGCAGTACGCGGTCGCCGACCGCTGGGGCGACTGGACCGCCATCTGGTACCTCGGCCGGAAGGCGTGGTTCAGGAACCCGGAGCGGCGTCCCACCGCGGTGCCCGCGAAGGGCAAGGTCGTGACGCCGAGGAAGGGACTCGACTCCGTGCCCGTCTACGGCAGGGCGTACCCGGAGAAGGAGGCCTACCCCGAGGGGGTGCCGGCCCAGGCGGTGTCGCCGCTGCCGTACACCGTGCTCAAGGGCCAGAAATACGTGACCGGGGCCAAGGTGCCCGGCGAGTACTACTACGCGGTGACCTTCGACGGGGCCTCGCACCGGGTGGTGCGGGGCGAGGACCAGTACTACGAGATCCAGTTCGGCCACCGGGTCGGCTTCGTACGCGCGGCGGACGTCACGGTGAGGTCGTCGTAGCGACATCGGGGACGTACGGGACATGACGAGGGCCGGGCTCCCCGGGGAGCCCGGCCCTCGTGCGAGGCCGTCGTCGGTGTACCGCGGTCAGCCCTGCTGGAACAGTTCCGCGGGCAGCGGCTTGAGCAGGGCGTACAGGTCGTCGGTGATGGGACGGTCCCAGGCGGCGATGGTCACCAGGACGTTGTCGCTGCGGTCGAACTGCACACAGGAGATCCGGCCCTCGGAGAGCTTGACGCGGCGCACGATCAGCAGGTTGTCGCCCTGCATCACGGGCACGTCCTCGGTGCCGACGACGGTCACCTCCTCGTCGTTCTCCAGCGCCAGCAGCAGCTGTCCGACCTCGAAGGGGACCTCGCCCTCGGGGACGTCCCGCGCCGGCGAGTCCTCGGGCAGATTGCCGATGATCATCGCCGGGCCCCGGCCGCCGAACAGGTCGTAGCGCAGGAAGACGCCCTGGCAGCTTCCGTCGGGGGCGGGCAGCAGCCCGGCGCCCAGGTTTCCGGGCCAGTCACCAGGGTCCATGGCCAGAACGTCGAATTCGGGCCCGGCGGGCGTGGCACTGCGGCGGCGGAGGAACGACATGCCGCCATGGTACGTGCCCGGACCCGCGCGCGGATGCTCGGCGACGGCCACCGGAGCGGGGGGATGCCCTCCGGT
>NZ_NEUB01000047.1 GCF_002910825.1 Streptomyces sp. SM1 | reverse complement strand
GGCGGTTCCATCCCGAACACCTGGGCGTACAGGGACAGCTCCGCCTCCAGGGCGCGCACCATCGTCTCGGCCCGCCGGAAGCCGTGGCTCTCGCCCTCGAAGGTGAGATACGCGTGCGGCACGCCCCGGCCGGCCAGCCGGGCCAGGAACCGCTCGCACTGCACGGGCGGGCAGATCACGTCGTCCAGCCCCTGGAGCATCAGGAAGGGCACGGTGAGCCGGTCGGCGTGCTCGACGGGCGACCGCTCCGTGTACCGTCCGGGCACCTCGGCGCGCGGGCCGATCAGGCTCTCCAGGTACTGGGACTCGAAGTCGTGGGTCTCCCCCGTGCCCCAGCCGGCGAGGTCGAGCACCGGGTAGATGATGGTGCCGCAGGCGTAGACGTCGGTCGTGGTGAGCGAGGCGGCGGTGGTCCAGCCGCCGGCGCTGCCGCCGCGGATGGCGAGCCGGTCGCGGTCGGCGGTGCCCTCGTCGGCGAGGGCCAGCGCGACGGCGGCGCAGTCCTCGACGTCGACCACGCCCCACTGTCCGCGCAGCCGGTTGCGGTACGCGCGGCCGTAGCCCGTGGAGCCGCCGTAGTTGACCTCGGCGACGCCGATGCCGCGCGAGGTGAAGTAGGCGATCTCCAGGTCGAGTACGAGCGGCACCCGGCCGGTGGGGCCGCCGTGCGCCCAGATCACGTACGGCGGGAGCCGGTCCGCGGGGCCGGTGCACCCTGGATGGTGCGGCGGATAGACCTGGGCGTGGATCTCGCGGCCGTCCGGTCCGGTGAACGTGCGGACCTGCGGCTCGGGGTAGTAGGCGGGGTCCACGGCGTCCCGGTGCGCGGCGCCGATCACCCGGGCCCGGCCGGTGCGGGTGTCCAGCTCCACCACCTCGTGGCCGCTGCGCGGGCCGGCCCCGACGGCGACGACCCTCCCCCACCCTCCGGGCGGGGGGACCCCCATCTCGCTTCGCTCCCGGTGGGCGGCCACCGAGGGCGCGAACTCGGTCCAGGGACCGGCGGCGTCGACGACCTCACCGGTCTCGGGGTCGAGTACGCCGAGCGCGGGGGCGCCCCGGCCGTGCACGACCGCGATCAGCCCGCCGTCGAGCGGGGCGAACCAGCGGTGCCCCAGCTTCCACAGCGGCCCGCCGAACTCCTCCTCGCGCGGGCAGAGCGGCTGTCCGTCCCGGTAGAGGTTCCACCAGCCGGTGCGGTCGCTGGTGTACAGCAGCCGTCCGTCGTGGGTCCAGTCCGCCTGGGGGACGGACTCCTCGGGTCCGCCGGCCACCGTACGGGCGCCGGTCAGGGTGCCGTCCGGTGTGACGTCGGCGACCAGCAGCTCCGTGCCGTCCCACGGCATGCGCGGATGGTCCCAGCCGATCCAGGCGGCGCGCCGCCCGTCGGGCGAGAGGCGCGGTCCGGTGACGAACCGGTGCCGCCCGTCGGTCAGTTCCCGCACGGCCGTCCGGTCGTCGGCGGCGGAGCCGTCCACCGGTACGGCGGCCAGCACGCGGCGTACGTCGCTGGGCCCGTCACCGGTGAACTCCTCCAGGACGCACCACACCTCGCCGCGCTCCGGCAGCAGCACCGGCTCGGCCCAGCGCAGCCCTTCGCCGACCGGCGACACCGGGGTGAGCGGGCGGGGTTCGCCGCCCGGCTCGTACCGGTACAGGCGCTGGTCGGCGAAGTTCACGAACACGACGACCGGCGCGCCGTCGTGGACGGCACCGGCCCACGGGAGGCCGCCGTACTCGATGACCCGGGTGCGCACGTTCCACGGCGCGGGCAGCACGGACTCCTCCGTGCCGTCGGCATGCCGGCGCACCAGCGTGCGCCGGCCGGCCTCGGCGGGCCGGGGCTCGGTCCACCACACCTCGTCGCCGACGAAGCCGGCGAACTCGGGGCTGCCGTCGTGGGCCGCGGCCGTGGCCGCGTCGATGGGCGAGGGCCACTCGCCGTACGACAGGGTCCGCACTGTCTCCCCCACTCGCTCAGGCCGTCCGCAGGAACCGGTCGAGGACACGGACACCGAAGCGGAGCGCCTCCACCGGGACGCGCTCGTCGACCCCGTGGAACAGGGCCTGGTAGTCGAATCCCTCCGGCAGCTTCAGCGGCGCGAAGCCGTAGCCGGTGATGCCGAGCCGGGAGAACTGCTTGGCGTCCGTGCCGCCGGACATGCAGTACGGCACGACGTGCCCCTCGGGCGCGAACTCCTCCACCGCGGCCCGCATCCGGAGATACGTCGGCGACTCCACCGGCGCCTGGAGCGCCACCTCGTGGTGCGCGAACTCCCAGTCGACGTCCGGTCCGGTGAGCCGGTCCATGGTCGCGCGGAACTCGTCCTCGGCCCCCGACAGGAAGCGGCCGTCCACATGCGCCACGGCCTCACCGGGGATCACGTTGACCTTGTACCCGGCGTCCAGCATCGTCGGGTTCGCGCTGTTGCGGACGGTGGCCTCGACGAGCTTGCCCGCCGTGCCGAGCTGGTCCAGCAGGGTGTCCACGTCGGACAGGTCCGACTCGATGCCGTACAGGGCGGCGAGTTCGCCGAGCGCGGCCCGCACCGTCGGAGTGAGCCGCAGCGGCCACTGGTGCTCGCCGATCCGGGTGATGGCGGCGGCGAGGCGGGTCACCGCGTTCTCCCGGTTGACCTTGGAGCCGTGCCCGGCGCGGCCGCGCGCGGTGAGTTTCAGCCAGGCCGTGCCGCGCTCGCCGGCCGCGATCGGGTAGAGCTGCCGTCCGTCGCCGTCGTGGAAGGTGAACGCGCCCGACTCGCTGACGCCCTCGGTGCAGCCCTCGAAGAGGTGGGCGTGCCGGTCGGCGAGGAACCCGGAACCGTCCTCCGCGCTGGCCTCCTCGTCGGCGGTGAACGCGACGACGATGTCACGGCGGGGCCGCACGCCCTCGCGCGCCCAGGCCCGCACCACGGCCAGGATCATCGCGTCCATGTTCTTCATGTCGACGGCGCCGCGCCCCCAGACGACCCCGTCCCGGACCTCGCCGGAGAACGGGTGCACGCTCCAGTCGGCCGCCTCGGCCGGTACGACGTCCAGATGCCCGTGCACGAGCAGCGCGTCGGCCGACGGGTCGGTGCCCTCCAGGCGCGCGACGACGTTGGTCCGGCCGGGGGTGCGCTCGAGCAGCACCGGTTCCAGACCGGCCTCGGCGAGCCGGGCGGCGGCGTACTCGGCGGCGGGCCGCTCCTGGCAGTCGCCTCCGCCCCTGTTGGTCGTGTCGATCCGGATCAGGTCGGACGTGAAGGTCACGACCTCGTCCATCGCCCGCTCGTCAGCCATACTGCTCCTCCACCGCGTTCGAGGCGATCGTGGTGACCGCCTTGAAGGTGCGGATTCCCTCGTACATGGTCGCGCTGGTGTATGCCACCCTGCGCTCGCCGGTCCGGGCCACGCCCGGCACGACGGTGGCGGCCATCGCCAGATGTTCCGCGTCGAACTCCACCGCGACGGTGAAGGGCCCGCCGTCGACCGGCTCCCGGCGCACCGCCAGCGCGGCCGCCTCCTTGGCCGCCGCGCGGATCTCGGCGGCGGTCCTGGCAGGGGTGCGGCACACCGCCGCGTACCGGGACACGTGGTCCTTGACGGCGACCTTCCGAGCCTCCGGCGCGTAGCCGAGCGCGTCCTCGCAGGCCACGTCGTCTCCGGTGACCAGGATCACCGGCACCCCGTACTCGGCGACCACATGCGCGTTGAGCAGGCCCTCGCTGGCCCGTACGTCGTTGACCCACACCCCGGTGATGGAGTTGGCGAGGAAGGTGTGCGCGAGGACGCCCTCCATACCGGCGCCCGCGTGGTAGCCGATGAACGCGATGCCGTCGACGTCGTCGTGCTGCACGCCCTCGACCATGGACAGGGCCTTGTGCCGGCCGGTGAGCATCTCGGCCCGCTCGTCGAGCTGCTCGAGGAGCAGATTGCGCATGGTCCAGTGGGCTTCGTTGATCAGCACCTCGTCGGCGCCGCCGTCGAAGAAGCCCTGCACGGCGGCGTTGACGTCCGAGGTGAACATGGACCGGCACCGCTCCCACTGGGGAGTCCCCGGCAGCACGTCGGCCGGCCAGGTGACACCGGTGGCGCCCTCCATGTCGGCGCTGATGAGGATCTTCATGCGTATGACGCTACATCCCGAAGAATATGCTGGCCAGGGGCGGCTCGACAGTCATAGGTCCACACCAATGAGAGGCCGCCCGGCGGGTGGCTTCGCGGGTGGTGAGGCGCTGCGCGGTCGCCCGGTCCCTGCCGCTTCGCCGCGGTCCTGCATGCCGGGGCCCGCCCGTCCCCTCCCGGGCGGGCCCCGGCACAGCGGGTCTCTCAGACCTTGTCGGTACGGGCGAGCGAGGCCTCCTGGCGCTGCCGGGACGGTGGCACCGTCCCGGTCGTCGAGCGGGTCAGGTCCCGGCCGCGGGTCTCCTTGACGACCACGACGGTGAGGGTGGTGACCAGTGCGGCGGCGGAGAGGTAGAGGGCGATGGGCGTCGAGGAGCCGTAGTTCCTGAGGAGTTCGACGGCGATGATGGGAGCGAGGGCGCCCGCGACGATGGAGGCCAGCTGGGACCCCATGGAGGCCCCGGAGTAGCGGACCCTGGTGTCGAACATCTCGGAGATGAAGGCGGCCTGCGGCCCGTACATGGCGCCGTGGAGCAGGAGACCCACGGTGACCGAGAGGGTGATCACGGCGAAGGACTCCGTGTCGACCAGGGCGAAGAACGCGAACGCCCAGACCGCCATGCCGACGGATCCGATCAGCGTCACGGGCCTGCGGCCGAGCCGGTCGGAGAGGGCGCCCCACATCGGGATGGCGACGAAGTGGACGGCCGAGCCGATCAGGACGGCGTTCAGGGCGGTGCTCTTGGGCAGGTCCAGGTGGACGGTGACGTAGACCAGCAGGAAGGAGGTGAGGACGTAGTAGGAAATGTTCTCTCCGAACCGGGTGCCGATGGCGCCGAGCACCTCACGCCAGCTGCGGCGGAAGACCTCGACCACCGGGGCCTCGTCCTTGGCTCCCCGCTCCGCCTCGGCCTCCGCCTTGGCCCGGGCGGCGAGGAAGACCGGCGATTCGGACACCGAGACGCGGATCCACAGCCCGATCACCACGAGCACACCGGAGAGCAGGAAGGGGACGCGCCAGCCCCAGGAGAGGAAGGCCTCTTCCGACTGGACGGCGGCCAGCAGGGCGAGGACACCGGTGGCCAGCAGGTTGCCGCCGGGAGCGCCGGACTGCGGCCAGGAGGCCCAGAAGCCGCGGTGCTTGTCCCCGCCGTGCTCGGAGACGATCAGCACGGCCCCGCCCCACTCGCCGCCCAGGGCGAAACCCTGGACCAGGCGCAGGACGGTCAGCAGGATCGGCGCGCCGACACCGATGGTGTCGTAGGTGGGCAGCAGACCCATGGCGAAGGTGGCGCCGCCCATCAGCATCAGGCTGAGCACGAGCAGCTTCTTGCGGCCGATCTTGTCGCCGAAGTGTCCGAAGACCATGCCGCCGATCGGCCGGGCCACGAATCCGATCGCGTACGTGATGAAGGCGAGCAGGGTGCCGACCAGCGGGTCGTCGGCCGGGAAGAAGAGGGTGTTGAACACGAGTGCGGCGGCGGAGCCGTAGAGGAAGAAGTCGTACCACTCGATGGTGGTGCCGATCAGGCTCGCACTGACGATTCTGCCGATACCGCCGGAACGGCGCTTGCCCGGCTGAGCGGCTGTGGTCTCGGTCATGGATTCACCGGTTCTCGGGTGC
>NZ_NEUB01000506.1 GCF_002910825.1 Streptomyces sp. SM1 | reverse complement strand
CGTCCTGCGGGCCGCCGACCTCACCGCGGAGAGCCTGATCGCCGCGGTGCGCCGCGCGACCCACCCGCACCCGAGCATCCCCTACCCGGAGCTCTCCCACCTGCTGGCCGGCGGGCCCCGTCCCGCGGACCCGGCCGACGGCGGCGGCCGCCCCGCCCTGACCGCACGTCAGGCCTCGGTGCTGCGTCTCATGGCCGAGGGCCACGGCAACGCCGACATCGCCCTGCTGCTGCGCTGCTCCGAACACACCGTCAAGAACGTCATCTACGAGGTCATGGCCCGGCTGCAGGCCCGCAACAGGGCGCACGCCGTCGCCCATGCCGTACGCCATGGCCTGGTGTGATCCGAGGACGCCCGGACCGGCCGCGGGTGCCCACCGGCTCCCGTGGCCGGTTCGGCCTCGCGACCCGGCGTCCGTCAGCCGGGAGGCGCGGGCAGCAGGCGCGGCTCGATCCGTTCCTCCACGGCCCGGTCGCCGTCCCGGAAGACCGCGTAGGCGCCCTTGCCCCGCTGCTCCGTCACCGCCTCGACCAGCTCGGTGCCCCGGTAGACCAGCCCCACACCGTCGTCGGTGCAGTGCGCCGTCGCGAAGACGCCCTCGGCGACCAGCCGGTGGGTGAGCGGACGCCGGCCCGCATCGCTGTCGTAGTGCACCCCGTTGCCGTACGGCAGCAGCCCCAGCCCGTTGGTGACCGGCCGGAGTCCGGGGCCGAAGGAGTCCGTGGTGCCGCCCTCGTACCAGCAGAGGGAACCCGCGCTCACCCCGGCGAGCACCACCCCGGCGCGCCATGCGCGCCGCAGGATCTCGTCCAGGCCGTGCACCCGCCACACGGCGAGCAGGTTGGCCACCGAGCCGCCCATCACCCAGACCACGTCGTGGCCGAGGACCGTGCCCTCGACGTCCTCCACGTTCGGCATCGGGAAGAGGTGAAGCGGCGTGAGGTCGAAGCCCGCAACCCGGGCGGCCTCGCCCACCCGTGCCGTGACGTGTTCGGCGTCGCCCACCGCCGTGCCCAGGTAGAGGACGCGGGGGCGCCTGCCGTGCACACCGGAGAGATCGACCGCGTGGTGGACCAGGGCGTCGAAGAGGACCCGGGTGCGCGCGCCGACGCGATGGCCTCCGGAGGTGGCGAGGATGGTCGGTTCCGGAGCGGTCACGCCGGTGATCGTAGCGCGCCGGCTCCGCCGTACGGGTGGGGCATCGGGGAAGGCGTCGCGCTCCCGGCCCCGGGGACGGAGGACGGGCGGGGGCGGCCGGCGGGCGGACCCCGCGACACGACGGAGGGGACCGGTCACCGGACCGGTCCCCTCCGCTGACGCCCGCACGCCTTCAGGTCGTCCGCAGGGCCACCGCCGCCGCATACCCCGCCGGGACCAGGACGTCCCGCACGCTCCATCCAGGTGCCGGGGCGGCCGGCAGCGGCCCGGTGCTCACGTAGTCCAGCGCCGGATCACGCACCAGACCCGTGCCCAGGCCCTTCAGGTAGGCCTCCTTGCGCACCCAGGCACGGGTGAACGCGGCCGGACGCCCGTGCGCGGGCAGCAGCGCCAGTTCGTCCGCCTCCGCCGGGTGCAGCGCCGACCGGGCGCCGAGCACCGCCCGGTTCGTGGCCAGCCCTTCCACGTCGACCCCGACCGGTGCCGGGGCGACCGCCACCAGCACCAGGTCACCGCTGTGCGACAGGGAGAAGTGCACACCCGGGAGGCGCACGACCGGCCGTCCGTGCGGCCCGCCGCAGCCCG
>NZ_NEUB01000505.1 GCF_002910825.1 Streptomyces sp. SM1 | reverse complement strand
TGGTCCGGCTCCGGAACGCCGGGGCGCGGTGGCCGTGCCGAGGGCGCGGCGGACCGCTCGTCCATCGGAGCCCGCCTCGCCCCTGGCGGACCGGTCCGGCAGGAACATCGGCGCGGGGCCGCAGGTGGCTCAGGGCGGTGCCGGGACGCCCAGGACCGGAAGCAGTCTCGACGGGCCTGCGCGCAGGAGCCAGGGGGGCAGCAGGGTGAGCGGGTTCAGGTAGGTGCCGGCTCGCAGGAGGCCCCAGTGCACGCAGGGGGCCGTGCAGTGGGAGCCCCTGGCTTCCACCGTGCCGATCACCTCGCCCGCCGTCACCTCCTCGCCCTCGGTCACCGACACACGGACCGGCTCGTAGGTCGTGCGCAGCGGGGGATCACCCGTCCCCGCCAGCTCCACCGAGACCACGCCCCTC
>NZ_NEUB01000504.1 GCF_002910825.1 Streptomyces sp. SM1 | reverse complement strand
GGTGGCGGCCGCCAGCCGTGCCAGACCGGTACGGAAGGAGCGGGGCCCGGCACATGCCGCGTCCTCGCGCGGGGGCAGTCCGCCCTCCGCGTAGATGAGCACATGGCGTCCCGCCCGCACCGCCCGCGCCGCGGCCTCCAGCGCGTCCGCCGCGCGGGCGGTTCTCCGGTACACCGGGATGTGGCCGCCCTTCACCAGGGCGCGGCCCAGCACCGGCACGCGCCACAGCCCCGCCGTCGCCATGACGACGGGTGTCACGCCCACGCGGCGCAGAGCGGCCAGCACGACGGCCGGATCGGCCAACGAGTCGTGGTTGGCGACGAAGACACTGCCCGCGGGGAAGGACCCGCCGGCTTCGCGGGTGACGGTGAGCCGCCCGAACAGGGGCAGCAGGACGGCGGCGGCACGGCTGAGCAAGGGACTGCCTCTCGACGGACGGACGCGGTGCACCCAGCCTGGTGCGCGCCCGGTCCCGGCGCCTGAGTACGCCTACTCGGGCCCACGGCTCCGGCTACTCGGGTTTCCGCGTCGTCGGACCGGTCTCCCGCCGGGCAGCCGAGGGCGGCGAATCACTTCCCGGCGCCCTGGGTACCCGCCACGTCCTCGCGCGGATCCGCCGCGTCGCTCCACCGAGAGGCCGACATGGCCGAGCTCGACCCGATCGAACCGCAGAAGGCGCTGAAGGGCACCGAGTACCCCGCCGGCCGTGACGACCTGGTCGCGCCGGCGAAGAGCAACGGCGCGGACAGCACTCGCGTCCAGAAGCTGACGCGGAGCGGGAGCAAGCGGTTCGACGGCCCCGACGAGGTGCAGAAGGCGG
>NZ_NEUB01000503.1 GCF_002910825.1 Streptomyces sp. SM1 | reverse complement strand
GCTGGCTGCACACCCAGGGCGAGGCCATGCCGGCCGCGATCTCCGTCGGCCGGCGGTGGCACGGAGGGGGCGACGGCCGACGGTGACACGGCTTCGGAACCGGGGACGGGGGCCGGGGGCGGCGCACCGGCGGGCGGGCCGCCGTGCCGGTCCCAGTACGCGGCCAGCCAGACGGCGTCGGCGAGGTCCTGCCAGCGTGACCCGGTCCGGTCCGGGGCGTCCCTGGTCGTCGCTCCGTACCCGCCCGCCCGGTCGGCGGACTCGGGGAACGCCGAAGGAGGCGACGACCCCGATACGGGGAACCCGTCGCCGGGCCCGGATGCGTGCTCCCTGGGATAGCCCTTCAATTCAGCGGCCCTTCGCGAGATCGCGCAGGAGCATTTCGACGAGCTTACGCCCGTGACCATCCGCCTGGAAACCACCCGCCGTAGTCATCTGGACAGCGTTGAGCAACTGGTCGAGCGAGTGGGTGCCGCCCGCCTGGACGCGCTGGACGAACAGGTCCACCAGGTCTTCCGTGCCCTGGGGCCGGGCACCGAGGTGCCCCTCCACCATGGCCAGCAGCTGCTCCCGCGTGGGCGTGCGCATCTCCAGTGGCAGACACCGCCGGCGAAAAGCGGCCGGAAACTCACGCTCTCCGTTGCTGGTGATCACCACGACCGGGAACTCCCGGCATTCGACCCGGCCGCCCAGCACATCGGCGCGGCTTCCGGGGTCGCTGGTGTGGACGCGGGCCGAGTCCGCGGCGTCACGCACCAGTTCCGGGACGTCATAGCTGCCATTCTCCAGAACGTGCAACAGGTCGTTGGGCAGGTCGATATCGCTCTTGTCGAGCTCGTCGACAAGAAGCACCCGAGGTCGATCGTAGGGCAGCAGGGCGGTACCGAGCGGACCGAGAGTGATGAAGTCACCGAGCGCCGGGGAAAGTTGACGCGTACGTGACTGACCGGCGCCGTCCACCGGCGGTTCCGGCCCGTCGCTCTCGGCCGCGCTCTCCAGCCCCGCGCGCCAGGCGGCGATGGCCTGCGCCCTGCCCATGGCGTCATGGGCGTACAGACCGTCCCGGAGGGTGGTGCGGCTGACGACGTTCCATTCGAGTACCCGGCCCAGGCCGAGTTCCCGGGAGATCAGATAGGCGAGGGTGGACTTGCCGACGCCGGGCGGTCCGGTGATCAGCAACGGCCGGCGCAGCAGCAGCGCGGCGTTGACGA
>NZ_NEUB01000502.1 GCF_002910825.1 Streptomyces sp. SM1 | reverse complement strand
CCGCAGCGGCCGCAGGAAAGGGTTGGCTCGCGCGGCCAGCTGGACCGCGAGAAGGAAGCGGTGGTGGCGGGCGGCGAGATGGGCCCGTTCGTGCGCGAACAGCGCCCGGCGTTCGGCCGGACCGAGGTGTCCGAGCAGCCCCGTGGTCACCACCACCCGGCCCCGTGCCCGGCGGCGGCCGGGCAGCGCGTACGCGTACGGCACGCCGTCGGGGAGGACCGCCACCCCGGTCCCGGGCAGCCCGGCCAGCGCCCGGTGGGCCCGGCGGCGTACCCGGCCGTGCCGCCACAGCGTCCGGCCGCACGCCACCAGGACCGCGCACAGGGCGGGGATCGCGGCCTTCCCGACGATCTCGTCGTACGGGAGGGCCGCGCGCACCTCGGGGTCCGACCAGCCGTCGGGCAGGGGGTTGCCGGGCAGCTGGGCGGTGCCGACCACCATGACAAGCGCCAGGCACACCGTGCTGCAGACCGCCATCACCGCGGCCACCCCGGCCAGCAGCCGGGTCGCGGTGCGCGGATGCAGATGGTGCTCGGCGAGACGCGCGACCGGCCAGGCGGTCAGGGGCAGCACCAGCGGCAGAAAGACGAACACCCCCATGGCGGCTCAGACTTCCCCGTCGTTCCCCGGCCGGCCCAGCAGTTCCCGCAGGAGGCGTCCGTCGTCCGGTCCGAGGCCGGTGACGAAGCTGGCCAGTACGGCCTCCCGGTCGCTCTCGGCGTCCAGCACCTTGCGCATCTTGTGCGCGGCCAGACCCGCCTGGTCCGACGCGGACGTCCACGCGAAGGACCGGCCCGCGCGCTGACGGGTAACCGCGCCCTTGGCCAGCAGCCTGGTCAGGATGGTGATGACGGTCGTGTAGGCGAGGTCCGTGCCGAGGCGTTCCTGCACCCAGCCGGCCGTCACCGGGCCGTCCGCCTCCCGCAGTGCCGACAGGACCAGCGCCTCCAGCTCACCCTGACCCCGCCGCCGGGCACGCTGCCCCTGCTCCGTCACGGCCTGACTCCCTTCCGCCATCACCGGTTTCCCGGGCAGTCATCGTATGGACGCCCTCCCGCTGTCCCGGCGCGGCCCACAGGCGACCACCCTTACTCTACAGTGATGTAGAGGTGCCGCCGGGGCCCCGGAGAAGGAGCAGGACATCCATGTTCGGACTGAGCGAGCTGGCCGTCGTACTCATCGTCGTCATAGCCGTCCTCGCCGCCAGGAAACTCCCGGATCTCGCCCGCTCCGCGGGGAAGTCGGCCCGCATCCTCAAGGCCGAGACCCGCGCCGTGAAGTCACCCGCTCCCGAGCGGACCGAGCACCCCGGCGGTACACCGCCGCGGGACGGCAGGCCGTAGGCCCGGTCGCCAGGACGCCCGGGGTGAGGGGGCCCGCGACGGCGGCTCTACGATCTCCCATGGTCGACGGGATGCCGAAACGGGACGTAGAGTACCCGGCGGGGTATTACGTGAGGGAGTGGTCGTGGATCTGGAACTCGAGGGTGCGGACCTCAAGTCCGTACTGAACAGGTTGCGGCGTGCGCAGGGGCAGATCTCCGGGGTGATCCGGATGATCGAGGAGGGGCGCGACTGCGAGGAGGTCGTCATGCAACTCGCGGCGGCCTCCCGCGCCCTCGACCGGGCCGGCTTCGCGATCATCGCGACCGGGTTGCAGAAGTGCGTGGCGGACATCGAGTCCGGCCGGCAGAACGGTGAGGACGGCGCGCAGATGCGTGCCCGGCTGGAGAAGCTCTTCCTTTCGCTCGCGTAGGCCCCTCGGCGCCCTTCCGTCGCGAGTCGCCGATGTGCGCGCATGGCCGGAGAATGGTCTTCATGGCCCGGAATACCGCACACACTCATGGTCCGCCGACCGTGACGGTCAAGGGGCGGGACGTCAGGCTGCGCACCATCGGCTTCCTGCTGCTCGCAGCCCTGGCCGTCTGGTTCATCGCCGCCAACACGGAATCGGTCAGCATCCGGCTGTGGGTGTCGACCGTCACGCTTCCGCTGTGGACTGTCCTCACGGTCACCCTTCTCGTGGGCATGCTCCTCGGCCTGCTCGTCGCCCGACGGCGCGCCCGCCGGTAGGGGCGCCCCCGGATCCGCTCCGGCCCGAGTCCCTGCCCGGGCCGGTCCCCGGGGTGGACCGGCAGGTGCGGCGACGTGACGCGCGGCGGTCGTGACCGGTCGTACGGTGCCGTCACGTTCCGCCTCCCGGGCACGCCCGGGCGCCCGCGCACGTGACCTTCGCCTCCACAAGGCCGATACTTCCGACAGGAGGACCTGAGCCGAGACCCGCATCCGACCACCCGGCAGATCCGACACGCCTGCCGAGCCCCAGGAGGTACCCATGAAGATGCTGATCAACGTGCCGGAGACCGTGGTCGCGGACGCGTTGCGCGGAATGGCGGCGGCGCATCCGGAGCTGGCGGTGGACGTGGAGAACCGGGTGATCGTCCGCAAGGACGCCCCGGTGGCCGGGAAGGTGGGTCTGGTGTCCGGCGGGGGTTCCGGGCACGAGCCGCTGCACGGCGGTTTCGTGGGGCCGGGGATGCTCTCGGCGGCCTGCCCCGGCGAGGTGTTCACCTCGCCCGTACCCGACCAGATGGCGCGGGCCGCGGCCGCCGTGGACAGCGGGGCCGGGGTGCTGTTCGTCGTGAAGAACTACACCGGTGACGTGCTCAACTTCGACATGGCCGCGGAACTGGCGGAGGACGAGGGCATCCGGATCGGGAAGGTGCTGGTCAACGACGACGTGGCGGTGACCGACAGCCTGTACACGGCCGGCCGCAGGGGCACCGGCGCGACACTGTTCGTGGAGAAGATCGCGGGCGCCGCGGCCGAACAGGGACTGCCGCTGGAGCGGGTGGAGGCCATCGCCCGGCAGGTGAACGAGAACTCCCGCAGCTTCGGTGTGGCGCTGAGCGCCTGCACCACCCCGTCCAAGGGCACACCGACCTTCGACCTGCCCGACGGGGAACTGGAGCTGGGCATCGGCATCCACGGCGAGCCGGGGCGTGAGCGGCGGCCGATGATGACGTCCGGCGAGATCGCCGAGGCCGCCGTCGACGCGATCCTGGCCGACATCACCCCGCGCAACCCCGTGCTGGCCCTGGTCAACGGCATGGGCGCCACCCCTCTGCTGGAGCTGTACGGCTTCAACGCCGAGGTGCAGCGGGTGCTCGGCGAACGCGGGGTCCCGGTGGCCCGGGTGCTCGTCGGCAACTACGTCACGTCCCTCGACATGGCGGGCGCCTCGGTCACCCTGTGCCAGATCGACGAGGAGCTGCTGCGGCTGTGGGACGCGCCGGTGCGTACTGCGGGGCTGCGCTGGGGCATGTGAACGGTGCCGGTGCGAACGGTTCCGGAGTACCTACCACGCAAGGAGATCCCGTGCTCGACGCCGACTTCTTCCGCCGCTGGATGACGGCCACCGCCGCGTCCGTGGAACGCGAGGCGGAACGGCTCACCGCTCTCGACTCACCGATCGGGGACGCCGATCACGGCAGCAACCTCCAGCGCGGGTTCCGGGCGGTGCGGGACGCCCTGGACAAGGAGCCGCCCGCCACCCCCGGAGCGGTGCTGACCCAGGCCGGGCGCCTGCTCATCTCGACGGTCGGCGGCGCGTCGGGCCCGCTGTACGGGACCCTGCTGCGCCGTACGGGGAAGGCGCTCGGCGACGCCGCCGAGGTGGACGAGCGGCAGCTGGCCGAGGCGCTGCGTGCCGGGACGGACGCGGTGATGCAGCTCGGCGGCGCCGCGCCGGGCGACAAGACGATGATCGACGCGCTGGTGCCGGCGGTGGACGCGCTGGGCGGCTCCTTCGCCGCCGCTCGCGACGCGGCCGAGGAGGGAGCCGTGGCCACGACGCCGCTGCGGGCCCGCAAGGGCAGGGCCAGCTATCTGGGCGAGCGCAGTATCGGTCACCAGGATCCCGGGGCCACGTCTGCGGCGCTGCTGATCGCCGCGCTGTCCGACGCGGCGGCGGGTGCGGAGGCCGGCGATGAGTGACGAGAGGCTGGTGGGAATCGTCCTGGTCTCGCACAGCGCGGCGGTGGCCGAGTCGGTGGCGGAGCTGGCGAAGGGTCTGGCGGGCGCCGGCGACGCGGTTCCCGTGGCCCCGGCGGGCGGCACCGAGGGCGGGGGCCTCGGCACCAGTGCCGAGCTGATCTCCGCGGCGGCCGCGTCCGTCGACCGCGGGGCCGGGGTCGCCGTGCTCACCGATCTGGGCAGCGCGGTGCTCACCGTGAAGGCGCTGCTGGCCGAGGGGGACGAACTCCCCGCGGATACCCGGCTGGTGGACGCGCCGTTCGTCGAAGGCGCGGTGGCGGCGGTGGTCACGGCGTCCACGGGGGCGGACCTGTCCACGGTCGAGGCGGCGGCCGCCGAGGCGTACGCCTACCGGAAGGTGTGACGAGGACGCGGTGACGCCCGGCCGGCGTGTTCAGCCGTCGCCGTTCACAAACTCCCGGGCCAGCCGCTTCCCCTTCGCGACCGCAGCCTCGTGGTCCTCGACGGGGGTCACCGCACTGTCCTTGAACACGATGTAGGTGACCCCCGAGGGGACACCGCCCGCCCGCGGGTCCGGGTCGATGCCGAGCGACTCGGCCGCGGCGTAGGACGCCTCGCCGATGACGCCCCCGGGGCCGGTGTCCCCGACGACCGCGTAGCGCACCCGGTCGCGGTAGACCACGGCCGCGACGGAGCCGCCGCGCACACCGTCGGACCGGTAGTTCCATACGTCGCTGGGCGCGGGCACCACGACATAGGGCAGCTTCTCCGCGCTCAGCGGACGGCCGTCGGACCGGGCGAAGGCCGTGGAGGCGGAGAAGTGGGGGTCGGTACGGGCATTGCAGTGCCGGCCGGGGCGGCCGTCGCAGTCGATGTCCATGTCGGCCTTCCAGAACACGGCGTCGCGGGTGCCGCACACCGGGACGGTGGCCCGGGAGCCCTGGTCCGTGCGGTAGCGGCCGCGGGAGACGGGGGTGCACGCGCGCACCTTGGCCAGCAGGTCGGCGGCGCTGACGGGGTCCGCGCTCCGTCCGGCGCCGGGCCCCGGAAGGCGCGATGCGGCGGGGTCGG
>NZ_NEUB01000501.1 GCF_002910825.1 Streptomyces sp. SM1 | reverse complement strand
GGCACCCAGCGCCCCCGCGGCCACGCCCGCACCCGGCCCCGTGGCGCAGACGGCACCGTCGGCCCCCGCCCCTTCGGGTGGTGGCGGTGGGGTCGATCCCCGCACGCTCTGGCCGAACATTCTCGAGACGGTCAAGAACCGCCGCCGCTTCACCTGGATCCTGCTCAGCCAGAACGCCCAGGTGACCGGCTTCGACGGCACGACCCTCCAGATCGGCTTCGTGAACGCGGGCGCGCGGGACAACTTCCTCAGCAGCGGCAGCGAGGACGTGCTGCGCCAGGCGCTGGCCGAGCAGTTCAACGTGCAGTGGAAGATCGAGGCGGTCGTGGACCCGTCCGGCGGCGGAGCGGCGGCACCTGCCCCGGCTCCGGCTCCGGCTCCGGCAGCACCGCCCGCCGGCAGCTACGGCGGTGGCGGCGGCGGT
>NZ_NEUB01000500.1 GCF_002910825.1 Streptomyces sp. SM1 | reverse complement strand
TTCGCCCCGCCGGCGTAGACGGCTTCGGACGTGCCGTCAGGGGAAGACCGACGGCGGTGATCCGAGGTCCTCGAGCTCGATGCCGGGAGCGTCGAGGACCACGTCGCCGGCGAGGTGCACGGCGTGCTGTTCCCCCGTGTCCAGGGCTGTGACCTGGTATGCGTCCACGGTCAGGGGGCCGTTGTCAGTGGCGTGTGTTTCTCTCTTGACCAGCGCCCAGGACTGGTCCAGGGTGCGCGGGGCCAGGACCGGGTCCGTGAGGGCGACCAGGCGTACGCGGGTGGCCGCCGAGGAGGGGGTGAGGCGCAGCAGACGGGCGGTGGCGACGAGGAACGCGGGGGAGGCGCCGGTGAAGGCGTGGGCGCGCACATTGCCTTCGGTGGCGTGGGCTCCGGTGGGGTCGGTGCGGACCCAGGTGACGCCGTCGAGGGCGGCGCCGCGGACCTGCCAGCCGGCGGCGTGGAGTTCGAGCCGGATGGGGCGGCCGAGTTCGTCGAGGGCGAGGTCGACCGAGCCCAGGTGATCGCCGGAGGCGGCGGTGAGCTGGGAGACGTAGCGCCAGCCGGAAGGGCCGGGCGCGCAGTGGAAGTGCTCGTCCGCGAGGGGGGTGTGGTCGTGCGGATCGTGGAGCGAATAGCGGCCGCGGGGCATGGAGGTCCTGGGTCGTGACGGGCTGGGTCGTGACGGGCTGGGCCGGTCTCCGGTCCGTCCATGGGGCAGGCCCCCGACACGGGGGTGCGGGGGCCTGCCTCGGTGGACCTGCTGCCGGGGAGCGCGTCCGTGCGCGGACGAGCTCCCCGTGGTGGGAGCCTCGGCTCAGTAGCGGTAGTGGTCCGACTTGTACGGGCCCTCGACCTGCACACCGATGTACTCGGCCTGCTCGGGGCGGAGGGTGGTCAGCTTCACGCCGAGCGCGTCGAGGTGGAGGCGGGCGACCTTCTCGTCGAGGTGCTTGGGCAGCACGTAGACCCCGGTCGGGTACTCGTCGGGCTTGGTGAACAGTTCGATCTGGGCCAGGGTCTGGTCCGCGAAGGAGTTGGACATCACGAACGACGGGTGACCGGTGGCGTTGCCCAGGTTCAGCAGGCGGCCCTCGGAGAGGAGGATGAGCACCTTCCCGTCGGGGAAGGTCCAGGTGTGGACCTGCGGCTTGACCTCGTCCTTGACGATGCCGGGGATCTGGGCGAGGCCGGCCATGTCGATCTCGTTGTCGAAGTGGCCGATGTTGCCGACGATGGCCTGGTGCTTCATCTTGGCCATGTCGGCGGCCATGATGATGTCCTTGTTGCCGGTCGTGGTGACGAAGATGTCCGCCTTGTCGACGACCTCGTCCAGCGTCGTGACCTGGTAACCGTCCATCGCCGCCTGCAGGGCGCAGATCGGGTCGATCTCGGTGATGATCACGCGGGCGCCCTGGCCGCGGAGGGACTCCGCGCAGCCCTTGCCGACGTCGCCGTAGCCGCAGACGACGGCGGTCTTGCCGCCGATGAGGGTGTCGGTGGCGCGGTTGATGCCGTCGATCAGGGAGTGACGGCAGCCGTACTTGTTGTCGAACTTCGACTTGGTGACGGCGTCGTTCACGTTGATCGCCGGGAACAGCAGGGTGCCGTCGCGGTGCATCTCGTACAGACGGTGGACGCCGGTGGTGGTCTCCTCGGTCACGCCGCGGATCTCGGACGCCAGCTGGGTCCACTTCTGCGGCGACTCGGCCACCGTGCGGGTGAGGAGTTCGAGGATGACGCGGTGTTCGTCGGACTCGGCGGTGTCGGGCGAGGGGACCTTGCCGTCCTTCTCGTACTCGACGCCCTTGTGGACCAGGAGGGTGGCGTCACCGCCGTCGTCCAGGATCATGTTCGGGCCGCCGGTGGGGGTGTCCGGCCAGGACAGCGCCTGCTCCGTGCACCACCAGTACTCCTCCAGCGTCTCGCCCTTCCAGGCGAAGACCGGGACACCCTGCGGGTCCTCGGGCGTGCCGTTCGGGCCGACGGCGATGGCGGCCGCGGCGTGGTCCTGGGTGGAGAAGATGTTGCAGGACGCCCAGCGGACCTGGGCGCCGAGGGCGGTCAGGGTCTCGATGAGGACGGCGGTCTGCACCGTCATGTGCAGGGAGCCGGTGACCCGGGCGCCGGCCAGGGGCTGGGTCTCGGCGTACTCCTTGCGGATCGCCATCAGGCCGGGCATCTCGTGCTCGGCGAGGGTGATCTCCTTGCGGCCGAAGGCGGCCAGGGAGAGGTCGGCGACCTTGAAGTCCTGTCGGTTGTCGACAGTCGTCATTGCGAGCTGCTCCTCGGGGTGTGGGTCGAGGTGGGTACGGCTGGTCTGCGCGGCGGCGGACACAGGGGTGCCCCGAAGAGGACACAGGCATGCCCGCGTGCGCGCAGCGCAGTCCGTCGGAGGCCCTCTCTCCCTCGGCCGGTCCCCGGGGGGGGGACCGCCCGACCGCCATCAGCAGCGACGTCTGGCTCCGTCCCAAGCTACACCGCCCGGCCGGGCGGCCCCCAGTCCGGACGCGTACACATCAGGCCTATTTGGGCGCCGGCCGGCCCCGTCGTACGGGGCCGGCCGGCGCGGTGCGCGGGGTCGGTACGTTCAGTGACCGGTCTCCGGCTGGGCGGGGCCGCCGGGGGTGGCGTGGGGGTCGGGACCCTTGGCGGCTTCGGTCTCGCTGTAGATGTCGGGCTCGAGGTAGATCACACGGGCGATCGGGACGGCCTCGCGGATGCGGGACTCGGCGGCGTCGATGGCGGAGGCCACCTCGGTGGCGGTGTCGTCGTGGCGGACGGCGATCTTCGCGGCGACCAGCAGCTCCTCCGGGCCGATGTGGAGGGTGCGCATGTGGATGATGCGGGTGACGGTGCGGCCGTCGACGGCGGCGGCCTCGATCTTCCTGGTCTCCTCGCTGCCCGCGGCCTCACCGAGCAGCAGCGACTTGGTCTCGACGGCGAGGACCAGGGCGATCAGGATGAGCAGGACGCCGATGCAGAGGGTGCCGATGCCGTCCCAGACGCTGTCGCCGGTGGCCAGGGCCATGCCGACACCACCGAGGGCCAGGATGAGACCGATGAGCGCGCCGAGGTCCTCCAGGAGGACGACCGGCAGCTCCGGCGCCTTGGAGTGGCGGACGAACTCCTTCCAGGAGCGGCCGCCGCGCACGACGTTGGACTCCTTGATGGCGGTGCGGAAGGAGAAGCACTCCGCGATGATCGCGAAGACGAGGACGCCGACCGGCCAGTACCAGTGCGTCAGCTCGTGCGGGTGCTTGATCTTCTCGTAGCCCTCGTAGAGGGCGAACATGCCGCCGACCGAGAACAGCACGATGGAGACGAGGAAGGCGTAGATGTAGCGCTCGCGGCCGTAACCGAAGGGGTGCTGCGGGGTGGCCTGGCGCTGTGCCCTCTTGCCGCCGACGAGCAGCAGGCCCTGGTTGCCGGAGTCGGCGAGCGAGTGCACGGACTCGGCGAGCATCGACGACGAGCCGCTGAAGACAAACGCCACGAACTTCGCTACCGCGATAGCGAGGTTGGCGGTGAGTGCCGCCACAATCGCCTTGGTGCCGCCTGACGCGCTCATGTGTTCGCGTTGTCCCTTCGTACGCCGTGTGGTGGCCCGGGACGGCGCGTTCGTACGCCGCCCGGGACTTGGCCCGTCCTTTGACGGTGGGACATTGTTGCAGCCCGGTCCGGCGTCGGCGCGGCGGATCGTCGGCCGGGGCTGTTCAGGCGACGACCGTGGCCCGGAACAGCGTTCCCGTACCCGTCACTTCGGCCTTCTCACCTGCGGGGACGAACACGGAGGCGCCCGGGGACAGTTCGTGCTCGCCCGCCCGGACGAAACCCGCGGTGCAGAGCAGGATCTGCGGGGTGGTGAGGGTGAGGTCGTGGGCGGTGCCGGCCTCGGGGAGGACGTAGCGGGAGAGGCGGAACTCGTCGATGGGGGTCTCGTAGACCTCCTCGCCGTCGGGTCCGGCCTCCGGGCGCAGGACGCCGGGGTCGCGGGCCTCGAAGCGGACGATGCGCAGGAGTTCGGGGACGTCGACGTGTTTGGGGGTCAGGCCGCAGCGCAGGACGTTGTCCGAGTTGGCCATGATCTCGACGGCGAGACCGTCGAGGTAGGCGTGCGGGACTCCGGCGCCGAGGAAGAGTGCCTCACCGGGCTGCAGCCGGACGTGGTTGAGGAGCATCGCGGCGACGGCTCCGCGGTCGCCCGGGTAGTGGTGGGCGATCCCTGCGTACGGGGCGTAGTCGCCGCCGAGACGGTCGCAGGCGGCGGCGGTCTCGGCGACCGTACGGGCCATCTCCTCGGGGTCGGCGGTGAGGATCGCGGTGAGGACCTCGCGCAGGGCCGCCTCTTCGGGGTGGGCGTGCAGCAGGTCGACGTACGGCTTGAGCGAGTCCACGCCGAGGCCCTCGAGGAGTCCGGCGGCGCGCAGCGGCTCGCGGAATCCGCACAGGCCGTCGAACTCGGTGAGGGCGCAGACCAGTTCGGGCTTGTGGTTGGCGTCCCGGTAGTTGCGGTGCGGGGCGGTCACGGGGACGCCGCGGCGCTCCTCGTCCGCGTAGCCGTCCTTCGCCTGGTCCAGGTCGGGGTGGACCTGGAGGGAGAGCGGGGATCCGGCGGCGAGGAGTTTGAGGAGGAAGGGCAGCCGGGGGCCGAACCTGGCGACCGACTCCGGGCCGAGTTCCTTCTCCGGTGCGGCGTCGATGACCTGGGCGAGGGTGCCACGGCCGGTGCGCGAGGGTGCGCCGGCATGGGCGCCCATCCACATCTCCGCCTGCGGCTCGCCGGTGGGTTCGGTGCCGAGCAGCCGCGGGATGGCGGTGGGGGAACCCCAGGCGTAGGGGCGGATGGTGTTGTCGAGGCGGTCCATGGGGTTCTCCGCGTTCCTTCTGCCGGTCTTCGTGCGTGACGTCAGGGGGTCCCGGTCATGATCAGGCCTTGGAGGCGAGCGCCAGGTAAACGGCGGCGAAATCCGTGACGGCGATCAGTTCCGCGAGGGTCTCCAGTTCGCCGCCCGCCTCCGGTTCCAGCTCGCTGATCGGCGTGTCGTGGCTGAGGGCCAGTTCGCGGGCGGCGGGAGCCGCGGTGAGGCCGCCGAGGGGGCGGTCGCGGAGCAGCACCACACGGGCGTGCAGGGCGGGCGCCTCCTCCACGCGGTCCCGGAAGAAGTCGTCCGGGTCCGCGCCGGCGGCGAGCCGCCCGGCGAGCAGGGCTTCGTGCGCGGCGAGAGCCTCGGGCAGTTCGGCGACGACGGCCGGCTTGCCGGACAGTTCGGCGAGCGCGGCGGTGAACCGGCGGCCGGCCGGGCCGGCCGAGACGCCCTCGGTCCAGACGACGGGCAGTGCGTCGGCGAGTTCCGCGGCCAGCGTCTTGGCCGGGTTACTGTACGTCACGATGGCCGGGCCGCAGCGTTCGGCGATGCCGTCGAGACGGTCGGCGACCATCTGCAGCGCCTCGGGCGGGGCGGTGACCAGACCGGTGCGGTCCAGGAGCGCGAGCAGCGGGGTCAGCAGCGCCCACAGCACGCCGGAGGAGGCGGCCGCGACGGGTTCGTCCTGGTCGTAGGGCGCCGTGGCCATGGAGATGAACATGCCGTGCGAGCCGCCGACCGCGTCGGCGAGCGGGGTGCGGGCCGGGGCCACGGCGACGACGGTGCAGCCGCGGCGGTAGGCCTGCTCGGAGAGCAGGGCCAGGCCGGGTTCGGTGCCGTCCGGGGTGGCGATGAGGAGCAGGTCGACGGAGCCGGCCCAGCCGGGCAGTTCCCAGCGCAGGGCGCCTGCGGCGGGGGCGACGCCGGTGGGGGCGAGCC
>NZ_NEUB01000046.1 GCF_002910825.1 Streptomyces sp. SM1 | reverse complement strand
GCTGCCGTCGCCTCCCCACGGGCCGAGCAGGATCGCCGAGGCGCTGACATGGACCAGCGCCGTCGGGCGCTCCGCCGCCCAGGGGTCCGGCGCTCCGCCGGCCCTGTCCCCGGCACCGACGGCACCGACCGGGACGACGCGTGGGGCGCCGGGTCCGAAGTGGCCGTCCAGGAACGCCTGGAGGGTGGCGCGGGCCTGCGCCATCGGAAGCGGCAGCGCCCGGGTCGCGGTGCTCACGAGGTCTTCGTCCAGCGGAAGGTGCGCACCGCGACGGCCCCGAAGAGCCCGGCGAACACGAGGAGGCCGAGGCAGCCCACGCCGATGTCGGACAGGTCCCCCCGGCCGGTGAGGGCGGCCGACACCGCGTCGTTGAGGTAGCGCAGCGGCATGACCAGCGACACCTTCTGCAGCCAGCCGGGCATGGCGTCCAGCGGGAAGAACGACCCGGACACGAAGGCCATGGGCAGCATCAGGAAGTTGGCGATGCCGGCCACCGACTCGGGGGTGTCGGCGATGCTGCCGACGATCACTCCCAGCAGCAGGAACGTGGTGATCCCGAGGACCATGACCGGGATCAGCAGCGGCCACCGGGACGCCGGGACCAGACCGAAGCCGGGCAGCATCGCCACACCGACGAACAGGACGGACTGGACCAGTCCCACGCCCAGGGCGAGGACGTAGCGGGATCCGAGCACGGCGGACAGCGGGGCGGGCGACATCCGGATCATCCGCAGGATGTCGTCCACCCGCCACTGCATCAGTGTGAACCCGATACTGAAGACAGCGGCGTTGGCGACACCCCAGGAGAGCACTCCGGAGGCGGTGTAGGACAGGTACGAGAGGCCGCTCTCCTCCACGTCCCGGCCCTGGAAGATCAGGCCGAAGACGACGAGGAAGATCAGCGGGAAGGCGAAGGTGAAGAAGACGGTCGTCCTGTCCCGGACCTGGGCGCGGTAGCCCGCCCCGGTCAGCGCGGTGTAGGCGCTCATGCCTGCTGCTCCTGGTTGTTCGCGGTGAGGGGGGTCCGCGGGCGTCGCCCGGCGGTGATGTCGAGGTAGACGTCCTCCAGGCTGGGCGTGCGGGTCTGTACCCCGTCCAGGCCGGTGGCGGCGTCGAGTGCGGCGAGCACCCGGCCGGTCGCGCGGGTCTCGAGGACGAGGTGTCCGCCCTGGACGGTGACGGCGGTCACGCCGGGAAGGGCCGCGGCCCGGTCCTCGTCGATCCGGCCGAGCGGTACCAGGAGGCGGGTGGCGGCGCCGAACGTCCCGATCAGGTGCTGCGGTTCGTCGACGACGGCGAGCCGGCCCTCCACCAGGATGCCGACCCGGTCGCAGAGCGCCTCGGCCTCGTCGAGGTGATGCGTGGTGTACACGATGGTGCGGCCCCGCGCCTTGAGACCGCGCAGCACCTCCCACAGGTCCCGGCGGCCCTCCGGATCGAGCGAGGCGGTCGGCTCGTCGAGGAAGATCAGCTCGGGGCCGTGGACCAGCGCGGAGGCGATGGCGAGCCGCTGCCGCTGGCCGCCGGAGAGGCTGTCCACGCGGACGTCGTGCCGCCCGCCGAGCCCGACGGCCTCCAGGGTGGCGTCGACGGCCGCGCCCTCCACGCCGAACAGGGCCGCCACCGTGCGCAGATGCTCGTGAACGGTCTGCCGCACGAAGAACGCCGACGACTGGGTCTGCACGCCCATGCGCGGCAGCAGGCGGGTGTTGCGCGGCCACGGCGACTCGCCGAACACCGTGACCGTCCCGGAGTCGGCCCTGCGCAGGCCCTCCATGATCTCCACCAGGGTGGATTTTCCCGCTCCGTTGGGGCCCAGCAGCCCGAAGAACTCGCCGCGCCGGACGTCGAGGGTGACCTCGTCGACGGCCGGCCTGCCGCCGTAGCTCTTCGTCACGCCGGTGACGGCGACGGCGGGCCCGGCGCCGTGGTCCGGGGTGGGAGAGGTGGAGCTCATAGCGGTACCTCATTCATGGGTGGCGTCTTGTCCTGCGGCGGGGACGTCATCGCAGGACCAGGAGGACGACGGCGGCGCAGGTGCCGGCCGCGGCGAGCAGTACGGACACGGCCGACGCGACGGCATAGGCCGTGTAGAGACGGCGGGCGCGGGGCGGGTAGGCCGCGACGGCGTCCCGTCCGCCCCGGCGCAGCACCAGGTAACTCCTGGTCTCCGGAGCGAGGTTGGCGGCGGACAGCAGGTGGCTCAGCATGCGGTATCCGTCCAGCGGGGGAAGCGGCACCAGATTGCTCAGGGCCTGGACGACGCCGACGAGGAGCATGCCGGTGAGCGCCGGCCGGTACGGGTCGGCCGGATCCAGCAGCGCCCACCAGAGCGCGAGGGGCAGCAGCAGTACGAGGTTGACGTGGGCGCCCGCCGCGGCGACCACCAGTTTCGCCCGCAGACCGGGGAGGAACAGGTAGTCGTCGACCGTGCAGTACATCATCAGGGCGGGGAACCGCCAGCGCAGTCCGATCTCGGAGACCGTACCGCCGTAGTGCCGGGCGGCGACGCCGTGGGCGAGTTCGTGCAGACAGACGCTGATCCAGAGGAACACCCCGAACGGGATCAGCAGGAGGGGGCGGCTCAGCAGGTCCAGGCTCCCGTCGAGCAGCGCCGCCGGGTCCGCGAGCAGAGCGCCTGTCATCACCAGCGCGGCTGCCACGAGCGGGAGTTGCACCCAGGTGTGCAGCAGCGGTCGCAGCACCCGGTGGAGACGTCCGGTGGTCGCGTGGGCGTCGGCGACGGTCCGCCGGCTGCCCCTCCACAGGGTGCCGGTGCGTGCCGGGGGCGGCGGTGGCGGGGCGGGGTCGGGGGAGCCGTCGAGCAGCCCACGGGTGCCGAGCAGACCGAGCAGCCGGGTCCACTGCTCCTCGGACAGCCGCCGCCGGAAGCGGGCCGCGTACTCGGCCACCATGTCGTCGAGGTTCCGGGTGCCGTCGAGCCGCCCGAGGACGAAGTGCTCCTTGGCGCCGATCTCGAACGCGGCACCGCTGACCGGGTGTTTGACGAGGTGCACGGTGCGGGGGCCGCGCAACAGCGCCGGCCCGATCAGCACACCCGGCCGCAGCGCGGGGCGGTAGGCACGGACGGCGGAGGCGCGCTCGGCGGGGGAGGGG
>NZ_NEUB01000499.1 GCF_002910825.1 Streptomyces sp. SM1 | reverse complement strand
GCCCTCTCCCCGCGCTACCGGATCGGTGCCGTGCTGGCGCTCGCGGGTGTCGCCGCCGGGGTCTGTGTGCACCTCGGCATGACGTTCCTGCACGTCGCGCCCTCGAACACGGTGAGCAAGCAGCACCGCGAGACGATCGACGACTGGATCTACCCGGAGTTCGAGCAGAACTGGAAACTGTTCGCGCCGAACCCCCTGCAGCAGAACGTCGCCGTCCAGGTGCGCGCCGAGATCCGTACGGCGGACGGGGCGTCACGGACCACCGGCTGGTACGACCTGTCCGCGCAGGACGGCCGGGCCATCGACGGCAACCCGCTGCCCAGCCACACCCAGCAGAACGAACTGCGCCGCGCCTGGGACTTCTTCGTCTCCACGCACGACGACGAGCACCGGCCGGTGGGTCTGCGCGGGGCGCTGTCCGAGGCGTATCTGCGGCGGATCATGGTGATGCGCCTCCACCGCTCGGACGCGGCCGGCGAGGACGGTGCCGTCGATCGCGTCCAGGTCCGCTCGCGGACCACCGACGTGCCGCCGCCGGACTGGAGCGGGGAGAAGGTCTCCACCACACCCGTGTACCGCACCCTGCCCTGGTGGTCACTGTCCGAGGACGAGACCCGGGGAGGCATCGGGTGAACCGCTTCCCGGCGGCCCTCTTCCGGGGGATCGCCCGCGTCACCGACTCCGCGCTCGGCCCGCACCAGACCGCCGTGATCCGCATCGGCTTCAGCCTGACCTGGCTGTTGTTCCTGCTGCGTGAGTTCCCCCACCGCCAGGAGCTGTACGGCCCGGACGGACCCTGGGACTTCGGCCTCGCCGAGCAGCTGGTCGCGACGAACGACGCCTTCACCGTGCTGCTCTGGTCCGACAGCCGGATCTGGTTCGAGTCGGTCTACGCGCTGGCCGTGCTGTGGAGTCTCCTGCTGCTGCTGGGCTGGCGCACCCGCACCATGTCGGTGCTGTTCATGGTGGGTGTGCTGGCACTGCAGAACCGCAGCGTGTTCGTGGGCGACGGCGGCGACAACGTCCTGCACCTGATGGCGGTCTACCTGGTGTTCACCCGCTGCGGCCGGGTCTGGTCGCTGGACGCGCGGCGTACGCGCCGTGCGGAAGAGGCATGCGCGCGGGGGGAGCGGCCGCGCGACCGGGTCGGCCCGGCGCTGTGGGGTGTGCTGGGGTTCCTGCTGCTCATGGCCACGACGGCGGGCCGTATGGACGGCGACTGGTTCATACCGGCGCTGCTGTGGGCCGTGTGGTTCGCGCAGGCGCTGTGGTGGCTGACCGGGCGCCGCGCGAGGACCGCGCAGCCGCGGATGCTGCTGGACGTGGTCGCGAACACCGTGCACAACGGCGCACTGCTGGTGATCATGGCGGAGGCGTGTCTGATCTACGCCACGGCCGGCTGGTACAAGGTCCAGGGCTCCCGCTGGCAGGACGGCACCGCCGTGTACTACCCGCTCCACCTGGAGTACTTCTCCCCCTGGCCGGCCCTCGCGGACCTGCTGTCGGCCAGCGGCACCCTGGTGATGCTGGTGACGTACGCGACGGTCGCCGTGCAGGTCGCCTTCCCGTTCACCCTGTTCAACCGGCGGGTCAAGAACGCCCTGCTGACTTTCATGATCCTCGAACACGCGGTGATCGCCGTCGTGCTCGGGCTGCCCTTCTTCTCCCTGGCGATGATCGCGGCCGACGCGGTGTTCCTGCCGACGTCCTTCCTGCGCCGTCTGGGCGACCTGGCGGCCCGTGTGCGGGCGGGGCCGACCAGCGAAAACAGGCCTCGGCGGAGGGCCGAACCGGGG